>CP128857.1:0-307376 GCA_030388725.1 Prodigiosinella aquatilis
GGTACTACACCTCGAGTGGTTGCGAATGATCGTTACTAACCTTGGGTGAGGGATTCTACTCAAGTTTATGCTAATGACCAAATGTGTTGGATCGTCGTGTAATTAAAGAAAGATCTTTTTATTTAAAGATCTTCTTATTAGATCTCTTATTAGGATCGACATGTTCTGTGGATAAGGCATGATCCTTTAATGAGATCAATCGATTACTGTTGATCACTAGTTGTGAATGATCGGTGATCCCAGACAGTATAAGCTGGGATCTAAACCTCTAGTTATGCACAGATTAAAAAACAATCTAACGTTGTTATTGGGATAACTACGGGTTTTACCCTGCTTTTTAAGTGTTTTATCCACAGTTAACTGCTGTATAAATAAGCTATCTGAGTAAATTAACCCATGATCCCAACCATTCTTCTGCGGGATCTTCCGGAATTTCATGTTGGGTTATGTCGATCATCAGGAGATCACCGATCCTTTTTGCGCCTCGATCCTGTAATAGATGATCAACGGTGATTATCGCACCGCAGAATGTGTCATATTCTTTACTGCCTATACCAATGGCACCAAAACGAACCTGGGACAGATCGGGTTTTTGTTCTTCCAGTGCTTCAAACAGCGGCTGTAAGTTATCAGGGATATCACCTGCGCCATGAGTCGATGTGACAACCAACCACAAACCGTTGTCCGGAATTTCATTCAGATCAGGCCCATGTAGCATAACGGTGGAAAACCCCTTTTTTTTCAATAACTCTTCCAAATGTTCGGCTACATACTCCGCACTACCGAGTGTACTGCCGCTGATAAGGGTTATGTCAGTCATACATGATCTCACCTGATTAAAGACGAGACATTGTACGCTGTGATTTTTGTGGGATCTACCTGTGGACAATCGGGGGATAAGAATAAAGTATCAAGGAGCAATGGTGCGCATGATCGGGTTCTGTAGTGAGATCAGTGTTTCTGTGGACTGAATTTCATCAATTGTTTGGATCTTGTTGATAAGTACATGTTGTAAGGCGTCGATGGAACGGCACATGACCTTAATAAAGATACTGTAATGACCCGTGGTGTAATAAGCCTCTACCACTTCTTCCAGATTGTTCAGTTTTTCCAGTGCTGAAGGATAGTCTTTGGCACTTTTCAGAATAATGCCGATGAAACAGCACACATCGTACCCCAGCTGTTTAGGGTTCACATCAAGTCGGGTACCTATAATGATACCAGCCTGTTTCATCTTTTCTACTCGTACGTGAATGGTTCCCGGGCTGACGGCAAACTGCTTTGCCAGTTCGGCATAAGGTGTTCGGGCATTATCCATTAATACACTAAGAATGCCGCGATCAAGGTCATCAAGGGAATAAGTGTCGGCCATGAAATAGACTCTTTGCTTACTGTTTGGGTGCATTTACTGCTTACAGTATGATTGATCAATGTTTATAGCGAATAATTTTTTTTTCGTTAAAGAAAGAGTGAGTCCATTAAACAATAAGCACAATAAATGCTGAAACTTGTTTATAAGTAATAAGCAACGAATTATTTTTTTTCATGATGGAAACGACGCAAAAGACGGCTTTTCAAGCCGGTATCGAAGCGCCAGATATGATCGAATATCCGTAATATTCCGGGCTTGCCGTGATCGGACATAGCGACAGCGTGGAAACGGTGATGAAGTTGTTGTTGGCGATGTCTGACCTTATTGATGACGTCGTCAGGCAGTCTCTGAGCAATAAAATCAGAAATAACGACGGCATCGGCATCCCGCCATGATGAATCGTTCATTTTATCCATTAGTGTTGTTATACAGTTCGTTAGATCAGTACCGCCGCGAAATGTTTGATTAAGAAAACGAATTGCCTGTTCAATTCCGTCTGCTGAAGTCAATTCATAACTTATTATCTCGTTAGAGAACAACATAATATAACAACGGCGATTATCCGCCAGAGCCACTCGCATCAAAGCCAGACAAAATGCTTTTGCGCAGCGTTCGTTAAATCCCCCCATAGAACCAGAAGTATCGACACAGACGATAAATGGCCCTCGAGGTTGTTGTTCATTCTGTTGATGGGTTACGGGTCGTTCTACTGTTTTTTCACGCCAATTTTCGCCCTGCAGGCGATAGGTCAATAGTTGGTGTTCCATGAGTCGCCGGTAAAATTCGTATTCCAGTTCGTCGATACCCACGGTGGAGAGTTCGGTGGGTAATAGCCGCAGAATATCGTCGCTCTGATGAATACCGTTCACCTGTTCGGGCAGGGTGGCGAGTTCCCGAACCATCACTCGGAATTCCTCTTTTTGCGCATCGTGACTCAGGATAGATTTGGTTTCCTGGCTGCGACCCAGTCTTTCCGCCAAACGTTGTAGTTCAGGCTGTTGTTTCAGGAAGTTGCCAATATCCAGCAGCGCTTTGAGATCGGTTTTTATCAGCTTACTGGCACTGAGATCCCACAACCGACCAGCGGCTGTTTCATTTTCAGCCAGAATGGGTTCTAGCGCTCCGCTCAGTGTTAAACGCCGCTGTAGTTCATCCAGCAGATTATCCCGTTCCTGTTCCATTATCTGCTGGTGCAGGGTCAGTGTTTGCAATGTCAGACTGACATGCCATCGCTGCATAAATAAGGAGTGCAAACCACTGGTTATTTTTTGTTCAATCTGGCGTTCGGGTGTGTTAATCAGTTTATCTGCTGGAGAGAAAAACGGTGAATCTACCGTGTTCAGCATAGACATTATTTTAGGTAGACTGGCTTGAAATGTCTGGCTGCTGGCTAACCGAGTGTTTTGATAACAATTGAACTCTTTTTCCAGATCTGGAGGCGTCTGAGTGCTGCGCAACCGTTGTTTGAGGTTATCCTTCCACATTGGAAGGTCGTTCAATAGTGCTTTTTTCAGACGAGGATACTTTTCGAAATACATCACAAACTGAGGCGTAGCCAGCAGTGTGGCAATGAGATCATCCAACAGATCGTTTTCATCAATGGACAATAGCATCTCTAAAGATTCCAGCGTCAGCATTGTTTTTACTCCCGTTGTGACTGTTCTATCTGTTCATTGACCTGTTGCAGACTTTCTTCAATCTTTGCCAACCACTCTTTAGGGACAAACAAACAAGGTTGATGTCGTTCAAATAGTCGCCGTTGTTCCTGTAATTGAATTTTCAGCGTTTCGTATTCCTGAGCGATATCTTCCGGCAGAGTACAATTTATTTTATCTGGTAGCGATAAAATTGAACTTTGTAAGCTGATATCCCTGATGATCAGATACTGATGTTCGTCCACCAGCATATCCAACGGCTGACTAAACCCTACGTTATTCAGTTTACCGCGGATTTCGCCACCTTTTTGCAACCAACTGGTTAATTTTTCTCTGTCTATAATCACATGGGTTACGGTGTGATCCTTGATAATCAACGGTTTTTGCAGTACCAACGTGAGTGTCGGCGTTGTTATGCTATCAGGTAGCGTGTAATGTGGTGTTCTGCCAAAGAAAGAACCTTGTTTTTCAACTCTGAATGCCTGCAACTCACTCTGTTGTTGCTGGTATTGCTGACGCTTTGTATTTAATTGCTGCAACCGGAACAATAGTGTCCTTTGTTGATAGGATTGTTCAGTCATCAACAACTCTAACTGTTGCTCCACTAGATGGAGTGAGTCAAGATCGTGCCATAAACAGTCTTTTAGCAGGATGATATCCACAGATGTAATTGATTCACGACCACTGAAAAAGGCACAGGCTTTCAACAGGCGAATTGCTTTTTTCCATCGCCGATCAGAGATATAAGGGGCGTTTTCCTGCGTTTCCAGTTGTTGGCGTAATTGGTAAATCAGCTCAAAACAAATCCCCGGTAAGGGGATGTTATCGATATCGGACTGCCATTGGTGGTATTCTTCATCGCTGACGCTAAGCCCAGTGCTGACCGGATTTTCGTTGTCATTACTGTTGCTGGTGAGTAATGCGAGGAAATTATGTTTGTCCTGCACCCGATCAAGCCACAGGCGGATGAGCATGCGGTCATACAATGCTTCCAGGCTGTTGTCGGCTTCAGGTAATTCATTGGATGCGGTAACCAATAAACGCATAGGAATGGGATCTTCACTATTACCATTGCGAAAACGGCGTTCATTTATTGCTGTTAGTAAGGTGTTTAGAATGGCGGGGCCCGCTTTCCATATTTCATCCAGAAAGACGATTTCAGCTTCCGGCAGATAACCGGTAGTCAAACGCTGATAGCGTCCTTCATCTTTCAATGCCTGAATAGATAGCGGACCGAATACTTCTTCTGGTGTAGAGAAGCGAGTCATCAGATATTCAAAGGCAATAGCGTGTTTAAAGGCATATTTAAGACGCCTGGCTATCAGACTCTTTGCTATCCCGGGAGGGCCTAATAAAAAGACGCTCTCGCCGCTTAGCGCAGCCAGAAGGCATAGACGAATGGCGTGCTGCCGTTCATAAAGACCGTGTTCAAGGGCGTGGCTGAGTCGAGCAATTCTGTCAGCCAGTGCTGTGGGCTGTATCATAATTAATCCATCGTTCCCGTGTGTTGCAGCCAGGAAGTGCAAAAATAAACGTCAAAAGACTACTTTTTACTCATACTCTGTTTGTTGATTATTGGCACTGTTAGTGATGTTAATCAATAAAGGTTCCTTACCAAATAGGCAAACGGTAATTTAAAAAATAGGTTTTTGCGGCGATTTGTGCATACTGTGCGTTTTCGGGCTAGTGCAACCAGGAATGGTCCGATTCGTTAATAAATTAATAACAGAAGACAAGGTTTATGAGTTCTGAACATAAACGTTCACTTCCGGCAATAACGCTGGCTGCGATTGGGGTGGTCTATGGTGATATTGGTACCAGCCCTCTGTATACGCTTCGAGAGTGTCTGTCCGGACAATTTGGTTTTGGGGTCGAACCTGATTCCGTATTCGGTTTTCTCTCTCTGATTTTTTGGCTTTTGATTCTGGTCGTGTCCCTGAAATATCTCACCTATGTGATGCGTGCGGATAATGCGGGTGAAGGTGGCATACTGACGTTAATGTCTCTCGCCGGGCGAAACACATCAGATCGAATGACCTCTGTGCTAGTGATCATGGGCTTGATCGGTGGCAGTTTTTTTTATGGAGAGGTTGTTATTACACCGGCTATTTCAGTGCTGTCAGCGATTGAAGGTCTGGATATTGCTGCCCCTTCTCTGGATTCTTACATTATCCCCATTTCCGTTGTTGTACTGACGTTGTTGTTTATGATTCAGAAACATGGAACAGGAAGCGTGGGAAAATTGTTTGCCCCAGTGATGTTACTGTGGTTTTTGTCTCTGGGAATTCTTGGTGCCCGCGGTGTTATCGCCAATCCGGAAGTGTTACAGGCGCTGAATCCTAAATGGGCGATTAACTTTTTTATTGAATATAAGTTGGTGGCTTTTTTCGCGCTTGGTGCCGTGGTACTTGCTATTACCGGGGTGGAAGCTCTTTATGCCGATATGGGGCACTTTGGTAAATTACCCATTCGAATTGCCTGGTTTTCGGCGGTGCTGCCTTCACTAGTGTTGAATTATTTCGGGCAAGGGGCGTTACTGCTGAAAGACCCTGATGCCATCAAAAACCCATTTTTCCTTCTGGCACCTGACTGGGCATTGATACCGTTATTGATTCTGGCAACCTTGGCAACCATCATTGCATCTCAGGCAGTTATTTCCGGCGTGTTTTCCTTAACTCGTCAGGCGGTTCGACTTGGCTATTTACCACCAATGCGTATTGTTCATACCTCTGACATGGAATCCGGGCAGATTTATATTCCGGCAGTTAACTGGTTGTTATATATCGCTGTGGTCATTGTGATTGTCAGCTTTGAACACTCCAGTAATCTGGCGGCCGCATATGGTATCGCGGTGACGGGTACGATGGTGTTGACCAGTATTCTTTCCTGTACCGTGGCAATCAAAAACTGGCACTGGTATCGCTATCTGGTGTGGTTGTTACTTGTCGTATTATTGATGATCGATTTGCCTATGTTCCTGGCTAATATGAGCAAGATTATTTCCGGTGGCTGGCTACCTCTGACGTTGGGATTGGTGATGTTTATCATCATGACGACCTGGAAAAGCGAACGCTTTGGCTTGTTGCGTCGTATTCATGAGCATGGAAACTCACTGGATGCGATGATTGTTTCACTGGAGAAGAATCCGCCAGTGCGCGTGCCAGGAACCGCTGTCTATCTCTCCCGCGCTACTCATGTGATTCCTTTTGCACTGTTGCATAACCTGAAACATAACAAGATATTGCATGAACGCGTAGTATTGATGACCATCAGGACGGAAGATGCGCCTTATGTACATAATGCCAAACGGGTATCAGTGGAGCAGCTGTCCGCCTCATTCTGGCGTGTGATTGCCAGTTACGGTTGGCGTGAAACACCTAATGTGGAAGAGGTCTTCCACCGTTGCTGGCAAGATGGCTTAACCTGTCAAATGATGGAAACCACTTTTTTCCTGTCTAATGAATCGTTGAGTATGGGGAAACGTCCATGGTATCTGCGCTTGCGTGGTAAATTGTTCATGATGCTGAGCCGTAATGCGCTACGCGCTGCTGATCAGTTTGAAATACCACCTAACCGATTGATTGAATTGGGTATTCAGGTGGAAATATGATAAGTAAGTCGAACGTAAAAATGATGTGAATACACCCTATCTGTGCGAACCGTGCCATCCCCGGCACGGTTATTTTATTAATCCATAATTATCAGTCTTACTGCTTACCAGACGATTAACGCATCACTTTTCATATTCAGACGCTACAGTTCTTACTTTTGTTGAACAAGCGAAACGTTTCGATGATGATCACATTTTGATAATATTATCGTTGCCTTCTTGCGATGTTTTTTTACACTATCCTGAAAGCGAAACGTTTCGCTGTTAGGATGAGAATATGAAAAAAGGTGCGTTGCTAAATTCCGAAGTTTCTTCTGTGATTTCCCGGCTTGGGCATACCGATCAAATTGTGATTGGGGACGCGGGTTTACCCATTCCGGAAATAACGACCCGTATCGATCTGGCATTAACCCACAATGTACCTACTTTTTTGCAGATACTTGAAGTGGTAACAACAGAGATGCAGGTTGAGGCAGCCATTCTGGCCGAAGAAATTATCGAGAAAAATCCACAACTCCATGACGCATTGCTTAATCATTTAAAACAACTTGAGCTACACCAGGGAAACTTAATTTCATTGCATTACATAAGCCATGAAGATTTTAAAAAACAAAGTGGAAAAAGCCGGGCTATCATTCGCAGCGGAGAGTGCTCTCCCTATGCGAATGTGATCCTTTGTGCTGGCGTAACGTTCTGAGGCATAGATGGAACCTTTACTGCAATTGCAAGGCATCACCAAAACCTTCCCCGGTGTGAAGGCACTCTCAGGCGCAGCCCTGAATGTCTATCCCGGTAAAGTAATGGCGTTGGTGGGAGAAAATGGCGCCGGTAAGTCCACCATGATGAAAGTACTGACCGGTATCTATCGTAAAGATGCGGGTAGTATTCATTTTCTGGGCAAGGAGGTGGATTTCAGCGGCCCTAAAGCATCTCAGGAAGCGGGTATAGGGATTATTCATCAGGAGTTAAACCTGATTCCTCAACTGACGATTGCAGAAAATATTTTTTTGGGTCGTGAATTTACTAATCGTTTTGGTCGTATCGACTGGGCGCAGATGTACGCTGAGGCAAATAAACTGCTTCAGCGTCTTAATCTGCGTTATGACAGCCGTCGTCTGGTGGGAGATCTCTCCATTGGTGAGCAACAAATGGTGGAGATTGCCAAGGTATTAAGCTTCGAATCCAAAGTCATCATTATGGATGAACCGACCGATGCGTTGACGGATACTGAAACGGCCTCGCTGTTCAAAGTGATTAAAGAGCTTCAGTCCCATGGTTGCGGCATTGTTTACATCTCTCATCGCCTGAAAGAAATCTTTGAAATCTGCGACGACGTCACGGTATTCCGTGACGGTCAGTTTATCGGGGAGAGCCCGGTCAATGATTTACAGGAAGACGCTCTTATCGAAATGATGGTGGGCCGCAAGTTGGAAGATCAATATCCTCGGCTTGATCAGGCACCCGGTGACGTGCGCTTGCAGGTGACTGAGCTTTCTGGTCCCGGCGCAAAAAATGTAAGCTTTTCGCTGCGTAAAGGTGAAATTCTTGGTGTAGCGGGATTGATGGGTGCCGGCCGTACCGAGTTGATGAAAATTCTTTATGGCGCATTACCCCGTACCCACGGTTCTGTGTTCCTTGATGGGCGTGAAATTATTACCCATTCGCCACAAGATGGGTTGGTAAATGGGATCGTCTACATTTCTGAAGACCGCAAACGTGATGGTTTGGTGTTAGGCATGTCGGTGAAAGAGAATATGTCGTTGACGGCATTACGTTACTTTAGCCGAAAAGGTGGTTCACTCAAGCATGCCGAGGAACAACAGGCGGTCAGTGATTTTATCCGGATGTTCAATATTCGTACGCCGACAATGGAGCAGACTATCGGTCTGTTGTCCGGTGGTAACCAGCAGAAGGTCGCCATTGCCCGTGGTTTGATGACGCGACCGAAAATCTTGATCCTTGATGAACCAACCCGCGGTGTGGATGTTGGGGCAAAGAAGGAGATCTATCAGCTAATCAATCAATTCAAACAAGAAGGGCTGAGTATCATTCTGGTGTCATCGGAAATGCCTGAAATTTTAGGTATTAGCGATCGCATTATTGTTATGCATGAAGGCTGCCTGAGCGGTGAATTCCCGATTGAGCAAGCTACCCAGGAAACGCTGATGGCTGCGGCTGTTGGTAAGCAATACGGCGCAAAGCAGGAGTAAATCACATATGAATTCCCAATCTGTTACAGCAAAACGCTGGTTCAGCAAAGAGTGGCTGCTGGAACAAAAATCGTTGATTGCCCTGTTGATTCTTATCGCTGTGGTTTCTTCGATGAGTCCCAATTTTTTTACGCTGAATAATCTGTTCAATATTCTGCAGCAAACTTCTGTTAACGCCATCATGGCTGTGGGAATGACGCTGGTTATCCTGACATCGGGTATTGATCTTTCCGTCGGTTCGCTATTGGCGCTGACTGGCGCTGTTGCCGCTTCAATTGTCGGGATGGAAATCAATGCACTGGTTGCTATATTCAGTGCGTTGGCACTCGGGGCAGTGATTGGTGCCGGTACTGGTGTTATTGTCGCCAAAGGTCGGGTTCAGGCGTTTATCGCTACGCTGGTGATGATGATGCTGCTGCGTGGTGTCACCATGGTGTATACCAGTGGAAGTCCTATTAATACCGGTTTTTCTGCACAAGCAGATGCGTTAGGCTGGTTTGGCATCGGACGTCCTTTAGGTGTACCTACGCCAATCTGGATTATGGCGGTGGTATTCCTTGCTGCCTGGTACATGCTGCACCATACCCGCATTGGGCGTTATATCTATGCGTTGGGTGGTAATGAAGCGGCGACCCGTCTTTCAGGGATCAGTGTCGACAAGGTTAAAATTGTCGTCTATTCATTGTGCGGTCTGTTATCGGCGCTGGCGGGTATCATCGAAGTTGCTCGTTTGTCTTCGGCTCAGCCAACGGCAGGGACGGGTTATGAGCTGGACGCCATTGCGGCGGTTGTGCTGGGTGGTACCAGTTTGTCTGGTGGTAAAGGGCGTGTCTTTGGAACGTTAATTGGTGCCCTGATTTTAGGGTTTTTGAATAACGGACTAAATCTATTAGGTGTTTCTTCTTACTATCAGATGATCGTCAAGGCAGTCGTTATTTTGCTGGCGGTTTTGGTAGATAACAAAAGCAGTAAATAACCTTCATTCACACAGGAATTGAGATATGAATTTAAAGAAGCTTGCTACTCTAGTTTCCGCTATTGCTCTGAGTGCTACGGTCAGTACCAACGCTATGGCAAAGGATACTATTGCCCTGGTGATTTCTACGTTAAATAACCCTTTCTTTGTTTCATTGAAAGACGGAGCGCAAAAAGAAGCGGATAAACTGGGTTATAACCTGGTTGTACTGGACTCTCAAAACAATCCAGCTAAAGAACTGGCCAACGTGCAGGATTTAACCGTGCGTGGTACCAAAGTGTTACTGATCAACCCGACTGATTCTGACGCCGTGGGCAACGCCGTTAAAATGGCTAATAAGGCCAAGATTCCAGTGATAACGCTAGACCGTGTTGCTGCCAGTGGTGAAGTCGTGAGTCATGTCGCTTCTGATAACACATTCGGCGGTAAAATTGCTGGCGATTTTATCGCTAGAAAACTGGGCGAAGGTGCCAAAGTTATTCAACTGGAAGGTCTTGCCGGGACTTCTGCCGCACGTGAACGTGGTGCTGGCTTTATGAAATCAGCCGAGAAAAACAAGTTTGTCATTCTGGCCAGCCAGCCAGCTGACTTCGATCGTACCAAAGGTCTGAATGTAATGCAGAACTTGCTGACGGCGCATCCTAATGTACAAGCTGTATTCGCTCAGAATGACGAAATGGCATTGGGTGCAATTCGTGCGTTGCAGATTGCGGGTAAAAATGGCGTCATGGTTGTTGGCTTTGACGGTACGGCAGACGGCATTAAAGCGGTTGAAAGTGGCAAAATGGCAGCGACTGTAGCTCAACGTCCGGATCAGATCGGCGTGATCGGTGTTGAAACTGCGGATAGAGTGCTGAAAGGCGAAAAAGTACAGGCCATCATTCCTGTTGATCTGAAATTGGTTACCAAATAATAAAAAGCGGTGCGGTGTGCCACTCTGACTGAGTGGCACACGATTAACTTTGGGGTTTTACGTAATGAAATCAGGCAAGCTGGTAGTATTGGGCAGTATCAATGCGGACCATATTCTGAATCTCGAGCAGTTTCCCCGGCCGGGTGAAACGGTGATCGGTAAGCAATATGGTGTGGCATTTGGTGGTAAAGGTGCCAATCAGGCTGTAGCTGCCGGACGTAGTGGAGCAGTTATTTCTTTTATCGCCTGCGTGGGTGATGATGATATTGGTACTCGCGTTCGTCAGCAGCTTGTCAGCGACAATATTGATGTTTCTGCTGTAGAAAAGATATCCGGAGAGACGACAGGTGTCGCGCTGATTTTCGTTAATGGCGAAGCTGAGAATATGATCGGTATTCATGCCGGAGCCAACGCTGCCGTCACACCAGCGTACCTCAAGTTGTATCAGCAAAAAATCATTGATGCATCGGCGTTGTTAATGCAGTTGGAATCTCCGTTGGAAACTGTTACTGCCGCTGCCAGGCTGGCACATGAACAGGGAACGCAGGTTATTCTTAACCCTGCACCTGCTTGTCATCTTCCAGACGAGTTGTTATCGCTGGTGGATATGATTACGCCTAATGAAACTGAAGCGCAGATCCTGACTGGTGTTGCTGTTGAAACGGAAGAAGACGCTCAGCGAGCTGCCCAGGTATTGCACGGTAAAGGTATTAAAACGGTACTGATCACATTAGGAAGTCGTGGCGTCTGGTTGAGTGAACAGGGGCAGGGACAACGTATTCCTGGTTTCCGCGTGAAAGCGGTTGATACTATCGCCGCTGGTGATACGTTCAACGGTGCGTTAGTGACTGCGTTACTGGAAAAACAGCCTATGGCGACCGCGGTGAGGTTTGCTCATGCTGCTGCCGCTATTGCCGTGACACGTTATGGCGCGCAACCCTCAGTACCATGGCGTGAAGAGATCGATGCTTTCTTGCAAGCACAGGGGTGATCTTTGACCACAATGAAAGATGTTGCCCGTCTCGCCGGGGTCTCGACTTCAACCGTTTCCCACGTTATCAATAACAATCGCTTTGTCAGCGATGCAATTCGTAACAAAGTGATGAATGTGGTCGATCAGTTGAATTATGCGCCGTCGGCGGTGGCTCGCAGTCTTAAGATCAATCAGACCAGAACTATTGGAATGTTACTCACCGCCAGTAGCAACCCGTTTTATGCTGAAGTAGTGCGTGGCGTAGAGCGTTGTTGTTATGAACGCGGATATAGTCTGATTCTATGTAATACCGAAGGTGATCATGACCGCATGAGCCGCAGTTTAGAAACATTGCTGCAAAAGCGGGTCGATGGATTACTGCTTATGTGCACTGAAAGTTATATGCCGTCACCGGACATTCTTCGCCGCTACCCGTCAATACCTACTGTGATGATGGACTGGGCACCTTTTGAAGGGAGCAGTGACGTCATTAAGGACAACTCTCTACAGGGTGGAGAGATGGCAACAAACTATCTTATTTCGCAAGGCTACCAGAAAATAGCCTGTATTGCCGGGCCACAAGATAAGACAACCGCCTATAACCGACTTGTGGGGTATCGCAATGCGATGAATCAGGCTGGATTATCCGTTTTTGATGACTATGTGATGGTTGGTGATTTTGAGTTCGAAACTGGCTTTCGCGCTATGCAGCAACTGCTGCTGTTAAAAGATCGACCTGATGCCGTATTTACCAGTAATGATGCAATGGCTGTTGGTGTTTACCATGCTTTGTATCAGGCGGGGCTCTCTGTTCCTGATGATATGTCTGTCGTAGGTTATGATGATATTGAGCTGGCCCGTTATATGTCACCGCCTTTGACGACGATTCATCAGCCAAAGGATGAGCTGGGTGAACTGGCGATAGATACGCTACTACATCGGTTGGAACATCCTGATACTGAGCCGAATGTCCTGGTTCTTACACCAGAATTGATAGTTCGGGAATCCGTTGGTAAACGGTAAGTCATTCTCCGCATATACTCCGCTATAAGCACCGAAAAGATCAGCATAACGTGGTTTATTCCCGCGTATCGGTGAAAAAAAAACGCACTTGTGATTTTTTTTGCAATTACCCCTTGTCAGGCCAGGAGAAGTGCCTATAATGCGCCTCCACTGACCCGGTGCTGGTGGACAACACAACGCCGAGTCAGGCGGGGAAAAACGAATTATTCGTTGACTCTGCAAGAGGATAGCGTAATATACGCGACCTCACGTCAGCGGCAGTGCCGCGACGAACGCTCTTTAACAATATAATCAGACAATCTGTGTGGGCACTCACAGGACCCTATCGTAATCAATACGAAAAGACTTGAAGAGTGACTGACAGTAAATTCATTACGAATAAACAGTTATAAATTCTTTGAGCATCGCTTCTTCAGAAGCATATCAAACAAATCTTAAATTGAAGAGTTTGATCATGGCTCAGATTGAACGCTGGCGGCAGGCCTAACACATGCAAGTCGAGCGGCAGCGGGGGGGGAAGCTTGCTTCCCCGCCGGCGAGCGGCGGACGGGTGAGTAATGTCTGGGGATCTGCCTGATGGAGGGGGATAACTACTGGAAACGGTAGCTAATACCGCATGACGTCGCAAGACCAAAGTGGGGGACCTTAGGGCCTCACGCCATTGGATGAACCCAGATGGGATTAGCTGGTAGGTGAGGTAATGGCTCACCTAGGCGACGATCTCTAGCTGGTCTGAGAGGATGACCAGCCACACTGGAACTGAGACACGGTCCAGACTCCTACGGGAGGCAGCAGTGGGGAATATTGCACAATGGGGGAAACCCTGATGCAGCCATGCCGCGTGTATGAAGAAGGCCTTCGGGTTGTAAAGTACTTTCAGCGGGGAGGAAGGGGAGCACTTTAATAGAGTGTTTCATTGACGTTACCCGCAGAAGAAGCACCGGCTAACTCCGTGCCAGCAGCCGCGGTAATACGGAGGGTGCAAGCGTTAATCGGAATGACTGGGCGTAAAGCGCACGCAGGCGGTCTGTTAAGTTGGATGTGAAATCCCCGGGCTTAACCTGGGAACTGCATTCAAAACTGACAGACTAGAGTCTCGTAGAGGGGGGGTAGAATTCCAGGTGTAGCGGTGAAATGCGTAGAGATCTGGAGGAATACCGGTGGCGAAGGCGGCCCCCTGGACGAAGACTGACGCTCAGGTGCGAAAGCGTGGGGAGCAAACAGGATTAGATACCCTGGTAGTCCACGCTGTAAACGATGTCGACTTGAAGGTTGTGGCCTTGAGCCGTGGCTTTCGGAGCTAACGCGTTAAGTCGACCGCCTGGGGAGTACGGCCGCAAGGTTAAAACTCAAATGAATTGACGGGGGCCCGCACAAGCGGTGGAGCATGTGGTTTAATTCGATGCAACGCGAAGAACCTTACCTACTCTTGACATCCTCAGAAGAGACTGGAGACAGACTCGTGCCTTCGGGAACTGAGAGACAGGTGCTGCATGGCTGTCGTCAGCTCGTGTTGTGAAATGTTGGGTTAAGTCCCGCAACGAGCGCAACCCTTATCCTTTGTTGCCAGCGCGTAATGGCGGGAACTCAAGGGAGACTGCCGGTGATAAACCGGAGGAAGGTGGGGATGACGTCAAGTCATCATGGCCCTTACGAGTAGGGCTACACACGTGCTACAATGGCGCATACAAAGAGAAGCGAACTCGCGAGGGCAAGCGGACCTCATAAAGTGCGTCGTAGTCCGGATTGGAGTCTGCAACTCGACTCCATGAAGTCGGAATCGCTAGTAATCGTAGATCAGAATGCTACGGTGAATACGTTCCCGGGCCTTGTACACACCGCCCGTCACACCATGGGAGTGGGTTGCAAAAGAAGTAGGTAGCTTAACCTTCGGGAGGGCGCTTACCACTTTGTGATTCATGACTGGGGTGAAGTCGTAACAAGGTAACCGTAGGGGAACCTGCGGTTGGATCACCTCCTTACCAAAGATAGTGGTAATGTGAAGTGCTCACACAGATTGTCTGATGAAAACAGAGCGCGCGTCTGCGAAGCCGACATGATGTGTCCCCTTCGTCTAGAGGCCTAGGACACCGCCCTTTCACGGCGGTAACAGGGGTTCGAATCCCCTAGGGGACGCCAAAAATGACAGTGGGTGAAAGGCACGGTCAACGATAACCTAAAGCTGATTAGCGATAGTCAGGTTTATGTTATTTGCTCTTTAACAATCTGGAACAAGCTGAAAATTGAAACGATACAGCGAAACCTGGCCTTGATGGCGGGGATGTTGCTGTATCAGAGTCTCTCAAATAATTGCAGCGCGAGGTGGTCTTGCTCTTCATGAAAAAGACACCTTCGGGTTGTGAGGTTAAGCGACTAAGCGTACACGGTGGATGCCTAGGCAGTCAGAGGCGATGAAGGGCGTGCTAATCTGCGAAAAGCGTCGGCAAGGTGATATGAACCGTTATAGCCGACGATACCCGAATGGGGAAACCCAGTGTGTTCCGACACACTATCATGACATGAATACATAGTGGCATGAGGCGAACCGGGGGAACTGAAACATCTCAGTACCCCGAGGAAAAGAAATCAACCGAGATTCCCCCAGTAGCGGCGAGCGAACGGGGAAGAGCCCAGAACCTGAATCAGTTTGTGCATCAGTGGAAGCGTCTGGAAAGTCGCACGGTACAGGGTGACAGTCCCGTACACGAAAATGCACGTGCTGTGAGTTCGACGAGTAGGGCGGGACACGAGATATCCTGTCTGAAGATGGGGGGACCATCCTCCAAGGCTAAATACTCCTGACTGACCGATAGTGAACCAGTACCGTGAGGGAAAGGCGAAAAGAACCCCGGCGAGGGGAGTGAAACAGAACCTGAAACCGTGTACGTACAAGCAGTGGGAGCCCCACCACCAAAGCATTCTCTGGTGATGAAGGCACCGCAACAGCAGCATCGCGGTGGCGGCGCGTCTTTTGCGACGCCCAACACACAAAACAAGCGGTGAGTGCTTTGGGGTGGGGTGACTGCGTACCTTTTGTATAATGGGTCAGCGACTTATATTTTGTAGCAAGGTTAACCGAATAGGGGAGCCGCAGGGAAACCGAGTCTTAACTGGGCGTCAAGTTGCAAGGTATAGACCCGAAACCCGGTGATCTAGCCATGGGCAGGTTGAAGGTTGGGTAACACTAACTGGAGGACCGAACCGACTAATGTTGAAAAATTAGCGGATGACCTGTGGCTGGGGGTGAAAGGCCAATCAAACCGGGAGATAGCTGGTTCTCCCCGAAAGCTATTTAGGTAGCGCCTCGTGAAGTCATCTTCGGGGGTAGAGCACTGTTTCGACTAGGGGGCCATCCCGGCTTACCAACTCGATGCAAACTGCGAATACCGAAGAATGTTATCACGGGAGACACACGGCGGGTGCTAACGTCCGTCGTGAAGAGGGAAACAACCCAGACCGCCAGCTAAGGTCCCAAAGTCATGGTTAAGTGGGAAACGATGTGGGAAGGCCCAGACAGCCAGGATGTTGGCTTAGAAGCAGCCATCATTTAAAGAAAGCGTAATAGCTCACTGGTCGAGTCGGCCTGCGCGGAAGATGTAACGGGGCTAAACCATGCACCGAAGCTGCGGCAGCGACGCTTAGGCGTTGTTGGGTAGGGGAGCGTTCTGTAAGCCGTTGAAGGTGGTCTGTGAGGATTGCTGGAGGTATCAGAAGTGCGAATGCTGACATAAGTAACGATAATGCGGGTGAAAAACCCGCACGCCGGAAGACCAAGGGTTCCTGTCCAACGTTAATCGGGGCAGGGTGAGTCGACCCCTAAGGCGAGGCCGAAAGGCGTAGTCGATGGGAAACAGGTTAATATTCCTGTACTGGGTGTTACTGCGAAGGGGGGACGGAGAAGGCTATGTTGGCCGGGCGACGGTTGTCCCGGTTTAAGCGTGTAGGTGGGTGCTCCAGGCAAATCCGGAGCGCTGTCAACACCGAGGCGTGATGACGAGGCACTACGGTGTCGAAGTGACAAATGCCACGCTTCCAGGAAAAGCCCCTAAGCATCAGGTAACATCGAATCGTACCCCAAACCGACACAGGTGGTCAGGTAGAGAATACTCAGGCGCTTGAGAGAACTCGGGTGAAGGAACTAGGCAAAATGGTGCCGTAACTTCGGGAGAAGGCACGCTGTGCGAGGTGAAGTCCCTTGCGGACGGAGCGTTGCGCAGTCGCAGATACCAGCTGGCTGCAACTGTTTACTAAAAACACAGCACTGTGCAAACACGAAAGTGGACGTATACGGTGTGACGCCTGCCCGGTGCCGGAAGGTTAATTGATGGGGTAAGCCGCAAGGCGAAGCTCTTGATCGAAGCCCCGGTAAACGGCGGCCGTAACTATAACGGTCCTAAGGTAGCGAAATTCCTTGTCGGGTAAGTTCCGACCTGCACGAATGGCGTAATGATGGCCAGGCTGTCTCCACCCGAGACTCAGTGAAATTGAACTCGCTGTGAAGATGCAGTGTACCCGCGGCAAGACGGAAAGACCCCGTGAACCTTTACTATAGCTTGACACTGAACCTTGAGCCTTGATGTGTAGGATAGGTGGGAGGCTTCGAAGCGTGGACGCCAGTCTGCGTGGAGCCAACCTTGAAATACCACCCTTTGATGTTTGATGTTCTAACGTGGGCCCGTGAACCGGGTTGCGGACAGTGTCTGGTGGGTAGTTTGACTGGGGCGGTCTCCTCCCAAAGAGTAACGGAGGAGTACGAAGGTTAGCTAATCCTGGTCGGACATCAGGAGGTTAGTGCAAAGGCATAAGCTAGCTTGACTGCGAGAGTGACGGCTCGAGCAGGTGCGAAAGCAGGTCTTAGTGATCCGGTGGTTCTGAATGGAAGGGCCATCGCTCAACGGATAAAAGGTACTCCGGGGATAACAGGCTGATACCGCCCAAGAGTTCATATCGACGGCGGTGTTTGGCACCTCGATGTCGGCTCATCACATCCTGGGGCTGAAGTAGGTCCCAAGGGTATGGCTGTTCGCCATTTAAAGTGGTACGCGAGCTGGGTTTAGAACGTCGTGAGACAGTTCGGTCCCTATCTGCCGTGGGCGTTGGAAGATTGAGGGGGTTGCTCCTAGTACGAGAGGACCGGAGTGAACGCACCACTGGTGTACGGGTTGTGATGCCAATTGCATTGCCCGGTAGCTACGTGCGGAAGAGATAACCGCTGAAAGCATCTAAGCGGGAAACTTGCCCCGAGATGAGTCTTCCCTGGGCCTTCAAGGCCCCTGAAGGGACGTTTAAGACGAAGACGTTGATAGGCTGGGTGTGTAAGCGCAGTGATGCGTTGAGCTGACCAGTACTAATGACCCGAGAGGCTTAACCTTACAACACCCAAGGTGTTTTGGAATGAGAGACGAGATATTTTCAGTGATGTTCCGGTATTGGTTCTGATGGTTGCGCGGAAGTGTGACGGTTGGAACGAAACAGAATTTGCCTGGCGGCGATAGCGCGGTGGTCCCACCTGACCCCATGCCGAACTCAGCAGTGAAACGCCGTAGCGCCGATGGTAGTGTGGGGTCTCCCCATGTGAGAGTAGGGAACTGCCAGGCATTCAACTAGTAGACGAAGCCCTCTGTGAAAGCAGAGGGCTTTTTCACGTCTGTCGTGTTGATGCAGTCGGGAGGCACGGAGGGATATCTGCCCAGCATGTCGCCGCCGGGCCACTATCAAATAACGGTAAACCTTCAGTGGATACCGCGGGTTTTTGTGTTAATTATTCTTTTTTGCTTCAAGCCAGTGGGAAATAAAACTGACAATATGTGTTGGCTGGTTAATATCAAGCAGAGGGAGCGTGGTATTCAGTTTTTCGTCACTGGCTACCGCGAGAGTAAAACTATCTATAATATCGGTAAAAGATCGATTTATTGCACGGCGAAACAGAACTATTTTGTCTATCTTCTCTTGTTTGAAACCCTCAACTAGAATCAAATCCAACGTTGATGTATCCATTCGACTGGCCAGATAATGTAAATCAGGTTCTTGTTGTTCCGGTGTTTCTGTCATTAATGCCCAGCGCTCGGTATTGGCGATGAGCGTTTGATCTGCTCCTGCTTTACGCAATTCATAGCTATCTTTTCCCGGGGTATCGATGTCCATATTATGATGAGTGTGTTTAATAAGGCCCACACGTATACCTGAGTTTTTCAGTAATGGGATAAGTTGTTTAAGCAGCGTTGTCTTCCCTGTGCCACTGTAAGCAGCAAAAGCCAATAATGGAGGATGTTTAAATATCATAACGATCCTTATGCCACAGTTGCAGGTCATCGGTGGTATTGAAATTACGAAAAGCCTGAGGCTGATCAGAAAAAGAAACAGATTGGGCGTCTATTTCATTAAGGAATAACATTAACTTACGATCACCCTTTGCCAGATATTCATCAAGGGCTGATGCGAGATTAGTATGGATTAGCAGTAATGTAGGGTGTGCACGGTTGCCATCAGTTGCATAGGCTGCCTTTTTATCTCCACGACCTTGCCAAAGGCGTGAGACCAAATCCAGTGGTAAAGCCGGAACGTCACAAGGGACAAATATCACCCACTCCGTTTTCACCGTTACCAAGCCAGTCAGTACTCCGGCCAAAGGACCTGCATAATTTTTGTTTATGTCATTGACAACCGGATACCCGCTTTGCTGATAAATAACCTGATTACGATTAGCGTTGATAATTATTTTATCAACTTGCGGTGCTAATCGAGAGAGAACAAGTTGATACAAAGGTTTGCCATCAAGCTCCATTAGCCCTTTGTCTTTCCCCCCCATGCGGGTTGCCTGGCCCCCGGCCAGAATTACACCTGTGATCATGTTGTCTCAGCCTATAAGTAAATGATGTGTTATTTTCGAAAAAGTATGGCTAAAGGCCAAGTGCTTTCTTCATACTACTAAGACTTACTATTTTCGGCGGTTTAATTTTCAGGAGTCCACCATGAAATGTCATCGTGTAAATGAATTAATCGAATTGTTGCATTCGGCCTGGCAAAAAGAGCCGGATATGAATCTTGTGCAATTTTTACAAAAACTTGCACATGAAGCCGGGTTTGAAGGGGGGCTTAGCGATCTCACTGATGATATCCTTATTTATCATTTAAAGATGCGTGACACGAACGAAACGCAGCCTATTCCTGGTTTGCAGAAGGATTATGAGGCTGATTTCAAAACGGCATTACTGCGAGCCCGTGGCGTTATTAAGGATTGATATATCGGGGTATTTATCCCATGTTGTTTATTGATCGGAGTTGAGTCCCCTAAAATGGCAGTGATAAGCGATTCAGTTTTTAATTTTCAGACACTATCTCCTGATTTGATCATGGATGCGTTGTGGTCTGTTGGGGTGCGAGTTGACTCTGGTTTAACCGCGCTAAATAGCTATGAAAACCGAGTATACCAATTCAGCGATGAGAACAGAAAAAGGTACGTTGTGAAGTTTTACCGTCCTCAACGCTGGAAGGCTGAGCAAATTACTGAAGAGCATGCATTCGCTTGTGAGTTAGCGGAGGATGACATCCCCGTTGTTGCACCATTGTCTTTGCAGGAAAAGATGCTTAATGAACATGAAGGCTTCTTTTTTACGGTTTTTCCAAGCATTGGTGGGCGGCAATACGAAATGGATAATGATGAGCAACTGGAAGGTGTTGGTCGTTATTTAGGGCGTATCCATCAAATCGGGAATAAATCACTGTTTAAAGTACGTCCGACTATTGGTTTGGATGAATATTTGTATGAACCACGTAATACGTTGGCACAATGCCCTCTTATTCCGGCTGCTCTGCGTGACGTGTTTCTGCTGGCGACCGATCGTTTAATCAATGAAGTAAAGCGGTACTGGCGTACTGACTGGGTAGCCAAGCGTCTGCATGGAGACTGCCATCCAGGAAATATTCTATGGCGCGATGGGCCATTGTTTGTGGATCTTGATGATGCACGAAATGGACCGGCCATTCAGGATCTATGGATGCTCTTGCATGGTGAACGTCGTGAGCAGCGTATTCAGTTGGATATTCTGCTAGAGGCTTATAGCGAATTTGCGTCTTTTGATGAAACAGAACTTGCGCTTATTGAGCCATTACGAGCGATGCGAATGGTTCATTATTTGGCCTGGGTGGCCCGTCGTTGGCTAGATCCTGCTTTCCCCCGGAGCTTTCCGTGGATGCAGGACGCTGATTTTTGGTCAAAACAGGTAATTACCTTTACTGAGCAGGTTAAACTGTTGCAGGAACCACCTTTGCAACTGATGACGATGTACTGAAGTTATTAAATAGAGAGAAAACTGATATGAAGAATATATGGCTTTTACTGATTGGTGTCATAATGGCATTTAGTGCATCAGCTGCTGATTTTAGTAATGGCAAGCAATATGTTACGCTGGATAGGCCTGAAACTCAGGAGCCACAGGTTCTGGAGTTTTTTTCGTTTTATTGTCCTCATTGTTATCAGTTTGCTCGGATTTATCATATTCCTGGTGCAATACAAAAAGAGCTGCCAGCCGGTATTAAAATCACTAAATACCACGTTGATTTTCTAGGGCCCTTAGGAAAAGAATTGACTAAAGCCTGGGCTGTTGCTATTGCCTTGGGTATAGAGGATAAGATTGGCCCACTGATGTTTGATGCTGTTCAAAAAACGCAAACCGTAGAGAAACCGGAAGATATTCGTCAGGTTTTCATCGATGCCGGTGTAACAGGGGAAGAGTATGACAGTGCATTAAATAGCTTTGTGGTGAAATCTTTGGTTGTCCAACAGGAAAAAGCGGCCGCAGATTTACAGCTACGTGGTGTCCCATCCATATTTGTTAATGGCAAATACATGATAAAAAATGACGGACTGGATACCAGTTCAATGGATATTTACGTGAAGCAATATGCCGATGTAGTGAAATATTTGCTCACCAAAAAATAATCTTAATATAATGGTCACACCTTTGAACCTGGTGTGGCCGTTATTTGTTTTTAACACCGCAGTTATATCTAAAAAACATTTTTATTCACATCTGTCTATTGATTATATATATCCACAAAAATAATCTCCTCACATGTAAACTGAGTGTTGTTTTTAATTTATTGATTTTAAATAATTAATTAATATAACCGAAACTAATAATGTACTGTGAAATTATTTACTCATTTTCTATTCACAAACTTATCCACAGCTTTGATTTGCGAAGTATTATGCAAAAATCTTCACAATAACGCGTTAACATTCGTTTCTTGCCGTCACCTATGGCATGCTTAACCCATGACAAAAAACACAATGATCGCTACAAATTATGGCTCAGATTACTGAAAACCCTTTGATCCTGGTGGATGGTTCATCCTATTTATATCGTGCTTATCATGCTTTTCCCCCGTTAACCAATAGCGCAGGTGAACCTACTGGGGCGATGTATGGTGTACTTAACATGCTGCGAAGCTTATTACTCCAGTATCATCCCAGCCATGTGGCGGTGGTGTTTGATGCTAAAGGTAAAACGTTTCGTGATGAACTATTTGAAGATTACAAATCTCACCGTCCTCCGATGCCAGACGATCTGCGCGAACAGATAGAGCCTTTACACCGTATGGTGACGGCGATGGGATTGCCTTTGTTGGTGGTTTCTGGTGTAGAGGCAGATGATGTTATCGGCACTCTTTCTTTACAAGCAGAACGAGCCGGTATACCGGTATTGATTAGTACCGGTGATAAAGATATGGCTCAGTTGGTTACATCCAATATCACGCTGATCAATACGATGACCAATAGCATTCTTGGTCCTGAAGAGGTGTGCAATAAATATGGTATTCCTCCTGAGTTGATTATCGATTTTCTTGCCCTGATGGGGGACTCTTCCGATAACATTCCTGGCGTACCTGGGGTCGGTGAAAAGACCGCGCAGGCGTTGTTACAAGGATTGGGCGGATTGGATTCACTGTACGGAAATCTGGATAAAATTGCTGGTTTGTCTTTTCGCGGGGCGAAAACCATGGCGGCCAAGCTGGAACAACACAAAGAGATCGCCTATCTCTCCTATAAATTGGCCACTATCAAAACGGATGTTGAACTTGAATTGAATTGCGATCAATTAACTGTTAATGAGCCAAATGTTGTTGAACTGAGAGATCTGTTTGGTCATTACGAGTTTAAGCGTTGGTTAATTGATATTGAATCCGGAACATGGTTACAGGATAAAAAAAGTAACCTGGCCGTGCCGACAGTAATAAAAAAGATAGAAGAAAAGACGCAAGAAGAAAAAGTAAGCGTCCTGTCTCAGGACAATTACGTCACTATTCTGGATGAAAAAACCTTACAGGACTGGATAGCGCGTTTAAAGGCCGCTGAGGTGTTTGCTTTTGATACGGAAACAGACAGCCTGGACACCCTTGCCGCTAATCTGGTAGGGATGTCATTCGCGATTAAACCGGGTGAGGCTGCATATCTGCCCTTGGCTCACGACTATCTGGATGCACCTGAACAGCTCGATCGTACAAAGGTATTGGCAGCACTCAAACCGCTGCTGGAAGATGCCAGCTTACTGAAGATTGGTCAGAATCTAAAGTTTGATAAGGGTGTGATGATGCGCCACGGTATTGAGCTACGTGGTATTGCTTTTGATACCATGCTGGAATCCTATGTGTTGGATAGTGTTGCTGGCCGTCATGATATGGACAGTCTGTCTGCGCGTTATTTAAACCACAAAACTATTAGTTTTGAAGAAGTTGCCGGAAAAGGGAAAAACCAGCTAACTTTCAATCAGATTGCATTGGAACAGGCTGCACCCTATGCTGCTGAGGATGCTGACGTCACTTTGTATCTGCACCAGAAACTATGGGAACAGCTGAAGCAGCAACCTGAATTGCGCAAAGTTTTTCAGGATATAGATATGCCACTGGTGCCGGTGTTATCCCGAATGGAACGCACTGGGGTGCTGATTGATACTACTATTCTGGCAGAGCATTCGCGGGAACTGACACAACGCCTGGCGGAGTTGGAAGTAAAATCGTATGAGCTGGCAGGAGAAGAATTTAATTTATCTTCCCCCAAACAATTAGGCGCTATTCTTTATGAAAAACTGCAACTGCCGGTCATCAAAAAAACCCCGAAGGGCGCACCTTCCACCAATGAAGAAGTGTTGGCTGAGTTAGCGCTGGACTACCCTTTGCCAAAACTTCTTTTGGAACACCGTGGGCTGGCAAAACTGAAATCCACTTATACCGATAAATTACCGTTGATGATTAACCCGCTAACTAAGCGAGTACATACCTCTTATCATCAGGCAGTAACAGCAACGGGGCGTTTGTCTTCCAGTGACCCTAACTTGCAGAATATTCCAGTCCGTAATGATGAAGGTCGTCGTATTCGTCAGGCATTTATTGCGCCGAAAGGATACAGCATTATGGCGGCGGACTACTCTCAGATTGAATTGCGGATTATGGCGCACCTTTCTAAGGATGCTGGATTGCTTAAGGCATTTGCAGAAGGTAAGGATATTCACCGCGCAACGGCCTCTGAGGTGTTCGGTATCCCACTTGATAATGTCACCAGCGAACAGCGGCGAAGTGCCAAGGCAATTAACTTTGGTTTGATTTATGGTATGAGTGCCTTTGGGTTATCGCGCCAGCTAAATATTCCGCGTAAAGAATCTCAGCGTTACATGGATCTTTACTTCGAGCGTTATCCAGGGGTACAGCATTATATGGAACGGACACGTCAGCAGGCGGCCGCACAAGGATATGTGTCGACGCTGGACGGTCGACGTCTCTATTTACCGGATATTCACTCCCGTAACGCTATGGGCCGTAAAGCGGCTGAACGAGCGGCGATTAACGCGCCTATGCAAGGGACCGCTGCGGATATTATTAAAAAAGCGATGATCGCGATTGACGATTGGTTACAGCAGCAAGAGGAACCGTTAATCAAAATGATAATGCAGGTCCATGATGAACTGGTTTTTGAGGTGCATGATTCCGTATTGGATGTGGCCAGGCAGCAAATTAAAGCGCTGATGGAAGGGAGTATGCAATTAGACGTGCCCTTGCTGGTAGCTGTTGGTACTGGTCAAAACTGGGATCAGGCGCATTAACCTGCATTGCTGATGTTGTTTGTTTATACAGAGCTTGATGACAAAGAGTACGGTATTGCTTCTTGTGTATTTTTGTATCAAACAGTTACATCGTAAAAATGTGGCCTTTATGTAATTAAGCTACAGGATAGTGTGATCAAGTTTGGTTTTGTTTAAATGGTAGTCACTTTTTATGAAATTAAACAACAAAAAATCCTTTGTTCCAGTGAAAAAATAGGGTAGAGTTAAAGGCGTAGGGTACAGAGGTAAGATGTTCTATCTTTCAGACCTTTTACTTCACGTAATCGGATTTGGCTGAATGTTAGCCGCCCCGGTCAGTTTTCTGACCGGGGCGTTTTTTATGGGAATTATGTGGAATAGCTGGCGATAGTGGTAATGTAGTAGATGCAGATGCTATCGCCGTTTGCCAGAAAATGTCGTTAATGCCATCGACTGGCAATAATCAGTATTATTCGGCTGGTATTTCTTCTGTCGCAGAGTCCAATGTGCTGAACCAGCTATCTAATTTCTCACGTAATTTATCTACACCTGTTTTCTTCAGGGAAGAGAAGGTTTCTACTTGGATATCGCTCATAAACGGCAATACGGCTTCTCGTACCATTGTTAACTGTGATTTGCGGGCTCCAGACGTCAGTTTATCGGCTTTGGTCAGTAACACTAAAACCGGAAGATGGACAGTAGCAGCCCACTCCAGCATTTGTTGATCGAGATCTTTCAGTGGGTGGCGGATATCCATCAATACCACTAATCCCTTCAGGCAGTTACGCTTTTGCAGATACTCACCCAGAGCGTTCTGCCATTTTCGTTTCATTTCTTCCGGCACTTCGGCATAGCCGTAACCGGGCAGATCGACCAAGCGCACATCTTCGGTTACTTCAAATAGATTAATCAATTGAGTCCGACCTGGGGTTTTGCTGGTACGGGCCAGGTTTTTCTGATTGGTTAATGTGTTGAGTGCACTGGATTTACCGGCATTTGAGCGTCCAGCAAAGGCGACTTCAATACCGCTATCGGCGGGCAGATGGCGGATATCAGGGGCACTGATGACGAAACGGGTCACATGGTAGTTATATTGGTGGGTCACAATCTTCGTCTCTGTCTGGATCAATAATAGGTGAAGATTATACCTGTAACTGACAATAAAAGACGGGGTTTATCCGTACTGGTTCATTTACACCAGTAGGTGAAATGAGTTGAGAGAAGAAAAGTATCTTCAATGAAGTTGAATACTGTTTTATTGATACACTTTCTGCTAGATTCCGCCGCAATCTCCTACATTATATGTATTTCAGAATTTGAGAGCGAAGCTATGAAACAGCCAGTTAAAGGGCCGGGTGATAAATCCACCAAGCCAAAAATAAAGAGAAAAAGTCGTGAAGAATTGAATATCGAAGCCCGCGAACGTAAGCGCCAGAAAAAGCATCGAGGCCATACTTCTGGTAACCGTACTCAGGAAGGTAGTAACGCCAGCAAATCATCTGGTCAGAGTAAGATAGTCGACCCGCGCATTGGCAGCAAAAAACCGGTATCGTTGATTGCCAATACTGCTGCACCAATGAAGGTGATAGCACCAAAAGCTGAAAAGTTAGAGAAGCTTTCTCCCGAAGAAGAATTAGGCATGTTGGAAAATGATTCGCGTCTGGATGATCTGCTGGATCGTTTGGAAAAAGGTGAAACACTCAGCGCGAAAGATCAATCCTGGGTTGATGAGAAACTGGACCGCATCGACATATTGATGGAGCTATTAGGGATTGAATTAGGGAATGACGACGAAGAGGAGCCGGAAGAGGATATGCTTCAGCTACTTAAGCGTAATAACCCGAAAGATAATTAATGATAAAAGGACTATTTCTACTTATAACCTTTCTGGCTACATGTTTTTTGCTGAGTCTGTTAGTTAAACTGTGGTGCCTGTCAAAACGGAAACATCGGCTGCATGCGGCAGTTTTTTCCAAACGGCGGTTAATGCCGCAAAGACAATCGCGCAGTAAACGATACCGAAAGGAGTGAGTAGCATGTTTGAGCAGACGATTGACTGGGATTTGGCCCTGATACAAAAATATAATTATTCTGGGCCACGTTACACCTCATATCCCACGGCGCTGGAATTTAGCGAAAGTTACGATGAATCCGCTTTTCAACGAGCCACTAAGCGTTATCCTCAACGGCCATTGTCACTGTATCTGCACATCCCTTTTTGCCATCGTCTGTGTTATTTCTGCGGTTGCAATAAACTAGTGACTCGCCAGTTGCATAAAGCAGATGAGTATCTGGATGTATTGGAACAAGAAATCCGACATCGTGCGAAGTTGTTTGCTGGTCGTACGGTTACACAGATGCACTGGGGCGGAGGCACACCAACTTATCTGAATAAAAATCAGATTAGCAGGCTGATGGGATTGCTGAGAGAGCAATTTGCATTTTCTGAGCAGGCAGAAATATCGCTGGAAATTGATCCACGTGAAATTGAACTGGATATTCTGGATCATCTGTATAGCGAAGGTTTTAACCGCCTGAGTATGGGCGTTCAGGATTTCAATAAGGATGTTCAGCGGTTGGTGAACCGTGAGCAGGATGAGTCCTTTATTTTTGCCCTAATCAATCGAGCCAAAGCGTTGGGTTTTTCTTCCACCAATATTGATTTGATTTACGGATTACCTAAACAAACTCCGGAAAGTTTTTCTTTTACGTTACAGCGTGTTATCGAACTGAATCCACACCGACTCAGTGTTTTTAATTATGCGCATCTACCGGACTTATTTGCTGCTCAACGTAAAATTAAAGAATCTGATCTTCCCAGTGCTGAGCAGAAGTTGGATATTCTTCAGCAAACCATAGAAACCCTGACCAGCTCAGGCTACCAGTTTATCGGTATGGATCACTTTGCCCGACCAGACGATGAATTAGCGATTGCCCAGCGGGAAGGCGTACTACACCGTAATTTTCAGGGTTATACCACGCAGGGGAATACCGACTTGCTTGGCATGGGCGTTTCGGCTATTAGCATGATTGGCGATAGTTATGCTCAGAACCAGAAAGAGCTGAAGCTTTACTATTCACAAGTGGAACAGACGGGTAATGCGCTGTGGCGTGGTTTGACATTGACTCGAGACGATTGTATCCGTCGTGATGTGATTAAAACGCTGATTTGCAATTTCAAGTTGAGTTACGCAGTCATTGAAGCAGAGTTCGGTATCAATTTTAGTACCTATTTTGCTGACGATTTACGTTTGTTGGCACCCATGGCGGAAGATGGCTTGGTAGAAATCCAAGAACAAGGTATCACTGTTACGGCTAGAGGACGATTGCTGATCCGCAATATCTGTATGTGCTTTGATATTTATCTGCGTAACAAGATGCGAACGCAGCAATTTTCTCGGGTTATTTAAAACAAAAACAGCCTTTAGCGGCTGTTTTTACGTTATATCCTTAACTTACTTGTCTGCTAGCTAAAGAAATTGATCAGTGCGGCACATAAAACAGCAGCAATAGCAGTTTCCGGTGTATTGCCCACCGTACTGCTGATTTCTGCGCCATGTGTCACTATATGAATAAGTGATTCCAGCATGGTTCCCCTCTCCTGTCAGCGACACGATCATACTGCGGGTATGAACCATGTAAAGTACAAATTACCAACAATTTTGTGCGTTGTATTGTACTTTTTATCACCAGTTGAATTGATTCGTTTTGGCACAATAAAACGTGGCAATAATGGTCATTCCATTCCCAACTCTTTGAGTTTCCGGGTGAGAGTGTTTCGACCCCATCCCAACAAACGAGCAGCTTCCTGTTTGTGACCTTGGGTATGACGCAGTGCGGTGGTTAGCAGCGTTCTCTCCATTTCAGGTTGAGCTTCTGCCAACAGGTTTTGATGGCCGGAACGTAATGCCCTGTCAGCCCATTGTGCCAACAACGTGGCCCAACTATCAGGTAACACATGCACAGTGGAATCTGGCGCGGTAGTTTCAAATAGTTCTGGCGGCAGATCCTGAATCAAGACTTCTTGGCCAGCAGCCATAACGGTAAGCCAGCGACAGGTATTCTCCAACTGGCGCACGTTACCCCCCCAGGGTAAGCGGGTCAGCGCTGCTTCTGTTTCCGGATGAAGATTTTTAGGCTCAACACCAAGCTCCTTGGCTGTGGCTTGCAGGAAATAGCGGGCTAGCCGGGGAATATCTTCCCGGCGTTCGCGCAGTGGAGGTAAATGGACACGAATAACATTTAAACGGTGGAATAGATCCTCACGGAACTTGCCTTCCTGTACCCGCAACTCCAGATTTTGGTGGGTGGCGGCAATAATGCGGACATCCACCTTTACAGCGGCGTAACCTCCAACGCGATAGAATTGTCCATCGGCCAGTACGCGCAGTAGACGGGTCTGTACGTCCAGTGGCATGTCACCAATTTCGTCGAGAAACAGTGTCCCACCATCAGCCTGCTCAAAACGACCTTGCCGAATCTGGTTGGCACCAGTAAACGCGCCTTTTTCATGACCAAAAAGCTCAGATTCAATGAGATCTTTAGGGATAGCGGCCATGTTCAGAGCAATAAATGGTGCCTTGGTGCGAGGGCTGTGGCGATGCAGCGCGTGAGCGACCAGTTCTTTACCGGTTCCTGACTCACCATTAATCAGAACGCTGATAGATGATCGGGAAAGGCGGCCAATGATACGAAATACATCCTGCATGGCCGGAGCTTCGCCGATAATATCTGCTGTTGGTCCGCTAATGGGCTGACTACGAACTGGTTGTTGTTGTTCCATGTAGTGGCTGATGGCTCTCTCCACCAGCGCGACAGCTTCATCAATATCAAAAGGTTTGGGTAGATAATCAAACGCACCTTGCTGATAGGCGCTGACTGCCGCATCCAGATCGGAATGTGCAGTCATAATAATGACCGGCAGCATCGGATGGCGTTGCTTTATCTGCTGAAGCAATGCCAGACCATCCATGCCGGGCATGCGGATATCGGAAAGCAGGACATCCGGTGTTTGGGTTGCCAGCGCACTTAAGGCTTGATTCCCATTATCAAAGGTGGCGCATGTTAAACCAGCGCCGGTCAGTGCGCGTTCAAGCACCCAACGGATGGAGCTATCGTCATCGACAATCCAGACTATCCCTCGTTGCATCATGAACCTCACTGGCGAATGGGCAGATAAACCGAAAACTCGGTATGACCTGGCCAACTGTTGAATTCAATTTTACCGGAATGTTGATCGATAAGATTCCGGGCTATCGACAATCCCAGGCCGGTTCCTCCTTCCCGCCCACTAACCATAGGATAGAACAACGTATCCTGTAGTTGAGCCGGAACACCTGGGCCATCATCTTCAATATCAATACGGGCTACCAGACGATAACGCACACCATGTAGCGTCAATTGAAACGCAGTCCGGGTACGGATAGTGATGGTGCCGCCTTCTTCCCCCAGAGCCTGTAGTGCATTGCGGGTAATGTTAAGTAATACCTGCTCAATCTGATCCGGGTCGTGTGTCAGTTCTGGCAGGCTGGGGTCGTAATCCCTGACCAGCGTAACATTGTCTGTTTTTTCCAGAGATACCAGTTGGAATACGCGTTCGGCAACCTGATGAATGCTCTGCGTAACGTGCAAGCCTGGTTGTTGTGGCCCTAATAACCGGTCTACCAGATTACGCAGACGATCTGCTTGCTCAATGATGACTTTGGTATATTCCCTTAACTCAGGATCTGGCAGTGCTTTGGAAAGTAACTGTGCTGCCCCGCGTAACCCACCAAGCGGGTTTTTGATCTCATGTGCCAGGCCTCTCACCAGATCACGAGCTGCTTGTTGCTGGGCGTGTTGTAGTTGCTCCTGGCTTAGACGACGTTGGTTATCCATTGGCGCCATTTCCAACAGGATGAAATTGTTCTGTATCCGTTGGGCCGTGAGCGACATGATATGAGCCTTACCATCTACCACAATGGTAACTTCGTTATCGGTAAAGCCCTGTCCTGAGTCGAGGCTTTCGCGCATCAGGTCGAGATTCAGCGAGAAATAGCCCAGTAGCTCCGGCAGCGGTGTCCCTGACAGCTTTCGGGAACTTTGTGCTAAAAGTTGCTGTGCCGCTGGGTTGGAGTAGTGAATTGCCAGATCTTTATCCAGCAGTAATATGCTGTTAATCAAAGAATTGAGGATCTGCCCAGCATCGGGCAGCGTGCCTGTTGCCATAACGCAGACTCCCGCACTATGTCAGTGCATTATGTTCTGAATGATAGATATTATGTGGCGACAATATGACGCCGGTGGAGAAAAAAACCCATCCGAAGATGGGCTGAAAAGTTTCCACGGCAACAAAAACAAAACATAAAACTTTTGTGTGACGGCAGTTTAAACATCATCGTATCTCTCCTGCCGTCGACGCGTGATTATTAAACGCTGTAGTACAGTTCGAATTCGACCGGATGTGGTGTCATACGAACACGGTCATCCTCTGATTTACGCAATTCAATGTAAGCATCAATTGAGTCTTCAGTGAACACGCCACCCCGGGTCAGGAACTCACGGTCAGCATTCAGCGCATTTAGTGCTTCTTCCAGTGAACCCGCTACAGTTGGGATTTCTTTCGCTTCTTCTGCCGGTAAATCATACAGATTCTTATCCATGGCATCACCAGGATGGATTTTGTTGATGATACCGTCCAGGCCAGCCATCAGCAGAGCTGCGAAGGCCAGATACGGGTTGGCAGCAGGATCCGGGAAACGGACCTCAATACGGCGTGCTTTCGGGCTGGAAACGACTGGAATACGAATCGAAGCAGAGCGGTTACGGGCTGAGTAGGCCAGCATGACTGGTGCTTCATACCCTGGGACCAGACGCTTGTAAGAGTTGGTTGTTGGGTTGGTCAAGGCATTAATGGCTTTCGCGTGTTTAATGATACCACCGATGTAGTACAACGCTGTTTCAGACAGACCGCCGTATTTATCACCAGAGAACAGGTTGGCACCGTCTTTGGACAGAGACATATGGCAATGCATACCCGAGCCGTTGTCACCGAACATTGGTTTTGGCATGAAGGTTGCCGTTTTACCAAACACGTGAGCTACGTTATGTACGACATATTTGTAAATCTGAATTTCGTCAGCTTTTTTGGTCATACTATTGAAGCGGGTGGCTATTTCGTTCTGTCCGGCAGTCGCTACTTCATGGTGATGAGCTTCAACAACCAGGCCCATCTGTTCCATAGTCAGACACATGGTCGAACGGAGATCCTGTGATGAATCTACTGGTGGAACCGGGAAGTAACCACCTTTTACTGACGGACGATGGCCTTTGTTGCCACCTTCATATTGTTTGCTGCTATTCCACGCCGCTTCGATGTCATCGATAGATACGTGTGAACCAGAAATGCTGCTGCCGAAACGGACATCGTCAAACAGGAAAAATTCCGGCTCAGGCCCGAACAGTACGGTATCCGCGATACCAGAAGAGCGCAGGAAATCTTCGGCGCGTTTAGAGATAGAACGCGGGTCACGATCGTAGCCCTGCATTGTGGCTGGTTCCAGAATGTCGCAACGGATGTTCAGTGTGGTTTCTTCGAAGAAAGGATCCAGAACTGCAGTCGTCGGATCGGGCATTAATACCATGTCTGATTCGTTGATACCTTTCCAGCCACCAATCGAAGAACCATCAAACATTTTGCCGTCTTCAAAAAAGTCAGCATTGACTTGATGTGCTGGAATAGTGACGTGCTGTTCCTTACCTTTGGTATCAGTGAAGCGAAGATCAACAAACTTCACTTCATGTTCATTCAGCATCGTCAAAACATTTTCTGCAGACATACTTGGTTCTCCCGATTGTGTCATTTATCGTCGTGGAACGAATATCGTTGTGGAATGATGTTGTTACCGTGAGTAAACTAAAGCTAAAAGTGTGCCAACTTTTTTAATTCGTGCTAAAGGGCATTCCTGCTGGCTTTTTGTGTCATACCCCTTTGCACTATTATAGTGTAATGCACCAAAATGGAGCTTTATTTTAAACTCAATGCTCTATTTTGGTGCGTTACAACTCGTTTGTAGCGTAATTGCACCGTGAAAGTGATCACAAACCCGGCAACGGCAGGTTGTTTAGGGTAGATGTTTGTGATCCTGTTTAGTCCCTCGATTAATACGTGTACAATAGCGCGCTATTTCTAAAATGCCTGAGGCAAAGCTGTGATCGAAAATTTGCGTAACATCGCTATTATTGCGCACGTTGACCATGGGAAAACCACCCTGGTCGATAAGTTGCTGCAACAGTCCGGTACGTTGGGTGATGATCGTAATGATCCTACCGAACGTGTCATGGACTCCAATGATTTGGAAAAAGAGCGCGGAATTACTATCCTCGCTAAAAATACCGCCATCAACTGGAATAACTACCGTATTAATATTGTGGATACGCCAGGTCACGCCGATTTCGGCGGTGAAGTTGAGCGCGTGATGTCCATGGTTGACTCGGTTCTGCTGCTGGTGGACGCGATGGACGGCCCGATGCCGCAGACGCGTTTCGTGACTCAGAAAGCTTTTGCCTATGGCCTGAAACCCATTGTGGTGATCAACAAAGTTGACCGCCCGGGCGCGCGTCCAGATTGGGTTGTCGATCAGGTTTTTGACCTGTTTGTTAACCTTGGCGCGACTGATGAGCAACTGGATTTCCCGATTGTTTATACATCCGCACTGAACGGTGTTTCGGGTCTGGATCATAATGATATGGCGGACGACATGACTCCGCTGTTTGAGGCCATCGTAAAATACGTTGAAGCACCCAAAGTCGACCTCAACGGCCCGTTCCAGATGCAGATATCCCAGTTAGATTACAACAACTATGTTGGTGTTATCGGTATCGGTCGTATCTCGCGTGGTGTGGTGAAACCAAACCAGCAGGTCAGTATTGTCGACAGCCAGGGCAAAGTACGTAACGGTAAAGTGGGCCAGGTACTTGGTCATATGGGCCTGCTACGTATTGAAAGTAAGCTGGCAGAAGCGGGCGACATTGTGGCGGTTACCGGCCTGGGTGAATTGAATATTTCCGACACCATCTGCGATACTTCTACTGTTGAAGCGTTGCCACCGTTAACGGTAGACGAACCGACAGTAACCATGTTCTTCTGCGTCAATACTTCACCGTTCTGCGGTAAAGAAGGTAAGTTTGTGACTTCACGTCAGATTCTGGACCGTCTTCGCAAAGAGCTGGTGCATAACGTAGCACTGCGCGTGGAAGAAACAGAAGATCCAGATGCATTCCGTGTTTCAGGCCGTGGTGAACTGCATCTGTCTGTATTGATTGAAAATATGCGTCGCGAAGGTTTTGAACTGGCGGTATCCCGTCCGAAAGTTATCTTCCGTACTATTGATGGTCGTCGTCAGGAACCATTTGAGCAAGTGACGTTGGACATCGAAGAGCAGAATCAGGGCTCCGTGATGGAAGCCATGGGTATACGTAAAGGTGACATGCGAGACATGATCCCTGATGGTAAAGGCCGTGTGCGTCTGGACTACGTGATTCCAAGCCGTGGATTGATCGGTTTCCGTACCGACTTTATGACCATGACGTCGGGTACGGGTCTACTGTATTCCACCTTTAGCCATTATGATGATGTGCGTCCGGGGGAAATTGGCCAGCGTCAGAATGGCGTATTGATCTCCAATGGACAGGGTAAAGCCGTTGCTTATGCGCTGTACAGCTTGCAGGATCGCGGTAAATTGTTCCTGGGCCATGGTGCTGAAGTGTATGAAGGCCAGATTATCGGTATTCACACCCGCTCTAACGACCTGACAGTGAACTGTCTGACGGGTAAGAAGCTGACCAACATGCGTGCTTCCGGTACTGATGAAGCCACGACACTGGTACCGGCGATTAAAATGTCTCTGGAGCAGGCGCTTGAATTTATTGATGATGACGAACTGGTGGAAGTGACTCCGCACTCCATCCGTCTTCGCAAACGTCATTTGACGGAAAACGATCGCCGTCGCGCTAATCGCACCACAAAAGAAGATTAATCATCTTATTTTGCTTCGCCAGAAGGCCCCATTTCGGGGCCTTTTTTCTTTATTAGGTTAGTTCTCTGCATGTTGCACCATTTTCAATCTCATTATTATCCTGATCATCTATGCTGTTCAGTTCTGATTTTTCCCATTACAGTGAGAATCTATGGTTAAATCGGGAGGAAACATGCTGTATATATTTGATTTGGGCAACGTCATCATCGATATTGATTTTAATCGGGTTTTCGGTGAGTGGAGCCATCTTGGTAACGTACCGCTGGCAATGTTACGCGAACGTTTCGTTATGGGGGACACCTTTGAGCAGCATGAGCGTGGCGAGATCAGTGATGAGGAATTCGCATCCCGCTTGTGTCATGAAATGGGTATGAGCCTTAGCTTTGAGCAGTTCTCGACGGGGTGGCAAGCGATATTTGTTTCTCTGCGAGCTGAAGTATTGGAGATTATGCAGCGTTTGCGTCAGGAAGGGCACCGGGTGGTCATCCTTTCCAATACCAACCGCTTACATTGTGATTTCTGGCCAACTCAATATCCGCAAATACAGCAAGCCGTAGATCATCTGTACCTTTCTCAGGAAATCGGATTTCGCAAACCAGAAGCGGATATATACCACCATGTACTGCGCCAGGAAGCTGTCACGGCGGATAATGCCATTTTCTTTGATGATAATATTGCTAATGTGGCGGCGGCTTCTGAACTTGGCATTCAGTCGATACTGGTGAGTGACCGAAAGGTAATCCCCTATTTTTTTGCCCAAAAACATAACGTTTTTAGTAAATAACTCATATTGTTGATTCTGCTGCCTGCGCGGAGGTATGCGCTGCCGTTCAGGTGTTTTAAACAGGAGTTGCAACGTTTCTATGATCGCGTTAATTCAGCGGGTATCTGGTGCCAGTGTTACGGTTGATGAATCGGTGGTTGGTGAAATTGATTCGGGATTGTTGGTGTTACTGGCTGTTGAACAAGGGGATGATGAAAAAAAGGCGGCCCGACTTTGTGAGCGAGTTGCTGGTTATCGCATTTTCAGCGATAAAAATGACAAGATGAACCTGAATGTTCAACAGGCTGGCGGTAGTTTGCTGGTAGTTTCTCAATTTACGTTGGCAGCGGATACACAAAAGGGGATGCGCCCCAGTTTCTCCCGTGGGGCATCGCCGGATGAGGCGAACCGCCTGTATCAGTATTTTATCGGGCAATGCCGTGGGCGTGGTATTGCTACCGAAACTGGACGTTTTGCTGCAGATATGAAAGTCGCGCTGGTGAATGATGGACCAGTAACCTTCTGGTTACAGGTTTAGGCCAGATATAGAAATTCTTTGTTTAGCGAGGCTGTGTTTATGTATCACCTGAGAGTGCCTGAAAGCGCCGAAAATCTTGATGCCTACTATCAATTTCGCTGGGAAATGCTGCGTAAACCGTTGCATCAGCCACTGGGCTCTGAGCGTGATGCTTATGACGCGCTAGCGCATCATCAGACGATTGTTGATGAGCAAGGGCAACTGGTAGCGGTGGGACGACTGTCTATTAATGCTGACAATGAGGCTTCCATCCGTTTTCTGGCTGTTCATCCAGGGGTACGCCGTAAAGGTCTGGGGACGTTGATGGCAATGGCGCTGGAGTCGGTGGCGCGTCAGGAAGGGGTTAAGCGTGTCGTGTGTAGCGCTCGTGAAGATGCTGTGGATTTTTTTGCCAAACTGGGATTCATCAATCAGGGCGAAATTACGACACCATTGACTACACCAGTGCGCCACTTTCTGATGATTAAACCGGTGGAGACGCTGGATGATATTTTGCACCGTCCCGATTGGTGTGGTCAGTTGCAGCAGGCCTGGTATGAACATATTCCGTTAAGTGAAAAAATGGGTGTGCGCATCAGTCAGTATACCGGGCAGAAATTTATTACCACCATGCCGGAGGTTGGTAATCAGAATCCGCATCAAACACTATTTGCTGGCAGTATGTTTTCACTGGCAACCCTGACAGGGTGGGGATTGATCTGGCTGTTACTACGTGAGAGACAATTGGGGGGGACCATTATTTTGGCAGACGCGCATATCCGTTATAGTACCCCGGTAACTGGCAGGCCAAGTGCTGTTGCTGATCTGGGTTCACTGAGTGGCAATTTGGATCGACTGGCCAGAGGGCGCAAGGCACGAGTACAGCTGGATGTTGAACTATTTGGAAACGAGAACAAAGGTGCTTTGTTCCAAGGGGTTTACATCGTGTTACCCGCGATGCCGGATGAGCCGCTGGAGGAAGGGGGCTCAGCCATTCGTTAAAGTAAATGCTCAACCTTTAACTACCCGATGATTATTTTCACAATAAAATAAATTTAATCAATGTGTTATAACCAAGTGAATCCCCCCCACGATTACCGGAATCCACTTGGCAGTGAAAATCAACCAACCCAGCGTCACTCTATTGGTGATAGCTTTATTGTTGGTTATTGTTTTGTTCTGTCGGTGTGTTTTCTAAAACTGTACCTTGATGCATTTCCTGTCGAATCGGAAGTCCTTTTCCATCCATTCCTTGTAACATGCCATTTAGTGTAGGTTTCAATGGCATGCTGGCGTCCAGTTTGCCCGTCAGGTGCAACTGAAAATTGCTATTACCTGCCGGTAGCGCAGGCGGTGTTGTCCATCCCCAATGGGAGAGAATGCCAAAATTAACGGCCTTGCCATTTAACTCCAGCGTAAAATTCCGGGTCGGTTGCTGATTGATAATACCTTTGGCTTCCAGCAGTCCGGTCTGGGTAAACGCGCTCAAATCAGTGAGTGTGATTTGGTTATTATTGGCATTCAGTACCAACGACGGGTGGCGGACATCTATCTTGTTGAATGTGGCATCACTGGCGTTAAGGTTCAGTGAGCCACCCCATATTCCCAATTGATGATCGCGCGCCAGCAGCAGGTTGTTACCAAAGCCATCCAGTGCGGTAAGCTGAAATGGGAAATCCGGGTTGATATCAATTAGTAAGTTACGGTTGGCTGAAAACTTTTTAATAAACACTTCCGACAACCAGGAAGGTAATGCCTGCTGCCAGCGCTGGCGCCAATCGCCAGGCAAGGTATATTCCATACCCGCTACAATAAATTCATTTAAATCCAACCGGTGGTTACTACGTTGCCAGGTGCCGTCAGTACGTAATAGCCCACCTTCCCAGCGAGTAGAAAATTGCTTGATTGCCAGCCCTTGAGGGGATAGATCCAGGCTGACAATGGGGTCGACCAAATGCATTTGGCCATTGATGATGTCAGTGGCGTTGAACGACAGCGAACCGTCCTCACTCTGCCAGTCGTTCTGTTTGAATGTTACATTCTGCAAGGTGACATCCAAATCGTTAAAGGCCCAGTTTTTCCCTTCCATACGGGCGCCAATGAGATCAAAACGGTTAACTGTCAGTGCTGGAAGTTGAGTCAGGGGCTGCCAGAAATCAGTCAGTGTCTGGTTAGTTTGCAAACGCACATTGCTAAGTCGCAAATTGTTGATCTGCCAGCTGCCATCTTCGGTACGAATAGCGTTGCCAGTGAGTTCACCTCGGGCGACATTCGCACCAAAGTTGTTCAGTGCCAACTGATTGCCATTGATTTCTCCCTGCACCAGTACCTGACTGGCCGGAATGTTGTTCAGTATCAAAGAGCGGGCACTGAGCTGAAAGTTGGCTTTTTTACCCAGCAAGTAACCGGCTTCCGGTTTCCACGGCATAATACCGCCGTTTATCTGCTGTCCATTCAATTGCCAGTTGCTATCCTGCGCATGTAGTGCCATATCGGTTAGTTGCAGCGTATCGGCATCGATTGGTAGTGTGATGTTGGTCTGATCCAGATTGAGGGTTCCGCCTTTCAGTTGCAGGCTGGTAATGTGACTGGGGTCAGTAATCTGGCGGATGCTTAGTCCGATGGAGATCTGTTTTGCGACTATTGTAGCTGGCTGATTTTTATGACCAAAAATCACATCCTGCAACAGAATATGGCTGGGAGAAGACCAATTATGATCGATTTTGCCTAATGATAATTGGTACTCGGTGTGCTGATTCACCCACTTGGTGACCCAGTTTGCTCCCCATGCGGTTTGCATTAATACGTAAAACACCACCAGTAACAACAAGGCCAATAACAGCAGAGTGAGAAATAATTTCCCGATAAATTTCATTGCGTAAGTCCATGCCAGTCGTCAGGTATATATATGCTTTATGCCGTAATTACCCGGTAGGCTCAATAGATAATCATCTTACAGACAATAAATAGGGGCCGATGTTGCATCATCGACCCCTATTATAATGTTAGATGAAAAATTTCTGGAAGCTGGCGCTTATTCTTTCTCGTGCGGGAACACCAGATTCAGCGCGATGGCGGTGATTCCCCCAGCGGCGATACCCGAAGAGAGTAGGGTTTTCAGCCAGTCTGGTGCAAATTGTAAAATCAATGGTTGCTGAGATACGCCGAGACCGACTGCCAGCGACAGTGCAATAATCATAATGGCGCGACGGTTCAGTGGTTCACGAGAGACAATGCGTACCCCAGAAGCGGCGATAGTACCAAACATGACAATGGTTGCTCCGCCAAGTACTGGCTCTGGAATATGCTGCACAAAGCCGCTCACCGCCGGAAACAGTCCCAAGACGATCAACATCAGTGCAACAACAAAACCGACATAGCGACTGGCGACACCGGTGAGCTGGATAACCCCGTTATTTTGCCCGAAACAGGAGTTGGGAAAGGTGTTGAATACGGCGGAAAGCATGGAGTTCAGTCCATTGGCTAATACGCCGCCTTTCAGACGCTTCATATACAGCGGGCCGCTTACCGGTTGTTCTGATACGTCGGAGGTGGCGGTAATATCGCCGATGGTTTCCAGTGATGTCACCATGAATATCAGCATCAGTGGAATCAACAGGTTCCAGTCGAAACCCAGGCCGTAATAGAGTGGCGTTGGCACCATAATGAGTGTGCTCTGGCCAGCGGGTGCGGCGGCAGGCAACATCCCCATCAGCCAGGCCACGATATAGCCTACAGCCATCGCAATAACCAGCGATGCAACACGCAGATATGGGTTGCGCTGGCGATTAAGCAGAATGATTACTAGTAGCACAATGGCCGCCAGTAACAGATTTTTGGGAGCACCAAATGTGTGATTGCTCATGGCGGCAAAGCCACCCCCGATGGACGTCAGGCCGACCTGAATCAGAGACAGACCGATAATCATTACTACAATACCGGAAACCAACGGGGTAATGATGCGGCGTGCCAGATGCAGTACGCGGGAAAGCAGAATTTCGGTGCAAGATGCCACCATCAGTGTGCCGAACAGGGCTGCCATCATGGTGGGCACATCCGCTCCGCCATTTTTCAGCGCCATTCCCCCCATAATCAGCGGGGTAACAAAGTTAAAGCTGGTGCCCTGGATTGATAGCAGGCCAGAACCTACCGGTCCCCAGGTTTTGATTTGTAAAATGGAGGCCAGACCGGAAGCGAACAACGACATACTGATAATGTGCTGGGTATCCTGTGCGGGTAAACCAAGTGCCTGACAAATCAGCAATGCAGGTGTAATCACGGCTACAAACATCGCCAGCAGATGCTGGCAGGCAGCAAATAAGGTTTGCGGCAAAGGAGGCCGGTCATCCAGACGGTAAATCAGTTCACTGTGCTGGGTTGCGGCGGTTGATTCTGCCTGAAGATGCTCGGTGGTGGTGGTACTCATGGCGGCTGGCACTCCTGAACGACAAAAAGCGCATTTTAATGATCTGCTTCACAAAAGCAATCGTTTGCGGAACGGTGTTTCTATCTTGAAAGGAAGGGCGTCAACAATTTCATTATAATTAATAGGGATAGCGATGGCCGTTAACGAGAACGTGTTTACGCGTTGGTATAACGCGTTCGTTCTGGCAGCCAGCGTTCGACTAGCGCTTTGGCGTGTTCTGGATAGTTTTCGTGGATATGTCGTGCAGTCCGTTGTACCTGAGGGATCAATGCCTGGTCGCGCAGTAAATCAGCTACTTTGAATTCGGTGTTACCGGTTTGCCGGGTACCTAGCAGCTCGCCAGGGCCACGGATTTCCAAATCCCGTTGTGCAATCACAAAACCATCGTTGCTGTCGCGTAGTACCTGTAAGCGCTTTTGGGCTGTTTTGCTCAGCGGTGATTTATAAAGCAGGACGCAATGAGACGCGATGGCCCCACGACCTACACGTCCCCGCAACTGATGAAGCTGTGCCAGTCCCAGTCGTTCCGGGTTTTCGATAATCATCAGGCTGGCATTGGGAACATCGACCCCTACTTCGATTACTGTCGTGGCCACCAACAGTTGGATGTTGCCTTGCTTAAAACCCGCCATGACATCCTGTTTTTCCTGTGCCTTCATTCGGCCATGCACGAGTCCGATAGTCAGTCCAGGAAGCGCTTCCCGTAGCCCCTGGCAGGTGGCTTCTGCTGCTTGTGCTTCCAGCAGTTCGGATTCTTCAATCAACGTACAAACCCAATAGGCCTGGCGACCTTCCTGCTGGCAGGCATGTTCAACTCGTCGAACAATGTCACTGCGTCGGGAATCAGGAATTGCCACGGTGGTCACTGGTGTCCGGCCGGGAGGTAGCTCATCAATGATCGACGTATCCAGATCAGCGTAAGCTGTCATTGCCAGCGTGCGCGGAATGGGTGTAGCGGTCATGATGAGTTGATGAGGATGGAATCCTTGCTCTTCACCTTTCTCCCACAATGCCAGCCGCTGATGCACGCCGAAACGGTGCTGTTCATCAATAATTACCAGTGCCAGTCCGTTAAACTGCACCTGTTGCTGGAAGATCGCGTGCGTTCCCACCACCATGGAAACCTGACCGCTGGCAATGGCATCCTGTTGGTTTTGCCGGGCTTTGCCTTTCTGTTTACCCGCCAGCCAACCTACCTCAATACCCAATGGTGCAAACCAGTGGCGGAAATTATTGGCATGCTGTTCTGCCAGAAGTTCGGTCGGGGCCATCAGCGCCACCTGCTTACCGTGGGTAATCGCTCTTAGCGCTGCGAGGGCCGCGACCAGGGTTTTGCCAGAACCAACGTCCCCCTGAACCAGTCTCATCATCGGGAATGGCCGGCTCATATCGTTTTCTATTTCTGCCACCACCCGTTCCTGTGCCTGAGTGGGTGTGAATGGCAAGGCGGCTAACAGACGCAGCTTGAGGCTGTTATCGGGCGGTAGTGGTAATGCCTGGTGGCGTTGCGCACCTGCGCGTACCGCCAGCATACTCAGATTGTGGGCCAGCAGTTCTTCCATTATTAATCGCTGCTGAGCCGGATGCTTGCCTTGCTCCAGTTCGCTTAATTGCATGTCTGGCGGTGGTCGGTGCAATATGCGCAGTGCGTCGGGTAAGCCGATAAGCGTGTGACTGAGCTCCTGCGGCAGTAGCTCATCAATCGGGTTGGTATCCAGCAGTGAGAGTGCCTGGTCTGTCAGTTTGCGCAGCGTGGCCTGACGAATACCGTCGGTGGTGGGATACACCGGCGTCAAGGTTTCCTGCAATTCTACCGGTGTGTTATCACCCTGAACCCGGTATTCGGGGTGAATGATTTCGGCACCCAGTTTACCGCGTCGAATTTCACCATAAGCCAGCACCCGTTGTCCTGGTGACAGGCTATTTTTCATTGCCGCATTGAAATTGAAAAAACGCAATGTCAGCATGCCACTGCCATCGCTGATCTGGCAGGTCAGCATTCGGCGGCGACCAAAAGTCACATCACAACGTAATATTTCACCCTCTACTGTGGCATAAATACCCGGCAGCAGGTCATTGATGAGATAAAGATGAGTGTGGTCTTCATAGCGTAACGGTAAGTGAAGTAACAGATCTTCTACTGTTTCCAGGCCGATACGGGCAAGTTTCGCTGCCTGGGTTGCTCCTACGCCGGCAAGGGTGCTCAGCGGTTGGGCGTTCAGCAGGCGGCCGTGCATCATTGCCTCGTCGATTGCATGGCTGACCAAGGCGAGTCGGCAATGACCTGACCGTGATGGCCAATATATGGTCGAGGAAATCCTTTGCGTTTCGCCACGCAGGCTAAAGCCGGATAATCGCCTTCAAATAACAGTCGTTGTTGCTCTTTTTCAGCCCGTGCGGAAGATATGCTGGTCTTTCTCTGGCTTAACAAGATGCACGTTGGGCAGGTGTAATCGACATAACGAAAGTCTATTGTTTTGGCAGAAATGCGGTTGGTCGGCCATGCCGTATGCATTAGGTGTACGCCAACAGCATCAGCGACACGGATAAAGGCTGAAACATTATGTGGTCTATGCACCGGCTCCATATATACCATCAGATCAGGCTGGTGGTGGTTGGACATTTCTCGGATGCGCGCATAACGTTCTGAGGTCATAACAGGTTAATTTCGGTTACGGTTAACTTTAATTACATCAGGCATCACGCGGATTTTACGCATGATGTTCGCAAGATGAATACGGTCGCGCGCTGTGAGACGGATAAAGGCGCTATATACCCGGCCATCTCGTTCTTCTGTATTAATACTCTGGATGTTGGAATTTTCGGCGTTGATAGCTGCTGTCAGGTTGGCCAGCGCACCCTGATGGTTGAACATGTCCACCTTGATTTCCGTCATGAATTCCTGCTCGGTCACTTTGTCCCATTCTACGGCCATAAATTTCTCGGGTTCTTTCTGATAACCACGAATATTACGGCAGGATTCATGGTGAATGACCAATCCTTTTCCTGGGCTGACATGAGCAATGATCGGATCCCCCGGAATCGGACGACAGCACTTGGCGAACGTCACCAGTACACCATCCGCACCCTTAATTGGCAGTTTGCGGATCCCAGCATCGTTCAGTTCCGAATGCTCTTCCAACAGGTTCTTCGCCACTACGACACTCATGGCGTTACCCAGTCCGATCTCTGCCAGCAGATCGTCAAGTGAAGGCAACTTCATTCTTTCCAGTTCACGCTGGATATTCGTTTCCGGAACATCGGAAAGCTTGCGCCCATTGCCTAACGCGTGACTTAGCAGACGACGCCCCAGACTGACTGAATCATCACGCTTAAGGTTTTTGAGCATCTGACGGATTTTAGCCCGTGCTTTGGAACTGACGACAAAATTCAGCCAGGCCGCATTTGGTCTCGCGCCTGGAGCGGTAATGATTTCGACGGTTTGCCCGCTGGCCAGTGCCTGTGACAACGGGTAGGGTTGACGATCGACTCGGGCACCCACGCAGGCATGACCGATATCGGTATGCACGACATAAGCGAAATCTACCGGAGTAGCACCTGCGGGTAATTCAACAATACGGCCTTCGGGTGTGAATACGTAAATTTCATCTGGAAATAAATCGGATTTCACACTTTCAATAAATTCAAACGAGCTACCTGCGCTTTGCTGTAGTTCCAGCAGGCTCTGCATCCAACGTTGGGCGCGAACCTGTGCCGTGGTACTGCTGCTTTCACCTTCTTTATAGGCCCAGTGTGCTGCGACACCCATTTCTGCCATCTGGTCCATATCCTCGGTGCGGATTTGTACCTCGACGGGGACGCCATGCGGCCCGATCAATGATGTATGTAGTGACTGATAGCCGTTGGCTTTGGGAATGGCAATATAGTCTTTCACCCGGCCAGGTCGGGGTTTGTATAGGCTATGCACCTGACCCAATACGCGATAACAGGTATCGACTTCTTTTACGATTACCCGAAAGGCGTAAATATCCATAATTGAATGGAAGCGCTGTTCTTTCAGATGCATCTTGCAGTAGATAGAATAAAGGTGTTTTTCCCGCCCACTGACGCGGCAGGTGATACCCGCTTCTGTCAGGCGTCCTTCAATCTCAGCAAGAATTTTCTGGATCATCTCCTTACGGTTACCACGGGCGGCCTTGACGACCTCTTTAATCACGCGGTAACGATTAGGATAAAGCGCTTCGAATCCCAGCTCTTCCAGTTCGATTTTCAGGTGGTGAATACCGAGGCGGTGGGCCAGTGGGCTATAGATTTCCAGCGTTTCACGGGCAATACGGCGACGTTTGTCGGGACGTAGGGCGCCCAGCGTGCGCATATTGTGGGTTCGGTCAGCCAGTTTGATCAAAATGACGCGGATATCCTGCACCATCGCCATGATCATTTTGCGGAAGTTTTCTGCCTGAGCTTCTTTCTTGTCGCGGAATTTCAGCTTGTCGAGCTTGGAGACGCCCTCCACCAGTTCAGCAACACTCTTGCCAAAGAGCTGTTCCATGTCCTGATAAGTGGCGGGGGTGTCTTCAATTACATCGTGCAACAGCGCTGCCATCAATGTTTCGTAATCGAGACGCATCTCAGCAAGAATACAAGCAACCGCGACAGGGTGGGTGATGTAGGGCTCACCGCTGGAGCGAGTCTGTCCCTCGTGAGCATCACGAGCAACAAGATAAGCCTGCTGGAGACGTTTTATCTGCTCTTGTGGCAGATAACGCTGAATCAGCAGATTAAGGCTTTCAAACAGATACAAGGGCGACTCGTTCTGTAATTAACGACGACCTTCAGCAATTGCGGTAACCGCCTGAATTTCTGCGGCCTCATGCTCTTGCTGTTCCTGACGTTCACGGGTATCCAGAATCTGAGCGGTGATCAATCCTTCTTCGATTTCGCGCAGTGAGATAACCGTGTATTTGTCGTTTTCTTCTGGTACCAGCGGATCTTTGCCACCGATCTGAAGCTGACGGGCGCGACGAGCAGCGACCAACACCAGGTCAAAACGGTTACCAATTTTCTCTACAGCGTCTTGAACAGTTACGCGTGCCATAATGTGCTACTCCACAGGAAATAAAATGACTGGGCATCATACTGAAAGTGTCGTCAGTCTGCCAATAGTTTGGTGATTAAAGCGCCATGCCGTACTTTCTGCCGACTCAAATGCAAGCGTTCGGCGCGAATAATGGTCTTCAAATCCATCAGGGCCAGATTGAAATCATCATTCACAATTAAATAATCGTATTCGGCGTAATGGTTCATTTCCGCAACCGCTTGAGCCATGCGGCGGGCAATGACGTCTTCGCTGTCTTGACCGCGGCCACGTAAGCGGCGTTCCAATTCTTCTTTGGACGGAGGAAGAATAAAGATGCTACGGGCCATCGGCATCCTGGTGCGGATTTGCTGTGCACCTTGCCAGTCTATATCGAGAAAAATATCGACGCCGGTTGACAGAATTTGTTCAATAGTAATGCGAGATGTACCGTAATAGTTGCCGAAAACTTCAGCGTACTCCAGAAAATCATTATTCTCGATCATCCGTTTGAACTCATCGGTCGAAACGAAGAAATAATGTTCACCGTTATTCTCACCTGGCCGTTTCGCCCGGGTCGTATGCGAAATCGATACCTGTGTGTCATACAGCGGCTGTGTTTTTAATAATGCCTGGATCAAACTGGATTTCCCGGCCCCACTGGGTGCGGAAACAATATATAACGTGCCTTGGACCATAGTGAATGTTTCTATTACGGTTACGGTGGTTGAGATAATCGATGCAGCAAAACGACTGTATCGCCTCTATTTCCAAATAGCAGTGGTAGTTGTGCCAGTGTCTGATGGAAAGACTCTTAATCGTATTATACACATCGTGCTGCCGTCAGTCGCGTTATGTAACCATTCCTGCTGTATGTCTGTAGCTTCTGTCACCAGAAACCCCAGCCACCAAGCCTTGTCTTGGTTTGCTGCGTACTTTTTCCCAATCTTTTTTTCTGTTTCATAAATCCGTTGTCTACTTTGCGAACCCTTTTGCATTTTACTTATGGTCCGCTCGTTCCTTTTTACAGATTGCGTTTTACTGCCATCGGTTATCCAGCCTGGGAGAGGGAAAGATGAAATATGGATATTGGATGGTTACTACCTTGCTGACCGGTTTGTTCAGTCTGTCTGCCATGGCTTCAATGTCGTGTCCTGATTGGGGGTCAACGCAAGCCAACCATGAAATTGAGATACTGGAGCAGCAACTAGCGCACTGGGATAAAGCCTACTATGAATCGGGCCAAAGTCTGGTGGACGATGAGATTTATGATCAACTGCGAAAAAAACTGACGGTGTGGCAAGGCTGTTTTCAACCACAAGCCGTACCTTTTCCTGTTCACCTGCCGAATGATGGTAAAAAGTCACATCCGGTTGCTCATACGGGTTTGAAAAAACTCACGGAGGTTAATGAGCTTCGACAGTGGATAGCGCAGCACGATAATTTATGGATTCAGCCCAAGATAGACGGTGTAGCGGTGACATTGGTTTATGCCCAGGGAAGGCTGGTCTCTGCCGTTAGTCGGGGTAATGGGCTTAAAGGGGAAGATTGGACGGAGAAAGTGCGGCAAATGCCTTCGGTTCCACAGCAGGTAGGGGATACCCAGAAGTCGCTGGTGCTACAGGGAGAATTGTACCTTCAGGTGAAGGAACACCGACAATCCCAAGCCGGTGGTATTAATGCCCGCTCGATTGTGGCCGGTGAAATGCGTCGCAAACAGACTTCCGCAGTGTTATCGCAAATAGGGATTTTTATTTGGGAATGGCCTGATGGGCCTGATGCCATGCCGCAACGTCTTATGCAACTACGGCAGATGGGCTTCGGCCTGACAGCAGAATATACCCATGCAATATCAATGTTGTCCGAGGCGGAAACATGGCGTGATAACTGGTATCGGGCACCGCTGCCTTTTGTCACCGATGGTGTCGTAATCCGTCAGGAGAAAGAACCACAAGGCCGTTACTGGCAGAATACCCCTGCTGACTGGGCAATTGCCTGGAAATATCCGTTGGTCAGCCAAGTTACGAATGTAAATGGTGTCGATTTCGAGATTGGCCGCACCGGGAAAATAACGGTCGTGCTGAATCTTGAGCCACTACACCTGGATGATAAATCTGTCAGCCGTGTGAACGTGGGTTCGGTATCCCGCTGGCAACAATGGGATGTATTACCGGGCGATCAAGTGAGTATCAGTTTGGCGGGACAAGGTATTCCCCGGTTGGACAAGGTCGTTTGGCGGAGTTCGGTACGTCAGCCTGTTGAGGCTCCAGAACAATCACTGTTCAATGATTTTAGCTGTTTTCAGTGGAGTCTTGTCTGTCAATCGCAGTTCCTGTCTCGCCTTGTCTGGTTAAGCGGGAACTTCGGCTTGAACATTAAAGGGGTAAGTAACGGTATGTGGCGGCGTTTCATGCAACAGGGGAAACTGCCGGATATTCTGTCATGGTTGACATTGAGTCAGCAACAGATTGGCAGCTTTGCTGGCGTTGGTGAGAAACAGGCAGCCAGGATTTACCAGCGGTTCCAATTGACCCGACAACAGCCACTACAACTGTGGTTACAGGCGTTAGGGATCCCTGTCCCCCGGGCTGCCTTGAAGGCATTGGATGAACGCTCATGGCAGCAGCTACAACGTCGGACAACAGAAGAGTGGCAGCAATTTCAAGGGATTGGTGTGAAAAGAGCGCAAAGGATTCGGGAGTTTTTGTATCATCCTGAAATTGTGCGGTTCATTAACTGGCTCATACAACAGGGTATAAAATGACATTTTTACAAAGGAATTGACCCAAAAAACAGCGAGTGCGCTAAAACCATGCCTCATGAGGCAGTGCTGATCATTTAAGCGTCATGCTCAGTATATGAAGATGTGATTCTTGGTGAGAGATATCCTCGAACCAGATCCCACAGATGTCGATACATTAGCTGGCGGTGGCAATAATAGAGCCAAGCAGGATAAGAGAAACCAACACGTTGATGAAAATCACTGGAATAGCATGCTGATAGCGCTGATTATCGGTGATTCAGGCACTTTACTGCTGTGTTGTGGCTTTCGCTAAAAAGGGATTGACGCCTTTCAGAGGTAGCAGTAAGATGCGCCCCGCATTCGGTGAGTGGCGCAGCCTGGTAGCGCACTTCGTTCGGGACGAAGGGGTCGGAGGTTCGAATCCTCTCTCACCGACCAAATCGACTTTCGGCAGGCATCTGGAATAGACGGATATCGCCGGAAAGTACAAAGAAACCCGCATCCTGCTTGGATTAGCGGGTTTTTTATTGCCTGTTATCTATCGGTATCACCGGTTTACAGCTGGAAGATTTAGTTATACCACGCCGTATAACCACGATGGCCCGTATAACGACCCCTCAGACCGATATCGAAATCAAAGCTGTGGAATCTGCCGAGGAGGAGTGCATGGATGGGGACTGGCTGCATTCTCTTTCAGCTGGGCACCAGCCATGAGTGGCCGATGCCCTGATGTATCATCGCTATTTTTTAAGCAGCGCCAAATCTTTCTGAATATCGTCTTTACGCCCTTGATCGGCAATTTCTCTTCCTGCACGGGGAGCCGCTGCCAGTGCAATACTAAGGTACTGTTTCGCTTCTTTTTTATTTCCCTGTTTGAGCAAGTAATCACCATAGAAATAGTTGGGATCAATACCACTCGGGTTCATTTTCAGCGCGGTTTGCAGATATTGCTCCGCTTTTTTGTCATCACCGAAGCCAATCGGCCAACCCGGTACTCGATAATACAAGACCCCCAGACTGGTATAAGCTGAACCTTCCAATGCGTTGGGATCAAGGGCGATTGCTTTTTCCAGAGTACCCTTGGCTTTTTTGACCAAACTCAGCGCACCTAAACCGCCTTTGGTACCAGCCCAACTGCTGTCTACAATCGCAGACCAGATCAGATATTTGGCATTTGTTGGCTGGCTACTCACCAGACCTTGCACTTCTGAGCCCAGTGTGGAAAAGCAATTGTCTTGCTGGGAACTGAGGGTTCTATACTCGCATATCGCCCACTGTTTCTGAATGTTCAGCAGTGAACCACTCGCATGGGCCAGACCTGGCACCAGCAGACAGGCGGAGATAAATAATTTTTTCATGCAATACATTCTCTCTATTTATGCTTGCCGCGAGCGTAACGGCGAATGATCGGAAGTTGACGAATAATGGCGCCATCCACCAGTGATGGCAGTAGTGCGTTCAGCTTGACGAAAAACTTTTCCGGCCAACCAAGCCAGCGCCGTACTGTCTCTTTTTCCAGTGCAGTGACAATCTGTGCCGCGACCCATTCAGGACGATCGCTTTTGTTGCCCAGTTCTTTATTCATGGCGTTAACGGCGGGGGAGTTTAGTGGGGTGTCTGTAGCCCGAGGGGCCAGGTACAGCACGTTGATTCCCTGTGGCGAGAGCTCACGGTGGAGCGCTTCGCTAAAGCCGTGCAAAGCGAATTTGGTTGCGCAATAGACGCTGTAGCCGGGGTAACCGATGCCACCCATCGCTGAACCAATATTCATGATAATACCCGGCGAGCTCATGCTATTGAGCATGGATTGGGTCAGTAGCATCGGCCCTTCCACATTCAGGGCGATTTGGTGCTGGATGTCTTCATGCCGTTGATGTTCAAACAGGCTGAAGGTGGATGTACCAGCATTGTTAATTAATATATCCAGCCGCGTGGGGGCGGGGAAACACTCCGCCAGTGCGTTACGATCCTGTTCGTCACAGAGGTCCGCCAGCAGAATATTATGGTGATTGGGTTCCGGTAACTGGCTTTGCAGGGTCAGCAGTGCTTGTTCATGGCGACCAACCAGATAAAGCTTCGCCCCTTTGGCGGCCAGCGCATGAGCCAATGCCTGACCGATACCACCGCTGGCGCCGGTCAGCATGATGCGTTTGTCTTTGAGATCCATAAGTTAGCGCTCCGTCAGGCTGCGCAACATGTCACCATACAGTTGATAAACAACATGCGCGGAATGAACGATGGCTTCCTGATCATGTGGCTCGCTGACCTTATCCATTAGCGAGGCGAAAAACTTCAGATGTTCCTGATCCAGTGAACCGTGAGAACGCAGGTAGCTCATGGCGCTGGCCGGTAATTTCAGACCTTGCTCCAGTTGTTCGGCGACGCTGGTGGCGATATTGACGCTGGTTCCTTCCAGAACGTGTATCATGCCGAAAATACTCATCGGGTTACCGCGATTGATGCGGTCATAAAGAAAAGAAAGCATTAATTCAATCGAGAGATGAGGATGACCGTGACGTACCGCTTGCGCATCCCCGCCACAGGCCTGGATATCATCCAGGATCCACTCCTGATGGCCGTACTCTTCGTCAATATATTCAGCGATGGCGCTGAGCACCCATTCATAACTCATGGGCAATCGGCTACCTGCCGCCATCAACAGCGGTACGGTATGACTGACGTGGTGATAAGCCTGGGTCAGGAAAGCGATATACATTTCACGGGTGATATTGCCGTAACGACACGCTTCAATGACCGGGGCGGACATCATTTTCTGCTGCGATGAAGCCGTACTGGTTTGTAATTGTTGATAGAAACCCATGTCTTACTCCTGAATAGCACGTTGAATTTGCTCCTGAAACCGTAAATAAATAGCAGCACGACGCAGGCGGCCATTACTGGTCATCAAAGCAGAGTTGGATAAGTTGGTGACAATAAAATGGTGGATACGAGCATAATCCGGCAGTTTTTCATTTAGTGTATCGATTTGGGTTGAGAGATCTTTTTCTTTGCCGGGGACAGGATGTACCAGCGCCACATTGACGGGCAGGCCATCACCGAATACCACCAAATGGGAAATGGCGGAATACAGCATGGCTTCAGTCTCGATCCATTCCGGTGAAAAATTGCGCCCGAATGCATTGATCTGTACATTTTTCAGACGTCCGTCAACATGCAGAAAACCAGCGTCATCCAGCCGGCCGAGATCACCAGTGGCAATGCTCTCCGGCACGGTATCACCGCCGAGATAACCCAGCATGGACGCGCCTTTTACCTGAATTTCATGTTGCGCGGAGAACGAGATTTCACAGTGAGGCAGCGGACGTCCGGTGCTGCCAGGCTGATCGTCACCGGGAATATTGAGAGAAACGACAGAACCACACTCGGATAATCCGTAGCCTTCATAAACCGGAATGCCCTTTTGACGGGCTAGCAGTAGCAGGTCAGGAGCCACTTTGCCCCCACCTACGGCGACGAAACACAGTGAGGAAACACATTCCCGATTTTTGCCTGCCAGGCTGGTTAATAATCGTAGTAATTCGGGCACCAGTACCAGACTGTGAGGGCGCCACTGGCTCAATACCTGCGCCAGAACATCAATGGAGAACTGACTGGAACCCGTAAACCCCACCTGATGCAGTGGAAGAATGACACTTTCCGCACCTAGCAGCAGCGGAACGTACAACCCGGTGATATTTTCCAGCAAGGTGGCGAAAGGTAACAGTGTCAGGTGGCGATGAAGCGGAAGATGGTCAATACGCTCGGCCAGTGACTGACTGGTGCGTTCCATTCCACGCAGGCTCAGACAGACGCCTTTGGGTTGACCCGTGGTGCCGGAGGTGTAGGTGATTTTAGCGGTGCCGGCCGGTACTGTCGGCACCTGCTGTGGTTGATATCGGTACAAGGGCAGTCTACCAATAGGTGTCGCTTCCCAGCCGGATCGTTCCGTACCAATCAGCGCGTCGGCACCGCTGTTTTCCAACAACCATGTCTGCTGCTCCTGGCTGAAAAATAGCGGCATCGGAATGATGATAATTCCCGCCTTCAGGCAGGCTAAATCTACCAGTGCCCATTCGATGCTGTTATCCAGTTGCAGGGCGAGGCGGGTGATGCCTTGTTGCGTCAATAACTGCGCCAGATTATTAATTTTCTCATTCAACTGGCGGTAAGTGAGTTGCTGTTCGCCGTTATTTAATGCGATGCGTTCAGGGGACGTCGTGGCCCAGTGTTTAATTGCGGCAAAAAGCGTCATGTTTCAATTCCTGAGTGTTGAAGGGAAACGAGGGAATCGAATCAAAAAGTGAAAGTAATAAACTGTTTTTACTTAACACTTCATGACCCTGGATCAGATCGCCCATCATGACTTGTGGATGCTGGGTGTAATAGCTGCCCCAGCAGGTTGCATCATCCAATTGCTCTGGTCTGGCCTCCATCAGTTCAATCGGAGACAGACTCAGGCGTGAAAAGATATTGCGCAACTTTCGGGTGCCGGTGAACGCGATGTGCCGAAAGTGGCTTTGGTTTAATACCAGGCACAGCGCCGCAAACATGATACGGGCATTACTGCTGCCATTAATGGTGGCGAAATTGCCGATTTCCACCAATCCGCTGCGGTAAATCTCTATGCCTTTTTGCTGGTGCGCGACGTCTTCGATTGGTGCATCCAGATAGCTCTCCAGGTAAAGTTTCCCTTCTGTGGCCGGCTTAATGCCACAAGCAGCCACCAGCGTGCCGTCCGCCTGGGTCATCCCCAGCAGATAGGGCAGAAAGTGAGGGATCACCGCATTGAACTCCCGTTGATATTCATGCTGGATGAATTTACGACAGGTTTCCTGACGAGTAGCGTTGTCAGCCCAGAATAAATGGTACGGTGCGTTAACGGTCATAGAGCATCTCTCTGAATGTGATAGCTGCATGCTAGCCACATACCATTAAGAGAGACTTAAGAAGAATGGAAAGTAACCATTTATTGTGTGGTTGATAATTATTTGTTGATAAAAGGTGAAAACCGGATCGTTTGGGTACGCCGGAAACGTTTGTTTGTGTCTTTGAATGCGGGGCGTTCTCTGCGGCATCCAAACGTTTGGGGATTAGCCAACCAGTAATCTCTAAAGTCGTCATGCAGCTTGAACGGCAGCTTGCAGCAACCTTATTGCTGCGCTCTACCCGCGGACTGACGCCAACCGAAACGGGACAGCAGTTCTATGAACATATTGCGCCAGCCATCAATATGATCCGGGAGGCGGAAGACCGCGCGCGTCATGACGCGCAGTTGTCCGGATGTTTACGCATTTGCGCGCTGGTGACGTTTGCCCGATTGCATATCATGACGCGTTTGCATGAGTTTATGTCTGCGCACCCACACTTTAAGGTGGACATGATTTTGGGTGATCATCCAGTAGACCTGATTGCCGAAGGCATTGACGTTTCGCTGCGCCACGGTTCATGTGTTAGAAATGGGAAAAGGGCCAGAAACCGGCCCGGAGCTTCATGGCAAAGTGTGTATCGCGGCGATAATGAGGAGCGCGTAAAGACGCGGCAAGTACTTCCTTGTAAGCTCAAGCCGCGCCATCACTGGCGCGGATGCTTTACACTTCTCTCCTATTATCACCGTTTTGACGCCGTACATAGGTTTATCAATGGTCTGAAGGGCTGGTTTCCGGTTACATCGTGTAATGCACAGCAAGTAGCGCGGTGGGATCGATAGATGCGTTGATGCGCTTGATAGTCGCAAGATACGGACACAGCGTGCCGACGTCCGTCAGGTGACAACCCGGCATCTGGAATTCGGTACGCAGCGGTGGGTGAGCGTTATCCAGTGGTGTCAGTGAGCGAATCTGATCCAGTGACTGCGCCTGGAAATAGATGCGCAGGAAACGCTGTCCGGACTGATTATTGCGCCAGCGTTCAAAAATCAGGCTGCCAGCGGGTGGAATGTTACCACGCGGATAGTTGGCCATTTTCCAGGTAAATCCCAGCATGGTACGCAGTTTGGCGATATTGGTATCATGGGCTACATATAGCAGCCAGGCCGCTTGTGGCGGTTCGCCGGTTTGCTTACCCGGTTCAAGCGCCAGGGCAATCTGGTTCATTAATGTCGATCCGCCGCGGCGCGCCACGTAAGGCAGATCATTGGTGAAATCGTAATTGGTGGTCAGTAACGGCATCAGGGCACCAACATCTGCGGCGTTATGTACGTTGCCGAAAGCAACCTGACTCAGCGGCATATTGTTGCTGTAGGCCAGACGAATGGTTTCCGCCATATTGGCTAATACGTCGGGGCCACGCAGCGCGATGTTGCCCTTTTTATTTTCATGGAGTTTCCACGGCGTAGTAAATGCCGGGCAGGGCTTATCCGGCAGACATAGCGCTTGTTGCAGGCGATCAACCTCCGGTTTCAGTGCGGATTGAATCTGTTCCGCCGTTTTGCCGTCCATCGTTTTCATCAGATCGGCACGTACTTTGGCCGGATCAACACTCAGCCCCGCTTTTTCCGCATGAAACAGCGTGTCCTGTTTTTCACTGGTTGTGGCATGAATCATGACGCCACAGCCCGGAAATACACCATCCATCAGCGCATGCGCGGTTTCCTGTGTGCGCTGTAATGGGCTGGACCAGACAAAGACTTCTCCCGGTGATGGACACCCTGGTTTGAGTAATCCATGCTGGCGTAGATAATTCCCTTCGTATTGACCTTTCAGTACCGCAGCGGCGTAGCCGTGCCCTGTCAGTTCGCCAAAGGGGGTCAGCCAGGTGGGCCATTTACGTCCAGTGCCTTCCTGAATGGCTTTGGCGTTGCCCTCTGTCGGCGGCCTGACACCATGGCGGCTGACCTCAACGACTTTTTCCAATGTCCATGGTGACGACTCAGCCTGTGCGGCCACAAAAGGCAAAGAAGCCAGCAATATTCCTGCTAATGCCCTGCACTTGAATGTCATGATTTGTCCTCGGATGCTGATGCGTGCGCATAGGGTGAGAAACGCTACGCCATGCATGATGAACAAAGAATAGATTTTCTGTTACTAGTTGAATAAAGGTTTGTTTCCCAGGTAATCCCGGTTTTTTTTAAAATCAGGCGTTGCGCGTTTATCTATTATTTCTCTGTTTTTGATGCCGGCAGTCATTCCCGCATGGATGAAATGTAAAACAGATCCTTACACTATGTCTTCTTGTAATTTGATTATGTTCCTTTACGATACATCTGGTCTGTAGTAAGAGATATCGCTATGCATAAACGTCATCAGATCGGAAAAGGTTTTCTTGTGCTGGCCGGTATCATCCTCCTCGCCTGCATGGCGCAGCGTATTGCTAACCAGCATTCTTTGTACCTTAGCCATGCGCATGAGATGGTGACGCTTGCAGACCAGTCAGACAAGATAGCGCCCGTTTCCCCCTGTCAGTTGAGCGCTCATTCACTGCTGATGACACAACCACTCTTTTTTGAGAGTCCGCTCCTTTTTTTGGGAAGTTTGCTGGCTTTCCTCGCTTTTTTCATCCAGCCAATAAAACAACTAACCTCTTATCCACCGGAGCGTGAACATCCGCCACCGGTTTTGCGAATACACCTTAAAAATTGCGTTTTCCGTGAATGACAGACCGTTTCTGACGGTTCTGAACTACTCATTTACGGAGATTAATTATGTACATTTTTATCAGGAGATTTTTTCTCCTGTTGTTGTTCAGCATATCCGCTGCGCAGGCGGCGGATACCGGCTGGTTACAAGATGCGCAGAACAGCCATGCGCAGGTACGCGTTCGCGCTGATACGTCAAAGAGCGACCTACGTGTTTTGCTTGACGTCAGACTGGCGCCTGGTTGGAAAACCTACTGGCGATCCCCTGGTGATGGTGGTGTGGCGCCAAAAATCAGCTGGCAGGATCACCTTACTGCCAAATGGTTCTGGCCGGTTCCGACGCGTTCCGATATTTCAGGGTTAACGACTCAGGGATACCATGACCACGTTACTATCCCGATGGTCATGACGGAGAAAAATCTCACCGTTCTTGCGGGTACACTGACGCTTCCAACATGCAGTAACGTCTGTATTCTGACTGACTATCCATTCCGCCTTGACTTGTCTTTGCCGAATGATAAGTCGTTTGATGATGATTTTACTCGCGCGATGGGCCGGGTTCCCAGCCAAAGTGGCATGATGAGTGATGTGAAAGCGTCCTATACCAATGGGAAGCTGCTCATTACGGCGGAAAACCCTCGCGGATGGAAAGCCCCGGAAGTGTTTCTGGATTCCCTAAGCGATGCCAGCCTGGGCAAACCGGTGACCGATATTAACGGACATCACCTGAAGGTGACGGTTCCGGTGACTGATGCGTGGGGTGACACACCACCTGATCTGACCGGACAAAGCCTGTCACTGGTCATTGCCGATCAGGGTATGGCGCAGCACAGTAAAACCTTAATCGCTCGAGCGCAGATGGGGAATGTACTGCCTTTCTGGAACATTCTACTCATGGCGCTTGCCGGTGGGTTGATCCTGAATCTGATGCCTTGTGTGCTGCCGGTGCTGGGTATGAAACTCGGCTCGGTACTGCATGCGGATAACCGTGTACGAGGCAATATACGTATCAGGTTTCTCTCCACTGCCGCCGGAATCATGGTCTCATTTATGGCGTTGGCGCTACTGATGACCTCGTTACGTTTAAGTCACTCGGTTATCGGATGGGGCCTACAGTTTCAAAGTCCGTGGTTTATTGCCTTCATGGTGCTCATTACTTTCCTCTTTAGCCTAAACTTGTTTGATGTTTTTTATTTCGCCCTGCCTTCTGCCTTAAATAGCCGTTTGGCCACAGTTGGTGGACGCGGCATCGCCGGTAACTTCTGTGAGGGGGTTTTTGCAACACTGCTCGCCACGCCTTGTTCGGCGCCATTTTTGGGAACGGCGGTAGCGTTTGCACTCGCAGCTCCCTTGACGCAGCTGTGGGTCGTGTTTTTGGCGCTGGGGCTCGGAATGAGTTTCCCCTGGTTGCTGGTGGCATTGTGGCCGGCAATGGCGATGTGGCTACCCGGACCAGGACGCTGGATGAACGGGTTACGCATCGGTCTTGGCCTTATGATGTTCGGTTCATGCTTGTGGTTGCTGAGTTTGATAAATGTCTATGTCGGCACTGACATCGTCATTATGATTGCGGTATTTATGGTGTTACTTACCGCGATCCTTATCGGCAAGAAAACCCAAAACTATGCCCGGATGTTTTACATCGCGTTGCTTCTTGTGATGTTTGTGAGTGGTTATCTGACCAAATCACTTATCGTTTCCGGTTCAGGTGTATCCCAAAAAGAGGCCAGGGAAAAAATTGCCTGGCAACCGTTGAGTGAAGAGGCAATTAATCAGGCGCTGATGAATCATAAGCGTGTGTTTATCGATGTCACCGCTGACTGGTGTATCACCTGTAAAGTTAATGAACTCCGGGTGCTGGATCGTGAAGATGTCCGTCAGGCTCTGCAACAGGATGACGTAGTGGCTCTTCGTGGAGACTGGACAAAACCTGCTAAAGAAATCACCGACTTTCTCAAACGTCGCGGAAGAGTAGCGGTACCTTTCAACCAGATTTACGGTCCGGGTAAACCGGACGGTGTTGTGCTACCACCTCTTCTCGACAGTGAAAATTTATTAAAAACGCTGAATGCGGCTAAAGGAACACGTTAATGAAAAAACTCGCTATTGCTTTAATGCTGATCTCTACCCCTCTCTGGGCTGCGCCACCTTTTACGCCAGCACAGGAAGCCAGAATCAAAGTGCTAATCAAAGAAACCCTGATAGAGAACCCGAGCATCTTGGCGCAGGCAGCTGACGCCTATAACCAGCAGGCTGAGCAACAACAACAGAACGAAGTGAAGCAGATTATCAGCCAGAATAAAGATGCTCTCTACAATGATTCTGGCTCTCCACATATTGGCGCCAGCAAACCCAAACTGACACTGGTGCTATTTACTGATTATAACTGCCCGTACTGCAAGCAGTTCGATCCGTATATGGAGAAGATTATAAAGGCGCATCCGGAGGTGGAAGTGGTGTTTAAATTTTTGCCGTTTCGTGCCGCAAGTTCGCTTACCTCGGCCAGGGATGCGCTTACCGTATGGGAGACACAGCCGGATCGCTTCCTTGCCTTTAACGACCGCTTAATGGCCAAAAAGGGTTATCATGATGACGCCAGTATTAAAGCTGCCGAGAAGACTGTGGGCGTGACGGTCAATGAACCAAGCAAAAGAAGTCTGGAAACCATCAAAACGAATCTCGCCCTGGCCAATAAACTGAGGATTCAGGGAACACCGGCAATATTGATTGGCGACACTATGCTGTCAGGTTACGTTCCTTATGATCAGTTTGAGAAAATGGTAGAAACAGAATTAGCAAAAGTAGAAAAGTAAGTTATTACATGCGGGCCGATAAGGCCCGCTTCACCGCAGTTTTTTATTATCTGGGCTGGAATCGGCGATGGCCTGGCAGAAGTGAGCCTCATTTCGCGAGTACAAAACGAACCTGAGAGCCTACGATTACCGATATTTAGTTTGTTAACACTGATGTAAATGACTGGGTTTGGTATTGGAATGTTGTGTGCTACTCATAGTATGACATGCTCAAAAGCAGAATGTGAGCTGTCCCTGAAACTATTTTCACCTAAATTATGCCGCTATTTTATAGTTCACTGAGTTTTCCATTACCGCATTGTCATAACCGCTGCCTTCCCCGTTCATCGAACAGCGTAAACTGTTATCTTTCGGTGCGTCGCAATACTGATGATTTGCATATTGACTTCTTCTGTCCGAATGGACGATGACCTGCACATGTTCTGAGGAAAGTGACGCCATGGATAATGAATAAAGAATGGTTGTTCTGTTATTAATTGAATAAAGGATTGTTTCTCCGGGAATAAGATCGAGCATACCGATCATCAGGCTCTGGCGCCTGACGTTATCGTTTAAGCCATTAACATAATCTGTACAAAAAACTAACATGCTTACCTAAATATGGGGCTTTCATCACGTAAATTTCCTGATATCAACAATATATGTCCTATTCTATAAAAAAAATTTTACATAATTATGCAAAGCTGTAACTACCATCAAATTTCAGAATCGTCATTTTACCATGAAAAAACTTATCATCACTGCAGCTGTGAATGGTGGTATAACGCCCCGCAGCAAAAATCCTTCAGTTCCTTATTCTCCCGATGAAATTGCGGAGTCGGTTTATCAATGTTGGCTAGCGGGGGCTTCTGTTGCACATGTCCATGCTCGGAATATTGAAGGAAAACCAAGTTATGAATTTAAAATCTGGAAGGATATTGTAGAGCGCATTCGTTCACGTTGCGACATCATCATAAATTTAAGCACGTCAGGACTTAATCTTCCTAAAACCTCCCCTATTGAACAGGCATGGAATCATTTGGTTCTTAAACCAGAAATAGCCTCTTTTAATTGTGGCTCCGTTAATCATGGCGACAAACCATTTATTAATCCTCCTTCTCTTGCCAGAAAGTTAGCACATGACATGACAATTAATAATGTTACTCCAGAAATAGAAATTTATCATTCTGGCGTAATTAATGAAGCATTAACGCTATTTAAAGAAGGGTTTCTACATAAGCCAATGTTATTTGCTTTTGCAATGGGAATTCACGGCGGCGTGACGGCAACATGTAAGAATTTATTGAATTTAATTGATAATCTACCAAGTGAAAGTATATGGTCAGCAATTGGAATTGGTCAAGCTCAATTGCCTATAAATATACATACTATTCTTCTCGGTGGACATGTGCGAACGGGGCTTGAAGATAACGTCTATTACCATAAAGGTGAGTTGGCAACGGGAAGTGCTCAATTAGTAGAACGAATTGTTCGTTTATCTCATGAAATTGGACGAGAGGTAGCCACTCCCTCGGAGGCAAGAGAAATATTAGGGCTGAATTCAAAAGGACAAAGAAATGAGTAATTCATTATCCCTTACCTACCGGCCCAGACGTTTGCGGCGTAATCCTCAATTGCGCGAACTTGTACAAGAAAATTTAATTCACTTAAGTGATCTCATTCAGCCAATTTTCATCGACGAAAGTATTGATAAAGCGCAACCGATAGAAATGTTACCGGGGATCATGCGGTTGCCAGAGGCATCGTTACCTGGAGAAATTGCAGCACTTTATGAACTTGGGATCCGTTACGTCATGCCATTTGGTATTTCGAGTCACAAAGACTTTCAAGGGAGTGATACCTGGTCTGATAACGGCTTACTGGCACGAATGATTCGGACAATCAAGCAAAACTGTTCAGATATGATTGTAATACCCGATATCTGTTTTTGCGAATACACAACACACGGCCACTGTGGGGTTGTCGTTGACGGAGAAGTCGATAATGACCTGACGGTTATGAATTTGGTTAAACAGTCACTCACTGCAGCTTGGGCGGGTGCTGACATGTTAGCGCCTTCATCAATGATGGATGGCCAAGTAGGGGCCATTCGAACGGCACTTGACGCCGCTGGCTTTTCTAACGTTGCCATCCTTGCTCATGCAATTAAATTTTCATCAGCATTTTATGGTCCATTTCGCAGCGCTGTAGATTGTGAGTTAACCGGAGATCGGCATGGATATCAGGCGGATATTGCGAATGGAAGGCAAGCAATGGTTGAAGCACGCCTGGACGAGGAGCAAGGCGCTGACATTTTAATGGTAAAACCCGGAACACCTTATTTGGATGTGTTAAGCCGCCTCCGTCAGAGAACTGATTTGCCTTTGGCGATTTATCAAGTGGGTGGTGAATATGCGGCAATAAAGTTTGCCGCGCTCGCCGGGGCTCTGGATGAAAAACGTACTGTGTTGGAAACAATGATGGGTTTTAAGCGTGCCGGTGCGGACATGATAGTGAGTTACTACGCTCGGCAAGTGGCATATTGGCTGCAAGAGAGTACTGATTGTGGGGGATTTAAAATATGAAAAAATTAGAGTCATATTTCAAAGATAAACCATATCCAGTTGAATGCAGAGGTGCTTCAGCTGAAAGTGCTGCTAAATTTATTATTTTATTACACGGTCGTCGCCAATCTTCCGATGATATTTATCAAATAGCAAATCGTGTAAGCAATGATAATATCGCTTGGATCATACCACTTGCACCAGAAAAAACCTGGTACCCAAGAGGTTTTTTAAGAGATATGAATGATAATCAGCCTTTTGCTGATAAAGCTATTCACTGTATAGATGAAATTATTAATTATTTAATTCACCGGAATATTTCTTCTAAAAATATTTGGATTGTTGGTTTTTCACAGGGAGCGTGCATTGGAAGTCAATATCTTGCACATATTAGACGAAGCATTGGTGGGGCCTTATTGTTTACTGGTGGTCTATTTGGGCCGAAAGTCGATTTATCATTCATTGATAATGATGAACTGGAGAAAGTACCCATTCTTCTCACAGGAAGTAATACTGATAGCTGGGTTCCTGCTTATCGGGTTATTGAGTCTGCCAATTATTTTAGAAAGTTAGGAGCAAATGTCAGGGTAGAAATATTTGACCAACGTGAACATGTAGTCTCGGAGAAAGAAATAAACATTGCTAGAGAATGGTTGAAGTCAATGCCAATATAAAGGTAAGGGGAATGATAATGAGTGATGCTTATATTTGTGACTATGCGCGCACGCCTATTGGAAAATATGCTGGGATATTATCTTCTTTCCGTACAGATGACTTGGCTGCAATTCCATTGGAAACATTACGAACACGCCATCAAGATATTGACTGGCAATGTCTTGATGATGTCCTCTTGGGTTGCGCGAATCAGGCCGGGGAAGATAATCGTAATGTTGCTCGTATGAGCCTACTTCTGGCTGGGTTCCACCTCAGCATTCCGGGTACAACAATTAATCGTCTTTGTGGGTCTGGCATGGATGCTCTGGCGATGGCTGCTCGGTATATCAAGGCCGGTGAAGGACATCTGTTGCTTGCAGGTGGCGTTGAATCAATGTCTAGAGCGCCACTGGTAATGCCAAAGGCAACTAAAGCATTTTCCCGTCAAGCAGAAACATATGATACGACGATTGGCTGGCGCTTTATCAATCCTAAAATGAAATTGATGTATGGTGTGGACGCGATGCCTGAAACTGCTGAGAATGTAGCCGAGAAATTTAGGATTAGTCGCGATTCCCAAGATGATTTTGCATTCTGTAGTCAGAAAAAATATGCCACTGCCGCTACTGCGGGTTTCTTCGATGAAGAAATCGTTGGAGTAAACGTCGAAATCTCGCGTAAAGAATCCCGGCTAGTAAGCAGTGATGAGCATCCTCGAGTTTCTACGATAGAAAACCTGCAACGTTTAGCTGCGCCATTTCGCAAAAGCCATGGCACTGTCACAGCGGGTAATGCGTCAGGTGTAAATGATGGTTCCGCTGCATTACTGCTTACCTCGCAAGAAGGGTTGATCAGGCATAATTTGAAACCGCGTGCACGCATTGTGGCCAGCGCCTGTTCCGGCGTGGAACCTCGGATTATGGGAATGGGACCCGTACCTGCCGTTCACAAAGTCTTGAAGCTTGCAGGATTAACACTCCAGGAGATGGATGTGCTGGAGATAAACGAGGCATTTGCAGCGCAGGCATTAGCGGTCATCAATGAGCTGAAATTGGATGTTCAGGACTCAAGGATCAATCCTAATGGCGGAGCCATTGCATTAGGACATCCTCTTGGCATGAGTGGTGCCAGACTCATTGGAACGGCTGTTAATCAGCTTCATCGTATTGGTGGCCGATTTGCACTGTGTACGATGTGTATCGGCGTAGGACAAGGTATCGCTATGATTGTGGAACGCTGTTAATCGTTTATTTCCTCTAATGCTTTTTTCTGTTTGGCCCCCTCTTTCTCGCTGGCATAGCGCCAGCGAGACATAATATACAGTCCAACGCCAATTAGTACGCCACCAATAACTTCGTGCAGCGCTGGGGTTTGCCGTGTCAATGCGAAAGCGATTAATGCAGCAAATAATGGACACAGGAACAAAAAACCGCTGGTTTGTACAGAGCCGCCAATTTTCAGGGCCGCGAACCATAATCCCATTGCTCCTGTTGAAGCTGGGATGGCCAACCAAAAAAACATTCCCCATTTATAAGGTGTGGAAGGCAGCGTGGGATGTTGTTTACTTACTATGGCAACAATTGCCAAAACCAAGGCTCCAAGCAACATCTGCCAAAATGTTACTATCCATGGTGAAAGGGTAAAATCAAACTTTTTATTAAGCACCGTGGAGCATGCCCAACACCCTGATGCCAACATGACCAGCCCGTCACCATAATTAATACCATTTCCGGAATGGCTGATACCGATACAAATTATCACGCCTATAAAAGCGATAAGTAATCCAACCAACGCCAGCATTGATGACCGCTCACCCAGAAAAATCCATGCCAGCGGAACGACTAATAAGGGATTGCTTGCCATTAAAATCGCAGCAGTAGAGGGAGACGTAGACAGTAATCCAATGTTCAGGAATGCCATAACACCCGTTGTCTGTAACGATCCAATTAAGAAAAGCTGTACCCAAGGTAGATCACGTAACTTTAGTTGTTGGCGGCGCATCAGTAAAAAGACAAAAGGGCATAACGTTAGAGCCGCAACAAAGAAACGAGCAGCGGCTGTCCAGAGTGGTGGGACATCGCTCATAACTATCTTGGTGCTTACGAAAGAGGAACCTTGTAGAAAAGTGGATATGATTACTAATAGAAGATAGTGGTTTATCGTTGCCACTCGAGATGTTTTCATCTGTTCCCCAATTAATTTTTATTAATTAGAACAGTATATGGATTAACTATTTTTAGTTTCTTTTGAATGAGACAGGTTTATCGTCGAATCGGACTTATCAACTAAAATAATCACTGGGCACTTTGCCCGTCACTCGCTTAAACATCACGGTAAAAGCCCCTTGGGAGTTGTAACCTAAACTATCGGCAATTTGGCTAATGCGTTCGCCTGCAATGAGCCTTGGAATTGCATCGACAATACGTAACTGCTGACGCCAATGGACAAATGGCATTCCCGTCTCATTTTGAAATAATCGCGTGAGTGTCCGAGTTGTTGCACCAACCTCATTTGCCCACTCGGATAAGGAACGTGGATCACCTGGATGCGCAAAAAGCGCATCACAGATGCTGCGTAGCCGTTTGTCTCGACCCATGGGTAATCGAAGACCATTCTCGGCGGAACGTTGCATTTCCTCCAAAGTTAATGAAAGTAAACGTGATTCAAAACTTTCTGGTGGATAATTTAAATGAAATTTTGAGGCCTGAGCGAGCAACTCTCGTAATAGAGGTGACACATTAATGCCCATCGGATGAAGCGGCAAGGCAATAGAAAACGCCTTGATATTGACATAAAGGGTACGCAAAGATACCGCAGTTCGGGCGACCATAGCATGATCCACCTGTGGTGGTATCCAGACGCCACGAAGGGGAGGAAGCATCCAATACTCATCTCGGGTGCGCAGTTCCATCATCCCGGAGCAGCCATAAACCAGTTGTCCACGGCTGTGCTGATGCAAGGTAATGTTGTGGCCCGCTGGATACTCTTTAGACATAGAAACGATAGGATTTTGCGCATTGATCCACTCGTCCAGATCGGGGCTGAGAGTTTGGTTAACGTTCATCTTTTTTACTCGTGATCTATTCTCACCCAATTACATTAAACAGATTAATGCATTATCTCTCAAGGTATTATTGGCATTGTTGAATAAATCAAACCTTTGTCCATCATTGATGCATTTTTAATTCTCTATTTTTATTTTTTATCTTTCCATAGTTATAGCGATTGCTACTATTAAGTGATTGCCAAAAAATGATCAATTAATATGTCGACAACTAATATTCTGTTCCCACAGAAAATCTAACGTATTGTCCTTGCATAATCACCCCAGCGCCTGCGCGCAGGCCCAGGCAGAACTCCAGGCCCACTGGAAGTTGTAGCCGCCAAGCCAGCCGGTGACGTCCACCACTTCGCCGATAAAGTAAAGTCCCGGAACCTTGTTGGCTGCCATGGTTTTGGAGGACAGCTCTCGCGTGTCCACACCACCCAGCGTCACTTCTGCCGTGCGATAACCCTCGGTGCCGTTGGGTTGAACCCGCCAACGTTGTAGCGTGTTCTCCAGTTGCGTCTGCTGGACAGGATTAAGCTGTTTCAGGGTGATCTCCGGCAGTTGTTCCAGCGCTTGCAGGCATTCCACCAGCCGCTTGGGTAGCCACTGTGCCAGCGTGTTTTTCAGGCTTTGATTGGGGTGTGCAAGTCGTTCCGCATTGATACGCACCGCCAGATCGATGCTGGGAAGCAGGTTGATGGTGACGAATTCTCCCGCTTGCCAGTAACTGGAAAGCTGAAGGATCGCCGGACCAGAGAGGCCGCGATGAGTAAACAGAATATTCTCGCGAAAGCTGGTGCCGTTTTCGGCTGTCACGATGGCGGGTACCGAAACGCCAGAGAGGGTTTGCAACTGTTCCAGCAGCGGTTTATGCAACGTAAAGGGCACCAGTGCGGCCCGGGTGGGGAGTACGTTGATGCCAAACTGCTGGGCCAACTGATAACCAAACGGCGAGGCACCAAGCCCTGGCATGGAAAGTCCACCGCTGGCAATCACCAGCGCGGGTGTCTGCACCATCTCTTGTGTGAGCTGAACCTGAAACTGTTGTTGTTTCTCTACCGATAACACTTCGCTACGCAACCTCAGGGTGACATTGCCATATTCACACTCTTTCATCAGCATATCGACAATCTGCTGTGCCGAATCATCGCAGAACAATTGTCCCAGCGTTTTCTCGTGGTACGCGATGCCGTGGCGGTTCACCAGATCGATAAAATCCCACTGGGTGTAGCGTGCCAGCGCAGATTTGCAGAAATGGGGATTGTGGGACAAGTAAGCAGCCGGTTCGGTGTGTACATTGGTGAAGTTGCAGCGCCCGCCGCCGGACATTAATATTTTACGTCCGGGTTTTTTACCATTATCCACCAGTAACACCCGTAGCCCACGTTGACCGGCCTGTGAGGCACAGAAAAGCCCGGCGGCACCAGCACCGATAACCACTACGTCAAACTGTTCCACGCTTGTTCTCCCGGTAACAAATAACGGCCCGGCCTGCAATCTGATGGCCTTTCAGGGCGGCAAATTGTAGTGTTCACCGCATGCTCTGACCAGTGTAATAAATTACATAATTTGGTAATAACATATAATGTATTGATTTTTATTGATTAAATCGTTTTCTCGCAAAAGGTTAACGTAACGTAAGTCAAAATAATGTCATATTTCGCTTTTCCATACCCCTGCTTGTCGCCGATAATGCGCCGCGTTCATGACCACTTAATGGCCTAACGCTTATGCTACATTTATTCGCCGGCATTGATTTTCATACCGGTCTGATGTTGATACTGGCTTTGTTGTTTGTATTGATCTATGAAGCGATTAATGGCTTCCACGATACAGCCAATGCGGTCGCTACCGTTATCTATACCCGCGCTATGCGTGCACAGCTTGCTGTTGTGATGGCCGGGGTATTTAACTTCTTTGGTGTACTACTGGGTGGGCTTAGCGTCGCGTATGCGATTGTTCACCTGCTTCCCACGGATTTGTTGCTGAATGTCAGTTCTGTCCACGGTCTGGTGATGGTATTTTCCATGCTGCTGGCGGCGATTATCTGGAACTTGGGGACCTGGTATTTCGGTCTGCCGGCCTCCAGTTCTCATACACTGATCGGTTCCATCATCGGTATTGGTTTAACCAATGCGTTGCTGACGGATACTTCGGTAGTGGATGCGCTCAACATTCCTAAAATGATCAGTATTTTCCTGTCGTTGATCCTTTCTCCGATTGTCGGCCTGGTGATGGCTGGATTGTTGGTGTATCTGTTACGTCGCTACTGGAGTGGCAATAAAAAGCGGCTGCGCATTCACATGACGCCTGCCGAACGCGAAAAACAGGATGGTAAACGGAAGCCACCGTTCTGGACTCGTACTGCGCTGATTCTGTCTGCCGTGGGGGTGAGTTTTTCCCATGGTGCGAACGATGGTCAGAAAGGTATTGGTCTTATCATGTTGGTGCTGATTGGTGTGGCGCCGGCCGGGTTCGTCGTCAATATGAATGCTTCTGGCTATGACATTAGCCGCACCCGTGATGCAGTGTTTAACCTGCAGGAATATTACCAGTCCCATGGGGCTGAGTTGGCGCACGTGATTGCTCTCTCGGAACCGCTGATTCCGTCACCGAATGAAACCATTCCTGGTAACGGTCTGCCGGGGTTTCATTGTGATAGTTCCCGCGTGATGACGGCAATTGACCACACAATGCGTCTGCTGGGTAATCTGAAAAGCTACGATGAGCTCTCTGGCGACAGTCGTGCTCAAGTGCGTCGTTTGCTGATGTGTATTTCTGATTCTATTGATCGCACCATCAAGTTGCCGGAAACTTCGTTAGAAGATCAGCACTTGTTGAGCAATTTTCGTAAGGATTTGCTGAAAACGGTCGAATATGCACCGGTTTGGATCATTGTCGCTGTGGCGATGGCGCTGTCACTGGGTACGATGGTGGGTTGGAAACGTGTAGCCACGACTATCGGTGAGAAGATTGGCAAGAAAGGCATGACGTATGCGCAGGGGCTTGCCGCACAGGTAACCGCCGCATTGTCGATTGGTATTGCCAGCTATACCGGGATGCCGGTATCGACCACTCACGTTCTTTCTTCCGCCGTGGCGGGAACCATGATTGTTGATGGTGGCGGAGTGCAGAGCAGGACTGTGAAAAATATCCTGCTGGCGTGGGTCTTCACGCTGCCGGTATCGTTGGTACTTTCTGGTGTGATCTATTGGTTGATGTTGAAACTGATTTAACCCGTGTGCTTACCATGAAGAACAAGAAAGGCGGCCCTGTAAAGGTCGCCTTTTACTTTCAGGTTACCAAAAAGACACTCCCGCATTTCCCTCCTCCAGACATGCCAATATCAATACCAGATTAACATGGCAATCAAGCTAACTATCACCAGTCCGCAAAGCGCGGTGGTCAGCAGAAACTGGCCGCGGACCCGTTCGCAGCGGCGGATAAATTCTGGGTCGTGGTGTTCAATGTAGCGTTGGGTGTAGATATAACGTACCAGCCGAATTTGCTTGCTTGGTTGACCGTGAGAGGTAAAAAAACCGCCTCCATCTACGTATTGATACAGGAGTGGATCACAGTCCCGCAGTATCAGCAGTAGTACGCGTAATGAAGAATAATATCGCGCCATATTGATGATACAGACGACACATAAGGCCCAGAAAAGCGCAAATGTACTCATCATGCTTCCCCTCCCGGTTTGTTATTCATCAGCGTGTTGGATGCTGCCGGATCACGGTAACAGCCATCTGAGAATATTTATGCCACACGTTATTTGTGCGATTTTATCGGGCGGTCGGATATGGAATATCGCGACGAAAGCCCTTTATGTCTTCTTCACCCCTACTTTCCTTTCTCAAGGTGGCTTGCCGGAATGACAGACCTTCCCTCAATCTTTATTGTAGAAGAGGAATTCACTTTTTTACTATAACGTCGTCTTGATGTCGTTATTTGATGAAAAAAAATATCGTTATTCTCTGTGATCCCGGGTCGAATTTTTGGACACAAAAAATGCCACTTTTAAACTACACTCATTAAAGAAAGAGCGTAGTTTTACGTTGATGCTTTTTTATCGGCTTGTACAGACCATAACTTCAAGATATTTAGTAGAGGTTATTGGATTTTTGCCTGTTAGATGTGGAATATACCGCGTTGTGATCTGCTGAACATATCCCTCTTCTTCAAGGGTGCTAATCTACAGATCGCCATTAATTATCAGATTGGCAGGATAAATATCTGCTGACTCACTAATTAGTCTTTATGGAAGGAGCTTATTATGGCTTACAAACACATTCTTATCGCTGTTGATCTGTCACCGGAAAGCAAGGTGTTAGTAGAAAAAGCTGTTTCAATGGCAAGGCCGTATGATGCTAAAGTTTCGTTAATTCATGTAGATGTGAATTACTCCGATCTTTATACCGGGTTGATTGATGTCAATTTGGGTGATATGCAACAGCGTATTTCTGAAGAGACGCAGAATGCACTGCGAGATCTGTCTCAGAATGCAGGTTATCCGATTACTGAAACGCTGAGTGGTAGCGGTGATTTAGGACAGGTATTAGTGGATGCTATTCGGAAATACGGTGTGGATCTGGTGTTGTGCGGTCACCATCAGGATTTCTGGAGCAAACTGATGTCATCTGCGCGCCAACTGATCAATACCGTTCACATCGATATGTTGATTGTGCCATTGCGGGATGATGACGAAGAATAACGGCGTAACGTGTCGTTTTACGGTTGTTGAAAGGTGAAAGGCATAGCGTATGCTATGCCTTGAAGTTACTGCAACGCTTACTGTTCCTATCATCCTTGCGCAAGCTGGGGTTCGTCGCTTGTAATCCGGTATCTAAACCCTATCCGCACGGTGTTTACAATATTCAGGCCAGACGCTGTTTCGCCTCGGCGATGGCTTTCGCTACCTGCTGAGGGGAAACGCCGCCTTGGGCCGTACGTTTATCCAGACAGGATTGTAATGACAAAATGGGATAAACGTCTTCGGTAATTACCGCACTGAATTTCTGTAAATCAGTGAGAGACAGTGCTTCCAGCGCGTTGCCTTGACGAATGGCTTCGACGACAATTTCGCCAACAATATGGTGTGCTTCACGGAACGGCACACCTTTGGCAACCAGATAATCGGCCAGTTCTGTGGCATTGGCGTAGCCTTGCTCTGCCGCATCCTGACAACGTGGGCGCCTGATCTGGATGCCTTCCAGCACCAGTGCCGCCATCATCAGACAATCATGCCAGGTATCCAGTGCATCAAACAGGCCTTCTTTGTCTTCCTGCATATCCTTATTGTACGCCAGTGGCAGCCCTTTCAGCGTCATCATCATGCCGGTCAGGGCACCTTGCACTCGGCCACATTTACCCCGAATCAATTCCAGGGCGTCTGGATTTTTCTTCTGTGGCATCAGGGAAGAACCGGACGTGACGCGGTCTGACAGCTCAACAAAGGCTGCTTCACCGCTGTTGAAGAAAATCAGGTCTTCGGCGAAGCGTGACAGATGCACCATGCCGATAGACGCATTGGCCAGCAGTTCCAGTACATGATCGCGATCAGAAACGGTGTCCAGACTGTTACGGGTCGCGGACGCAAAGCCCAGCCAGCCAGCCAGTTGTTCACGGTCGATGGAATAAGCGGTTCCCGCCAGTGCTCCACACCCTAACGGGCTGACATCCAGCCGTTTCAATGTGTCTTCCAGCCGACTTTCATCTCGTGCCAGCATTTCATGATAAGCCAGACACCAGTGTGTAAAGGTTACCGGTTGGGCGCGTTGCATGTGAGTATAACCGGGCATTACCGCGTCCTGGTTAGCGTCTGCCGTAACGACCAACGCCTGGCGCAGATGGCGAATAGTCTGAATCAATTCATCGATTTGCGTTTTACACCAGAGTTTCAGATCGGTGGCTACCTGATCGTTACGGCTACGTCCGGTATGCAATTTTTTACCCAGATTACCCACTTTTTCAATCAGGCGCTGTTCCACCCAACTGTGAATATCCTCGGCATCGCTTTGCAGAATCGCTTCCGGATCGGCCTGTACTTCTTTCAGCAGTGTATTTAGCGCTTGTTCCAACTGTTGTTGTTCTTGCGCACTCAGTACATTAACGGTAACCAGCGCTTTGGACCAGCCGATGGAACCTACGATGTCTTGTTCTGCCAGACGATAATCAAACCGCAGTGAGTCGTTGAACTGTTTAAAACGCTGATCTGCTGCCTGACTAAACCGACCACCCCACAAAGCCATAACATTACTCCCGGTATTCAAATAAATGCGGGTAGAATCCCATCCGTATGATGATCTGACCCGCTTCCATAATGCGTTTTCTGTACCGCCCTTCCCGCAACGGGATAACGGATGCTGCTGTCGTTATTACCCCACAATGCGAGTGCCGATAGGTTCACCGTTGAACAGCGCTGGTAGCTGATCGGCATGGCGCCAACTGGCAATATCCACCGGGCGGCCCAGCGTGCGGGCGGCATCCAGTGCGGCATTGACTTTGACGATCATGCCGTCAGTAATAATACCCTGCATGATGAGCTGTTCCGCTTTCTGCGCCGTCATTTCTGCGATGCGCTGGCCTTTACCGTCCAGAATACCGCTGACATCTGACAGCAATATCAGGTCTGCACCCAGTGTTTCCGCCACTGCGGTAGCCGCCTGATCAGCGTTTACGTTCATCAGGTCGCCTTGTGCGGTAATACCAATAGAACTGACTATCGGCAGATAGCTTGACGCCAGTAGAGTGTTTAATAGCATGGGAGAACCAGCCTGGGCTTTACCCACATAACCCAGCACTTCATCCAACTGGGTTACCTCGGTACTGCCGCCATCCGCCAGACACAGGCCGACAGCATTAATATCATGTTTTTTTGCCCATGCCAGTAGGGTTTTATTGGCGGAACCGGCTAGTGCGCCGGTGATAATATCGATCTGATCGGCGGGTGTGACGCGCAGACCATTTTTCTTCACCGTGGGTAACGACAATTTTTTCATCAGATCGTCAACCAGACATCCTCCGCCGTGGACGATAACCAACGGACGTTGATGTTGTTGACGATACTGAACCAGCGCGGTGAACAGGCGTTCCAGCGCCTCTTCGCTATCCAGTAATACGCCACCTAGCTTGATAATTAACGGGTTCATGGGGTCTTTGCGCCTCTAAGGGGTTATCAGAGTAAAGATTGGGTTTCCGGGAATCCGAAACGAATATTCATGCACTGTACGGCTTGTGCTGCCGCGCCTTTCAGCAGGTTATCTTCGGTCGCAACAACAATCAAATGTTCATTCTGCACGGAGAAACCAATGTCACAGAAAGGTAACCCTACCACGGATTTCAGAGCCGGAGCGCCCTGAGCATACAAGCGAACCAACGGCTTGTCGTGATAGGCATTATGATAGGCCTCGGCGATATCCTGCGCGGTCACGCCCGGTTGCAAACGACAAGTGATCGTCTCCAGTATCCCGCGCGGGAAATTACCCAGATGCGGTGTGAAAATTACCGGGATCCCCAGATGGTTTTCAATTTCCGGGTGATGGCGATGGTTAAAAATACCATAAGCATGCAGGCTGACTTCGCAAAAACTGTTGGTCATACTGGCCTTACGTCCGGCGCCGCTCACACCACTGGTAGCATTGATGACCGGCCATTGATCGCTGTTCAGCAGGCGTGCTTCCACCAATGGCTTTAATGCCAATTGGGCGGCGGTGGGGTAACAACCCGGTACGGCGATAAGCTGGGCCAGTTTGATATGTTCTGCCTGCCATTCCGCCAGTCCGTACACGGCTTTAGCCAGCCAGTCGGTATGCTGATGTTCGAAACTGTAATAACGGCGGTAAAATTCAGCGTCCTGTACCCGGTAAGCACCTGAGAGATCAAAGACCGTACAGCCAGCGTCCAGAAACTGCGGTGCCAAATCGTGGCTGACTTTATGGTCGGTGGCCAGAAAAACCACGTCGACACCTTTGGCTGCCTCGGCAACGTTGATCAGGGGTTGCACGGGCAAGTCAACAATGCCTTTAAGCTGGGGATGAAGATCGGAAATCAATTTTCCTGCATCTACACTTTGCGCTGAAACCGCTAAAGCGGTTATGTTCATCTGTGGGTGACGGTTCAGGTACAGTGCCAGCTCTGCGCCGGTATAACCACTTGCACCAACTATCAACGTATTCAGCATGGGATCCGTATACCTTCTTGCTTGTTCAGTGAAACAGGTAGCAGGGTTCATCAGCGCAGCCACGCTGCTCACCCACGAAGCCGGGTAAATCACCCGTCCGGTGCGTTTTACGACACCGAACCTTATGATATCTTTTTACCCAGCATTATTGTATTTTTATTCAAAATAAATGCATGAATATTGATACTATCCTAACCAGAGGCTGTCAACAGTGAAGATGAATTTACCCCCTTTTATTGAGCTGTACCGGGCATTGATCGCTACTCCATCCATCAGCGCGACCGATCGTGCACTGGATCAAAGTAATGAAACCTTAATCAATTTGCTAGCCGGCTGGTTTACCGATTTGGGGTTCCATGTTGACGTTCAGCCGGTTCCTGGTACGAATGGTAAATTTAATCTGTTAGCCCGTATCGGGGAAGGCTCTGGTGGCCTCCTGCTGGCCGGGCATACCGACACCGTTCCGTTTGATGATGGTCGTTGGACGCGAGATCCGTTCACCTTGACCGAACACGATAATAAGTTATATGGGTTGGGTACGGCAGATATGAAAGGCTTCTTTGCTTTTATTCTGGATACCATTCGGGATATTGACCCGGCAACGCTGACCAAACCTTTATATATCCTCGCTACGGCAGATGAAGAAACCACCATGGCAGGAGCAAAGTATTTCTCTGAATCTGCCCTGGTGCGTCCAGACTGCGCCATTATCGGGGAGCCGACGTCATTGAAGCCGGTGCGTGCTCATAAAGGCCATATGTCCAAAGCTGTTCGTGTTCAGGGGCAATCCGGCCACTCTAGTGATCCGTCGCGGGGGGTTAACGCCATTGAACTGATGCATGAAGCGATTTCCCATCTGATGGTGTTGCGCAATACATTGCAGGAGCGCTATCACAATCCAGCATTCCATATTCCTTACCCCACCATGAATTTTGGTCATATCCACGGTGGTGATGCTTCTAACCGTATTTGCGCCTGCTGTGATTTGCACATGGATATTCGGCCACTGCCGGGTATGGCATTGAACGATGTTAACGGGCTGGTTACCGAAGCGCTGGCTCCGGTGAGTGAGCGCTGGCCGGGGCGTTTAACCGTCAGTGAACTGCATCCACCGATTCCAGGTTACGAATGTGCCGCTGATCACCCATTGTCGCAAGTGGTGGAAAAACTGCTGGGAGTGCCGACCGAAGTGGTCAACTATTGTACTGAAGCCCCGTTTATTCAAACGATGTGTCCAACGCTAGTGCTGGGGCCCGGTTCCATCAATCAAGCGCATCAGCCGGATGAATATCTTGATACCGCGTTTATCCAGCCGACACGTTCGCTGATTACCCAGTTAATTCAACATTTCTGTCAGCACTGAACCACTTTCCGGCCTGCCACCGTGCAGGCCAAAAACATGATCACTATCACACAATAATAAGCTTCGCTTATATGCAAGCTTTTGTAATTAAATTTCACAAATTGCCTTTATGCCCTAGAAAAAGGTACAACTGTAAGAGTAATGAACGTTAATTGACGAATACGGCTGGGCGTGGCTAGATAAAAGACAGCAACCACACTTTTTGTGAGTGTAATAAATTTACAAAATAACGAGAGATGGGTCAGGGTAAATATGAACGAACAATATTCCGCAATGCGAAGCAATGTCAGTATGCTTGGCAAACTGCTCGGAGATACGATTAAGGATGCATTGGGAGAAAACATTCTTGAGCGTGTTGAAACAATCCGAAAGTTATCGAAGTCATCCCGTGCCGGCAGTGAAAAGCATCGGAAAGAACTGCTGACGACACTGCAAAATCTGTCTAATGACGAACTGTTGCCAGTCGCTCGCGCATTTAGCCAGTTTTTGAGTCTGGCTAACACCGCTGAGCAATATCATAGTATCTCGCCCCATGGTGAAGCGGTCAGTAACCCGGAAAATCTGGCAAAAGTCTTTCAGCGACTGAAAGACTGCGACAAATTGACGGAGCAAAATATCCGTGATGCGGTGGAGTCACTCTCCATTGAGCTGGTTCTCACTGCGCACCCGACAGAAATTACCCGCCGCACCCTGATTCATAAGTTGGTAGAAGTGAACACCTGCCTCAAGCAACTGGATCACAATGATCTGGCTGATTATGAGCGCCATCAGATCATGCGTCGTCTGCGGCAACTGATTGCCCAATCCTGGCATACGGATGAAATCCGTAAAATTCGCCCTACACCGGTGGATGAAGCCAAATGGGGTTTTGCGGTCGTGGAAAATAGTCTGTGGGAAGGTGTTCCCGCGTTTTTGCGTGAGTTAGACGAACAGTTGGAACAGTCGTTTGGTTATCGCTTACCGGTTGATTCCGTTCCCGTGCGCTTTACGTCATGGATGGGCGGTGATCGTGATGGCAATCCAAACGTTACGTCAGCAATCACTCGCCATGTACTGTTGCTCAGCCGCTGGAAGGCGGCGGATCTGTTTCTGCGTGATATCCAGTTCCTGGTTTCCGAATTATCCATGACACAGTGTACGCCGGAGCTACAACAGTTAGCTGGCGGAGAGAGTGAGAAGGAACCTTACCGGGCGGTCATGAAGAATCTGCGTACCCAGTTGACTAATACGCTTAATTATCTGGAGGCGCGGCTGAGGGGTGAACAACGGGCAAGACCGCAGGACCTGTTGGTTACCAATGACCAGTTATGGGAACCGCTCTACGCTTGTTTCCAGTCTCTGCATGCCTGTGGCATGGGCATTATCGCCGACGGTCAATTACTGGATACTTTACGCCGTGTGCGCTGTTTTGGTGTCCCGCTGGTGCGGATTGACGTGCGTCAGGAAAGTACCCGCCATACTGATGCGCTGGCGGAAATCACTCGTTATCTGGGACTGGGTGACTATGAAAGCTGGTCCGAGTCTGACAAGCAGGCGTTCTTGATTCGTGAGCTCAGTTCAAAACGCCCGCTGCTGCCACATCAGTGGAAACCGAGTGCCGAAACGCAGGAGGTGCTGGAAACCTGTAACGTTATCGCGGAAACCCCGCAAGGTTCCATCGCCGCTTATGTGATTTCCATGGCGCGTACACCGTCTGATGTGCTGGCGGTGCATCTGCTGTTGAAAGAAGCGGGTTGCCCGTTTGCTCTGCCGGTGGCGCCATTGTTTGAAACGTTGGACGATCTGAACAACGCTGACAGTGTCATGACGCAGTTGCTGAATATTGACTGGTATCGCGGTTTTATCCAGGGCAAACAGATGGTGATGATCGGTTATTCCGATTCCGCCAAAGATGCCGGAGGAATGGCTGCCTCCTGGGCGCAGTATCGTGCACAGGACGCCTTGATCAAAACCTGCGAGAAAGTCGGCATAGCGCTGACCTTGTTCCATGGTCGTGGCGGCTCTATTGGCCGCGGCGGCGCACCGGCGCATGCGGCGTTGTTGTCTCAACCGCCAGGAAGCCTGAAAGGGGGCCTGCGAGTAACGGAGCAGGGCGAGATGATCCGTTTCAAGTTCGGTTTGCCGGAAGTCACTATCAGCAGCCTGGCGCTGTATACTGGCGCCATTCTGGAAGCCAACTTGCTGCCGCCGCCGGAGCCGAAAAAAGAGTGGCACCATGTCATGGATGAGTTATCCCGCGTTTCCTGTGATATGTACCGTAGTTATGTACGGGATAATCCGGATTTTGTACCGTATTTCCGGGCGGCGACACCGGAACTGGAGCTAGGTAAATTGCCGCTGGGCTCTCGCCCGGCCAAGCGTCGTCCCGACGGTGGGGTTGAAAGTTTACGCGCCATTCCGTGGATTTTCGCCTGGACGCAGAACCGCCTGATGTTGCCTGCCTGGCTTGGCGCCGGTGCGGCATTGCAGAAAGTGATTGAAGACGGCGGGCAGGATCAGTTGGAAACCATGTGCCGCGACTGGCCGTTCTTCTCCACCCGTATTGGTATGCTGGAAATGGTCTTTGCCAAAGCGGATTTGTGGCTGGCGGAATACTACGACCAGCGCCTGGTGGAGGAAAAACTGTGGCCATTGGGTAAAAAACTGCGTGAACAGCTGGCGGCGGATATCAACGTGGTGCTGACTATCGCCAATGACGATCATCTGATGGCTGACTTGCCATGGATTGCCGAGTCTATTGCGTTGCGTAATGTTTACACTGACCCGCTGAATGTACTTCAGGCAGAGCTGTTGCACCGTTCTCGTCAGCAGGAACAGCCGGAGCCGGAAGTGGAACTGGCGCTGATGGTTACTATTGCCGGTGTGGCTGCCGGTATGCGGAACACCGGTTAACTTATAACGTATTCAGACCGGGGAACCGGCTGAATTGACCGGATATGAAAAAGCCGATCGGATATTCTGATCGGCTTTTTTTATGGATGGATATTCTGATCGGCTTACATATTGGCGGTGACCGGGCTGCTCAGTTCCGTCTGCGGGCGGCTCAGCAGTTCGCGCCATTTCTTCAGTGCGGAAATCAGAATCACCATGCCCAGTACCAGCATAATGATAGAGATGGAACCGTTAAACAGGTTGTAGCCTTTGGCTTGTGGATTGAAGTAAACGTACTTCACCATCCAGTAACCCGCATAGTTTACGGTGACAAACAGATACGCTAGCGGAATCACACAGGTCAGCATATAGATACGTTTGGTTGCCAGACGCAGGATAATGGTGGCACCGATAATCAACCCGACAGAGGCCATTAACTGGTTAGATACCCCGAACAGTGCCCATACCGAGTTGATATCACCGGAATTCAGTAGGTAACCCCATAGTGCACAGGCCAGGATGCTACAGCCAATGGCGCCCGGCAGCCAGTCAGTCCGTTTCAGCGGTGCCCACAGATCCCCCAGAAAATCCTGCAACAGGTAACGGGCGACACGGGTACCGGAATCGACAGCCGTCAGGATAAATACCGCTTCGAACATCACCACAAACTGGAAGAAATACGAGGCCAGATGGCTGAACCAAGGCACACGAATGAAAATATCGGTCATCCCTACCGCCAGCGTTACCGCGCCGCCGGTACGGCCATACAGATCCAGACCAATTTCCTGACTCAGCATCGGCAAATTCACTACATTCATCCCCAGTGCCTGCCAGGATGCCGCCGATGAGTTGATGGCAAAATAATCTGCCGGATGCAGGGCGGTAGCGGCGATTAACGCCATGACTCCGACCACGCATTCCGCCAGCATGGCACCAAAACCGACTGGTAGGATATCGCTCCATTTATCAATCTGCTTCGGTGTCGTACCGGAACCGATAAAAGCATGGAAGCCGGAAATCGCGCCACAGGCAATGGTAATGGAGATAAACGGCCATACCGGGCCAGACAGAACCGGGCCACCGCCGTGGATAAACTGGGTTACCGCCGGGAACTGGATTTCCGGGTTAATAAACACCACACCAACCACCAGCGCGCCGAAGACACCAATTTTCATAAAGCTGGAGAGATAACCGCGCGGGGTTAACAACATCCACACGGGCAACGCCGTGGCAAAGAAGGCGTATATCGGCAAAACTACACTGACGGTTTCAGATTTCAGCATCAGCCATTCACCGAATGCCGAGTTTTGGATATAGGGGCCAGCGATAACGCACGCCATGATGGCCGCGATACCGACCCAGGTGGCGCCTTTCATGCTGCCAGTCACCCGTTCCCACAGCCCGACACCGATGGCAATAGGAATGGTCATGAACACCGCAAACGTGCCCCAGGGGTTACGTTCCAGCGCATGTACCACCACCATCGATAAGCCTGCCATGGTAATGGTGATGATGAACAGCATTGCCAGACCAGTACACCAACCGGCAACCGGGCCCAGCTCAGATTTTGCGACTTCAGACAGGGATTTCCCCTGATGCTTCATGGAGGCAAACAACACCACCGTATCGTGTACGGCACCGCCTACCACACAGCCAATCAACAGCCATAAAAAACCAGGCAGATAGCCGAACTGTGCTGCCAGCACCGGTCCCACTAACGGGCCTGCTGCGGCAATGGCGGCGAAGTGGCTACCAAAATTCACCCATTTTTTTGTCGGGACATAATTCTTACCATCTTCAAACACATGAGACGGCGTGACCTCATTATCATCCGCTTGCAGCACCTTACGTACAAAAAAGACACCGTACAGACGATAACAAATCACCAGGATACAAAGGGTCGCAATAACGAACGTAATCGCATGTTGCATAATTATTATCTCCAGGATTTACCTGGAGCTAACATACAACGGGCCCGAAGAGCACGAAGAGGTAAGATGAGTGAGCGGCAATCCGTGCTCATTAAGCGGTCAAAAACGGGTCATGAGTGGTAAGGCGATGATGTCGTGATATTGACGCAACAAGTGACGCGTGTGCCAATCCAAATACTGACCGAACCCGTAACCAATCTGAGCGCCCGAGATCATTGGTGCGATTGATTGCCTGATGACGGGTATTTGACGGCAGGCTATGTGGCGGAATTTCTACACTTTCACTCACCACTGTGGGTGTTCAATGTCACCGCCAGCATCTGATTGGGCACATGCTAGATAAGATACTTATCCTGCAATACCTCACGTGCTTGCTGATCCAGCCCATAATCCTGTTTCAGCCAGCTGTCTATTGAGCCATGTCGAACACGGATTTCATTCAATGCGGTAGCCAGAAATTCCTCTTGTGTCGATAACACAAACGAGAACTGCTTCAGCGCTTCTTCATTCATTGTCTGGGACAGTTCTTCCAACAACTGCTGGCGAAATGGCATCAGAGTGGTTTCGGTCAGCAGGTAATCTTCCAGTACCGTTTGCTCGTCAGCCCCCAAAGCGAATAGTATCAGTGCGGACCCTATGCCCGTGCGATCCTTTCCTACGGCACAATGCTGTACCAGTGCGCCTTCCTCCGGCTGTTGCAGCAGCTTCACCAAATGATGGTAGGCCGGATTATCAAACGGCAGATGCCGGTATAACTCCAGCATAAATCCACGGGAATCAAACGCTGCCAGGGTTTCCTGACCGAGCGACTCCAGATTGGCGGTCACTTGATGGCATATCGGATTGGCGGGAACGGGATGATAGGTCGCGCCAGACCATAGGATATCTGGTCGGAGTGCCGCTTCATCCGGGTCGCGGTAGTCGATAACGTGAGCCACCGGAACGCCGGCCAGATGTGTACAATCACTTTCGCTGAGTAAATCTAATGAACCTGAGCGAAATAGTTTTCCGTGGCGAATGTAGCGGCCATCGGCGGTACGATTACCGCCTAAATCGCGGAAATTGATTCCGCCTTTAAGTGGAAGCAAAGAAGGGTGGAGCAATGTCGGTGCAGTCATATCTCTCCTTGGCGTTATCGAAAACGGCCACGCACAATACGGGGCGTTGGTAAGAAAATCAGGGAGATTGGATCATCAAGGCCAGCGTTATGCCAGCCCGGTGCTTATCGTATCATCAGTAGCGGATCATGCCAGCAGTTTACTGGCTGCGGCCAGTACCACATTCACCGACGCAGTTTCTGCCAGTTTCATGGTCGCTGTATCAGGAATCTCCTGTTGAGCGCGGTTAACAATAACCCCCGCCACCATACCCGCACGCAGCCCCTGACTGGCACACATGGTTAACAACGTGGCGGACTCCATTTCATAGTTCAGCACGCCCATGCTCTGCCACTCGGCCATTGAGCCCTGAAAGCGACGTACTACACGGCCTGAAAACGTATCGTAGCGCTCTTGTCCTGGATAGAAAGTATCTGAAGATGCGGTGATACCTATGTGTAACGTGGTTCCTGCCTCTTGAGCCGCCTCCACCAGTGCCGAGGTACAGGTGAAATCCGCCACCGCCGGGAATTCCAGCGGAGCAAAATGCAGGCTGGCACCATCAAGACGTACTGCCGCCGTGGTAACCAGCACATCACCCACGGCAATATGTGGCTGAATGGCGCCGGTCGTACCGACCCGTAAAAAGGTACGAATACCTAATTGAGCCAGTTCTTCCACGGCGATGGATGTGGAGGGGCCGCCAATTCCGGTGGAGCACACAATGACGGCTTTTCCGGCCAGCTCAGCTCGCCAGGAGGTAAACTCTCGCTGTGACGCCAGGAATACCGGGTTATCCATCAGTTGGGCAATTTTTTCCACCCGTCCCGGATCACCGGGAACAATCGCCAGCGTTGCTCCCTGTAAATCATTTTTCGTTAAACCGAGGTGAAACACATCAGATGCAGACATCATCGCCTCCCAGGCAATTCATTAACGTCGGGGTACCGATCTGATCCTAGCGCAAGATATTGTTGTTTTTAGTGATATAAGTCGTTTGTTAAAAAGTAACGACCTTTTATTTGCACTAGTAATGTTATTTAAATCACGTTATTAATGGGTTCCGACTGCTGTAAATGGTTTTTACAGCAGTACCGCATGACTTTCCCGGTAAGACAGCGAATGATAAATCGCATTATTCCTATAATGAATCAACACCGCTTGGCTGTACATTCTTTAAGCGTGGAAAGAATTTGTATTAAGCTTGAAATCACCCGGTTTAATTTAAGGAAAGTGTCATGAAAACAGATGAACTGATTATCCCTGCATCGACAGCGAGTGGATTTACCCCCGCCGTCGCACCGCTGGCTTCTTCCGCGATAATAACGGATACCGTGGGTATCACTGCCGGGGAAACCACTATTCCTTCGCAAGGCGATGCTTTACCGGCTTACATCGCCAAACCGGCTGACAAAACGGGTCCGTTTGCCGTGGTGCTGGTAGTACAGGAGATTTTTGGCGTCCACGAACATATCCGCGATGTATGCCGCCGTCTGGCGAAACAGGGGTATCTGGCGATTGCGCCTGAACTCTATTTTCGTCAGGGGGATGCGCAGCAATATACCGATATTCAGCAATTGATCACGGGTCTGGTCAGCAATGTGCCAGATAGCCAGGTGATGGCTGATCTGGACCATACCGCCAACTGGGCGATTAAACATGGTGGTGACGCCAGCCGACTGGGTATTACCGGTTTTTGTTGGGGTGGCCGCATCTGTTGGCTGTACGCCGCCCACAATCCACAGTTGAAGGCGGCTGTTGCCTGGTATGGCAAGATGACCGGTAATAAAACGCTGAATAACCCGGATCATCCGGTGGATATCGCCAAAGATCTGGCGGCGCCAGTGCTCGGCCTTTATGGGGCGCAGGATGACAGTATTCCGCTGGAACAGGTGGAGACGATGCGTCAGGCGTTGCGAGCAGCCAATGCGAATGCTGAGATAATCGTTTATCCGGATGCGGGTCACGCGTTTTATGCTGACTACCGCCCCAGTTATCATGCCGAATCAGCACAGGATGGCTGGCAGCGCATGCTGGAATGGTTTTCGCGTTATAACGTGATTTGATACCTTTCTGAAAAGCGGAATCATACATTCCGCTTTCCTGCATGTTGAACGATGACAGGTATATTTCAGTATTCGAGGTAGCGGTCTGGCGTTTCACCGTCTCAGTTAACGTCGAACTATTCCGGCAATAAAACGGGGGAGACATTTGTCTCCCCCGTTTTATTCAGTGGTGGTAATGAGCGGTTGTCCTACTGGGTTCCTTTGGTGACTACCGCGCGCATTCCCTTTCCTTTGCACCTGACGCACCCATTCATGATCACCGGTTCATATCCAGCATCAGGCCTGTGCTTCGCGCAGGTGTTTAGCTGCCTCCACCATGTTAGCCAGTGATTGGCGGGTTTCCGGCCAGCCACGGGTTTTCAGGCCACAGTCCGGGTTTACCCACAAACGCTCGGCGGGAATACGCTGTGCCGCTTTACGCAGCAGCGCTTCGATCCAGGCCACACTCGGGACGTTCGGCGAGTGGATATCATATACACCCGGCCCGATTTCGTTCGGATACTCGAATTCTTCAAATGACTCCAGTAACTCCATATCGGAACGCGAGGTTTCAATGGTAATCACGTCCGCATCCAGCGCGGCGATGGAATCCATAATGTCGTTGAATTCGCAGTAACACATATGGGTGTGAATCTGCGTGTCGTCTTTCGCTACTGCTGCATTTAAACGGAAGGCTTCTACCGCCCATTCCAGATAGGCTTTCCAGTCAGAGCGATGCAGTGGCAACCCTTCGCGCAGAGCCGGTTCATCAATTTGAATGATACCGATACCGGCGCTTTCCAAATCCGCCACTTCATCTCGTAGCGCCAATGCAATCTGTTTGGCGATGGTTTCACGGCTGACATCTTCACGCGGGAAAGACCAGCACAGGATAGTGACCGGGCCGGTTAACATTCCCTTCACCGGTTTGTCGGTCAACGATTGTGCATACTTCGCCCACTCAACGGTAATCGGTTCAGGGCGGCTGATATCGCCGATAATCACCGGTGGTTTCACACAACGGGAACCATAACTTTGTACCCAGCCATTCTGGGTAAACACAAAGCCATCCAGATGCTCGCCGAAGTATTCCACCATATCGTTACGCTCGGCTTCACCGTGCACCAGTACATCCAGATCCAAACGTTCCTGTTCCGCTATCGCCTGCTTGATATGTTCTGCAATACCAATATGGTAATTCTGACTATCCAGACGACCTTGTTTAAAGTCCAGGCGCAGGCTGCGGATTTCCGTAGTTTGCGGGAAAGAACCGATGGTGGTAGTTGGCCATGCCGGTAAATTGAAGCGAGCACGTTGTGCGCTGGCGCGTACCGGATAAGCACTCAGACGCTGACTATCCTGTGGCACGATGGCCGCCAGACGTTTTGCCACGTCTGCATTGTTCACCCGCTGAGAAGTGCGGCGGGCGCGAATAGGAGCGCTGTAGGCGACAAGTTCCTGACCGTTACCGCTGTTCAACGCGTTGGTCAGCAGCGCCAGTTCCTGACATTTTTGCAGGGCAAACGCGAACCAGCTTTTCACTTCATCATCCAGACGGGTTTCCACGCTGAGGTCGATTGGACTGTGTAGCAGTGAGCAGGAGCTGCCCAGCCAAAGCGCGCGTTTACCCACCAGCGGTTGCAGGTGATCAAACCAGTTGTTCAGGTCGGCTCGCCATACATTACGGCCATTGATAACTCCTAAAGAGAGCAGCCAGTCGGCGGGTAACTGGTTATTGAGTGCGGCGATGTCGTCTTTGCCATGTACCAGGTCGACATGCAGCCCTTGTACCGGCAGTGTCTTGATGGTCGCCAGATTCTGGCTGATGCTGTCAAAGTAGGTGGTCAGCAGCAGTTTCACCTGACCTTGCAGGGTGTCGTAAGCCGGCTTGAATGCAGCCAGCCAGTCGGCTTCCAGTTCCAGCACCAGCGCAGGCTCATCGATCTGTACCCAGTCGATACCGCGTTTCGCCAGTTCAGCCAGCACCTGTTGGTAAACCGGCAGGATGTCTTTCAGCAGTGTCAGGCGGTCAAATGACTCACCTTTCACTTTACCCAGCCACAGGTAGGTGACCGGCCCCAGTAGCACCGGCTTCACCTTGTGGCCCAGCGCCAGCGCTTCGTCTACTTCATCCAGCAGTTGTGTCCAGGTCAGTTTGAACTGCTGCCCTTTGGTGAATTCAGGCACCATGTAGTGATAGTTGGTATTGAACCATTTGGTCATTTCTGCGGCGGCGGCGGGTTCTCCGGTCGGTGCACGGCCCCGGCCAATGCGGAACAGCGTATCCAAATCCACGGAACCATCGGCATTCTGATGACGGGCTGGTACATTACCCAGCAGTAGGCTGGTGGTCAGTACATGATCGTACCAGGCGAAATCGCCGACTGGCAGCAGGTCGACACCGGCGTCTTTCTGTTGTTGCCAATGGCGGGCGCGCAGGTCGCGGCCAACTGCCAGTAATGATTCCTGAGTGGTATTGCCTGCCCAATAGCTTTCTTGCGCTTTTTTCAGTTCACGACGCAGCCCTACGCGTGGAAAACCGAGGGTGTGATTTAAAATTGTCATGCTTGGATTCCCATTTAGCCGTCCAGATGTTTACACATCTATAATCCGCAGGTAGTGTATTAAGCACAAGCGCAATTTATTCACTGTCACTGTGAAGGACTCTCATGATCGAATTTAAACACTTACGGACGCTACAGGCTCTGCACAATACGGGATCGTTAGCTGCCGCCGCCGCACAGCTTCATCAAACGCAATCCGCTCTGTCGCATCAGTTCAGCGATTTGGAGCAACGTTTAGGATTTCGGTTATTCGTCCGTAAGAGTCAGCCGCTACGGTTTACGCCTCAGGGTGAAATTCTGCTACAACTGGCCGAGCAGGTACTGCCGCAGATACAGCAAGCGCTTCAAGCTTGCCATGAGCCGCATCAGACTACATTGCGCCTGGCGATTGAATGCCATAGTTGTATTCAATGGCTAACCCCGGCGCTGGAAAATTTCCATCAGAGCTGGCCGCAAGTGGTGATGGATTTCAAATCCGGTGTGACCTTTGATCCGCAACCAGCCCTGCAACAAGGGGAACTGGATCTGGTGATGACCTCCGATATTCTGCCGCGCAGTGGTTTGTTCTATGCGCCGTTATTTGATTTTGAGGTCCGTCTGGTGCTTGCTCCGGATCATCCGCTGGTAGCGAAAGAGCGCATTGTGCCGGAAGATTTGAGTCAGGAAACGCTGATGATTTACCCGGTACAGCGGCAGCGACTGGATATCTGGCGTCATTTCTTGCAACCGGCTGGTGTCAGCCCGTCGCTGAAAAGTGTTGATAATACGTTATTGCTGATTCAGATGGTGTCGGCCCGCATGGGGATTGCTGCGCTACCACACTGGGTAGTGGAAAGTTTTGAACGCCAGGGTTTGATAGTAACCAAAACCCTGGGAGAAGGTTTATGGAGCCGATTGTACGCCGCTGTACGCGATGGCGAGCAGCGCCAACCGGTTATCGAGGCGTTTATTCGTTCCGCGCGTCAGCATGCCTGTGAGCATCTACCGTTTGTGCGGGACGCTTCACGACCCAGCGCCGGTGTACCCATAACGAAGATATGATAATGGCGGCACCAACGATAAATCTCGGCCAGTGAGGCTGTTCCTGCCAGATGGCAAAGTTCACCAGCAGCCCAGCCGGGACGTGAAAGTTATTCATAATGCCGAGCGTGCCGGCATCCACTTGTGTCGCACCATAGTTCCACATGAAATATCCCAGGCCAGATGCTCCAATGCCCAACCAAATCAGCACACCCCACTGCAATGATGTGGTGGGGAGTTTATGGGGATTACCGAACAGTAACCAGGCCACCACGGAAACCGCCAGCGCACCGAGATAAAACCAGGAAAATGCACTGTGCTGCGGCATGGGGTAGACTTCCATCAGACGTTTGTAGCCCACCTGTCCCATTGCAAAAAAGATATTCGCCGCCTGTACCAGCAACAATCCCCACCAGAATTGTCCATTGACGCCATCATAGCGGATCACCGCCGCGCCCAGCACCGCCAGCAGGGCGCTCAGTGCGTAGCCCCAGCGCAGACGCTGATGCCCTAGCAGATCGTAAATCAGCGTGACATAAAGAGGTGTCATCACGGTGAACAGCAAAAACTCCGGTACTGACAGGTAGAGATAAGCCTGGAATACAAACAGATACATAATGCCGAGCTGACATGCGCCCACTAACAGATATAACCCGATGACTTTAGGCTGATATCCGCGCCAGCGCAGAAAAGGCAGAAAGACCAGAGCGGCCAGGCCAACACGCATCAGCACGGAGAACCAGCTATCCACATGACCGGCAAGATATTCACCTATCAGACTGAATGAAAAAGCCCATAGAATGGTAGTAAGAATCAGTAATGGCACAAGTGTGACTCACTCAATAACACGTAGTATAAGGCGCTATTGTAATAGACTTTACCGCATGAATTTCAGTCAACATGGTTTACATTTGTATTAATTTAAACCACTTGTCCACTTGTGTTCGGGTAAGCGGCGTGTGAATGGTTAAAACTCACAGCCAGGTAAAAAACACACTGCCGTTGTGATAAGTGTCGGGAATGCATTTCGCCTGAAAAGATAGTCGTTGGTCGTTTACTGACGCCAAAGGTAATAGCCTCCAGGACTGAAATTCGACAGATGATCTGACTCCTGGTTTTTTTAGAAGGGTTTTTAACTTTAAAATAAAAACCACCCGGTTTCGGATGGTCAGATAGAAAAGCAGACTTAATCGGTCGTTGGATTAAATACCATCACCGTATTCGAAGCTACGATTGGTGCCGTTGAAATACTGGTCCATATCCATGGCGGGTTTATCGCTGTCTGGACGGCCGACGATACGAGCCGGAACACCTGCGACGGTGGTGTGGGGCGGAACCGGCTGTAATACCACCGAACCTGCGCCAATTTTGGCACCGCGACCCACCTCAATATTTCCCAGAACCTTGGCGCCAGCACCAATCATGACACCTTCTCTGATCTTGGGATGACGGTCACCGCTGGTTTTACCTGTACCACCGAGGGTAACGGACTGAAGAATGGAAACATCATTTTCCACCACAGCCGTTTCACCAATCACGATGCCGGTGGCGTGATCCAGCATGATGCCACAACCGATATGAGCTGCCGGGTGAATATCTACGCCAAATGACACGGAAATCTGATTCTGGAAATAGATGGCTAATGCCTGGCGATCCTGCTTCCATAACCAATGACCGATACGGTAGGCTTGTAAGGCATGAAAGCCTTTCAGGTACAGCAATGGGGTGGAATATTTATCTACCGCCGGGTCACGCAGACATACTGCCTGAATATCCCGGGCTGCGGACATGATCATTGATGGGTTTGCATGGTATGCCTCTTCTACTACTTCACGGATGGCAATGGCCGGCATAATAGCGTTTGCCAGCTTATTTGCCAGCATATAGCTCAAGGCATTTCCCAGATTTTCATGCTTTAACAAGGTGGCATGAAAAAAGCTTGCCAGCATAGGTTCACAGTCAGCTAAACAGCGGGCTTCATCCTTAATGTTTCGCCAGACCAGTTCCAGTTCTTCATGTGACATTGCATCAACCCTCTGAAATACCCTACATTCCACGCTAGTCGGTTACTTATGCTCAGGTAGAAATACTATTGGGCCATCTCGCGGAAACCCATCAGTGTTGTCGTGTTATACATGGGGACTTTCATCTTTACTGGCTCGTCCCAGTAAACTCAGTGCGGCTTCACGAGCGTCCTTGCCGCAGTATAAAACTTGCCAGAGTTGCTCGGTAATCGGCATCTCTACGTTATAACGTTGGGCGAGTGCCATCACTTCTTTGGTATTCCGATAACCTTCAACTACCTGACCTATCTGGGCCTGAGCACTATCTACATCCATGCCTTGCCCCAACATCATGCCAAAGCGGCGGTTGCGCGATTGATTATCGGTACAGGTCAATACCAGATCACCGAGCCCGGCCATTCCCATAAAGGTGGTAGGATCGGCGCCCAATGCGACACCCAATCGGGTCATTTCTGCCAAACCACGGGTAATCAACGCCGTACGGGCATTGGCACCAAACCCCATGCCATCTGACATTCCGGCACCGATGGCGATCACGTTTTTTACCGCGCCCCCCAGCTGTACACCAATAAAATCAGGATTGCTATAGACCCGGAAACTTTTGCCGCAGTGCAGCAACAGTTGCAGATCATCAGAAAATTCACGATCTGTTGCCGCCAGTGCTATCGCTGTCGGTAATCCCGCAGCCAGCTCTTTGGCAAAGGTTGGCCCGGATACGACAGCCAGTGGAATATCGTTTCCCAGCGCTTCACGTGCAACATCCTGCAACAAACGACCCGTTTCCGCCTCCAGTCCTTTCGTTGCCCATACCACGCGCGCATCGGCACGTAAGTGTGGCTTAATTTGACGCAACACGTCAGCGAACACGTGGCTCGGTACTACAACCAGAATATTGCGGCTGGCCGCCAGGGCACGAGTCAGATCGGTTTCCAGTTGCAACGAATCAGGAAAGGGAACATCTGGCAGAAACGCCTGATTACAGCGAGCGGTTTGCAAGGCGTGAATGTGCGCCGGATCGTGCCCCCAGAGCACAACCCGGTGGCCATTACGAGCCAGTGTAATAGCCAGAGCGGTGCCGTAGGAGCCGGCACCAATCACGGTCATGGAAGCTTCAGCAGCGTTCATCAGGCATCCAGAGACGGTGCCGCACTTTCATCGTCTGTCTGTTGTTGCAGATAGTTCATGAACAGTGCGTCGAAGTTGACCGGTGCCAAATTTAGTTGTGGGAAAGTCCCGCGGGACACCAGGCTGGTGATACATTCGCGTGCGTAAGGGAATAAGAGATTCGGGCAGTAAGCTCCCAGACAGTGCGCCAGTTGAGTACCTTCCAGTCCTTCAACGGTGAAAATGCCGCCCTGTTGAACTTCACACAGAAACGCGGTTTCTTCGCCAAGGCTGGCGGTAACAGTTACGCGCAGCACAACTTCATAAACATCGTCAGCCAATTGGCTTGAAGTAGTATCCAAATCCAGTTTTACTTCCGGTTGCCATTCTTGTTGGAATACAGCAGGCGCTTTTGGTGCTTCAAAAGAAATATCCTTGGTATAAATACGCTGGATCTGGAAGTTCATTTCGACGTTGTTTTGTTCAGACATGTTAAATAATACCCTTTGTTAGATTTCCCTGACGTGCTTCACCCTATACAGGTACAGAGAGTAGACGCCAACCCATTATTATAGTCTAGTCCTGCATATAGCCTTTACCTGGCCGTCATACATCATTGCTTACCGCGCACCAATGGAAGGTTTTCACCACTCCAGCCGGTCAATCCATCCTTGAGCGTCATCGCACGTACAAAACCCGCCTTGAGCAGGTTCTCCGCTGATTCTCGGGAGGACAAGCCATTGGCGCAGACCACAATGATTGGCTGAGACTTATGTTTTTCCAGCTCACCCAGATTGCCGCTTTTAATGTCGTTGGGGATCAGGTTAATCGCATTGGCAATGTGCCCGCGACGATAGTCATCACGATTGCGAATATCGACCACAATCGCATCTTCTTTGTTAATCAGTTGGATCGCTTCACCACGAACCACCTCTTTTACCTTGGAAAGGCTACTTTTTACAGTAAGCACAATGACGGCAACCAGCAGGCCAACCCAGGCCAGGACCAAGATTGAGTGCTTGCTAATGAATGGCATAATATCTTGCATGGGGTGTAACGACTCCGGAAATTTAGTTAAGCAACAAATATAAGGTTTCTGAGTATACCTGCGCGATACCGCAATTACAGCCAGTAAGCCAACATCGCACACTGAATCTGCGGCGCAAGACATAAAAACACTGGCATAAAACCGGCCAGATGGCTCATTTTATGCGTAGATCCTCCCATTTATCTATTATTGATGTGTCTGAAGTCTGGTGGATGCACCTGACTACGGAAAAGGCTTGTCACGTATGGAAATAGAAATCCAGAGCGAGACAACTGGTAAGCCGCTGTTCATCGTGGAATAATCTTTCGTCATGAGTAAAGAAGCGTTCTGTGTACAGTTGCGAGCAACAGGGTGTAATAAGTTGCTAATCCATTGCGCCAGTGCGCTTTGCGTTGGCGTATTATTATTTCCATGCAGTGGCTGGAGTAAAGATAATCAACAACAGCTCAAGTCGATTCAGCAAAACATTGCCGAAAAAGAGAAAAGCGTTAAACAACAGCAACAACAACGCAGCGCCCTGCTGGATCAGTTGAAAAAGCAGGAACAGTCCATTGCTCACAGCTCTCGTCAATTACGTGAAACCCGCCATACGCTGGAAAGTCTGAATAAAGATATCAGCGCACTGAATGCTTCTATTACCAAATTGCAGGCACAGCAGAAGACCCAGGAACATATCCTGGCGCAACAACTGGATGCCGCATTCCGGCAGGGCCAACACAGCGCCTTTCAACTGATTCTCAGTGGCGCAGAAAGTCAGCGAAGTGAACGCATACTGGCGTACTTTGACTATCTGAATAAAGCTCGCCAGCAATCCATTACTGACCTGCAACAGACGCGGACGAAACTGGCGGACGAAAAGCAGGAGTTGGAACAGAAACAGTTGCAACAAAAAGATCTTCTTGGTAACCAACAGCAGCAGCAGAAAACACTGGAGCAGGCGAGAAGTGAGCGTCAAAAAACGTTAGGTAGTCTGGAAACTTCTCTGAAAAAAGACCAGCAGCAGCTAACTGAACTTCGGCAGAATGAAATCCGTCTGCGCGACCAGATAGCCCGTGCAGCGCGGGAAGCGAAGGCACGCGAGGAACGGGAGGCCAGAGAAGCTGCCCGTGTCAGGGAAAAAGAGCAACAGGCCAAGCGCAGTGGCTCCAGCTACAAACCCACTGAAAGCGAACGTTCTCTTATGGCGCGTATCGGTGGGTTGGGTAAACCGGCGGGTCAGGCAATATGGCCGGTACGGGGCAGTATGTTGCACCATTTCGGCGAACCACTCCGGGGTGAGTTGCGTTGGAAAGGATTGGTGATTGCCGCCGCAGAAGGAACCGAGGTAAAAGCTATTGCCGCTGGCAGTGTGCTGATGGCTGATTGGTTGCAGGGATACGGGTTGGTTGTCGTGATTGATCACGGCAAAGGCGATATGAGCCTTTACGGTTATAACCAGAGTGCGTTGGTGAAGGTGGGTGAGCAGGTCAAAGCCGGTCAGCCGATTGCGCTGGTTGGTACCAGTGGCGGGCAAAGTCAGCCTGCGCTTTATTTTGAAATTCGACGCCAAGGGCAGGCGGTAAACCCACTCCCATGGTTAGGAAGGTAACGCCTTGAATCCGCTAGCCTCACGCGTTGTGTCTTTTATTTGTATCTGTTTGCTGGCTCAGCCCGTTTGGGCGGGAAAACTGTCTATCGTCATTGATGATTTCGGTTACCGACCGCATAACGAAAACCAGGTGCTGGCTATGCCAACGGCTATTTCTATCGCGATTCTGCCCAATGCGCCTTATGCCCGCAAGATGGCGATCGAAGCTCACCGTCAAGGGCGGGAAGTTTTGATTCATCTGCCAATGGAACCGATAAGTCGGCAACCTTTGGAACGAGATACGCTCCGTCCCGATATGAGCAGTACAGAGATTCAACGCATCCTGCGGGAAGCGGTTAACCATGTCCCTTACGCGGTTGGTTTGAACAATCATATGGGCAGCGCCATGACGTCCAGCTTGTCAGGGATGCAAAAAGTGATGCAGGCCATGACCGCGTATCAACTCTATTTCCTGGACAGCATGACCATTGGCAACAGTCAGGCCAGCCGCGCTGCACAGGGTACGGGCATCAAGGTGATTAAACGTAACGTCTTTCTGGATGATACGCAGAATGAGGCGGATATCCGCCGCCAGTTTATGCGTGCGATTGATATTGCCCGGCGTCGCGGCTCCGCAATTGCCATCGGTCATCCGCGTCCTGCGACCATTCGTGTTTTGCAGCAGATGTTGCCAACATTGCCAGCAGATATCGTGCTGGTGCGGCCAAGCCAGTTGCTGAACGAATCGGAACGGTATTATGAGCCGATGCCGATTATCACTGCGTCGAAGTCGGTGTTCCACCCGGTGAGACAATGCTATGTCAAACGGCCGCTATCACCGGTATCGCAGGCAAAAGTCTTCAGACAGCTGGAAGAAGGCATCGGCCAAAGTGATGTGGGAACCTATATCAAACAGCGCTGGCAAACCTGGCTGGAATAAATTTCCCGGGCTACTTCGTGCAGCAGCCCGGTTGGCGTTCATCAACGTTAATCCCAGTTAAGGAGAACCTTCCCGGACTGGCCGGAGCGCATCACATCAAAGCCTTGTTGGAACTCATCAATGGTAAAACGGTGGGTAATGATGGGTGAGAGATCCAGTCCTGACTGAATCAGCGCGGACATCTTGTACCAGGTTTCAAACATCTCACGGCCATAAACACCTTTTATCATCAACCCTTTGAAAATGATGTCACTCCAGTCTACCGACATGGCCTGTGGCGGAATGCCCAGCATGGCGATGTGACCACCATGGTTCATTACCGATAGCATGGAGCGAAACGCTGTCGGTGCACCAGACATTTCCAGACCGACGTCAAACCCTTCCGACATACCCAGTTCCTGCATCACATCAGTCAGTTTTTCACGTTCGACATTCACTGCCCGGCTGACACCCATCTGACGGGCCAGCCCCAGTCGGTAGTCATTCACATCAGTTATTACCACATGACGAGCACCGACATGACGGCAAATCGCGGCGGCCATGACACCAATCGGTCCGGCACCGGAAATCAGTACGTCTTCTCCCACCAGGTTGAATGACAGTGCGGTATGTACCGCGTTACCCAGAGGATCAAAAATGGCGGCAATATCATCGGGAATATTATCTGGAATACGAAAAGCGTTATACGCCGGAATGACCAGATACTCAGCAAATGCACCCGGACGATTAACGCCCACACCGATGGTGTTACGACACAGATGGCGACGTCCGGCCCGGCAGTTACGGCAGTAACCGCAGGTGATATGTCCCTCTCCGGAGACTCGATCGCCAATGTGAAAACCATCCACTTCCTGCCCGATAGCCACAATTTCGCCGACATATTCATGACCTACCACCATCGGGACCGGGATGGTTTTCTGCGACCATTCATCCCAGTTATAAATATGCACATCCGTACCGCAGATGGCGGTTTTGCGGATTTTGATCATCACATCGTTATGTCCCGGTTCCGGTTTAGGGACGTCCGTCATCCATATTCCCGGTTCCGGCTGTAGTTTCGCCAATGCTTTCATGATGATTATTCTCTCAGTTAATCACACCCAGACGTGTGCCCACCCGGATAAACGCATCCACTGCCTGCTCAATTTGTTGTGGCGTATGGGCCGCAGACATCTGGGTACGGATGCGAGCCTGTCCATTGGGAACCACCGGATAGAAGAAGCCGGTAACATAAATACCTTCGCGTTGCAGCGCCGCGGCAAAATCCTGCGCTAACTGGGCCTCACCCAGCATCACCGGAATAATGGCGTGATCGGCTCCTGCCAATGTAAAGCCAGCGGCAGTCATCTTCTGGCGAAACAGGCTGGCGTTCTGCCACAAACGCTGGCGCAATTCCTGTCCTTCCTCTAGCAGTTCCAATACCTTGATAGATGCTGCGACAATAGCCGGCGCCAGCGAATTGGAGAATAGATAAGGCCGTGAACGCTGGCGTAGCCATTCGATAACTTCACGACGTCCAGCCGTATAGCCGCCGGATGCACCCCCGAGGGCTTTCCCCAGAGTACCGGTAATAATGTCGACCCGGTCCATAACCTGGCAGTATTCATGGGTACCGCGACCTCGTTCCCCCACAAACCCGACCGCATGGGAATCATCTACCATCACTAACGCATCATAGCGATCCGCCAAATCGCAGATACCGCGCAGATTAGCGATCACGCCATCCATGGAAAACACGCCATCAGTGGCAATCATGATATGCCGGGCACCATCTGCTCTTGCTTGTTGTAGTCGGGCTTCCAACTGATTCATGTCGTTGTTGGCATAGCGGTAACGGCGAGCTTTGGACAGTCGGATCCCATCGATGATGGAGGCGTGGTTCAGGGCGTCGGAAACAATGGCATCTTCCGGCCCCATCAGTGTTTCGAATAATCCGCCATTGGCATCAAAGCAGGAAGAATAGAGGATGGCATCCTCCATACCCAGAAATGTCGCCAGACGATGCTCCAGTGTTTTGTGGATATCCTGTGTGCCGCAGATAAAACGCACTGACGCCATACCAAAGCCGTGGCTGTCCAACCCGGTTTTCGCTGCCTCAATCAACGCGGGGTGATTGGCAAGACCCAGATAATTGTTAGCGCAAAAGTTGATGACTTCACCGCTGTCTGCCACGGTAATTTTTGCCTGCTGGGCGGAGGTGATGATGCGTTCTTCTTTGAACAGCCCTTCGGTGCGGGCGGCCATTAATTGCGCGGTAATTTGTTGATAGAAAGAGGATGGCATAAGTAATTATTCTCCCAGGAATAGCCCGTTTTCATTTAGGTCATAAAGTAATGGAAAAACACTATTCTGACGGGTGAGGGATTGGAAAAATGCAAACTGGGTCACGAGAGAGAGAGATAGTGCGTTGTATGAGGTAAAGCAAGAGAAAGTAACGCCGGGCTGCTTGCAGTAAAATGAAATGCTATTATAGCCATCATAGACAGTGTAGGGCGTGGTGCTCTACCAGCAAGTTTAACAAGGGTAATTCCCATGATTATCGTTACTGGCGGTGCCGGTTTCATTGGCAGCAATATCGTTAAGGCCCTGAATGACGCTGGTCATCGGGATATTCTGGTGGTCGATAACCTGAAAGATGGCACCAAATTCGTCAATCTGGTTGATCTGGATATCACCGATTATATGGATAAAGAAGATTTTATCGCCAATATCATGGCGGGTGACGATCTGGGTGATATTGATGCCGTCTTCCATGAAGGCGCCTGCTCGTCCACCACCGAGTGGGATGGTAAATACATGATGGATAACAACTATCAGTATTCCAAAGACGTGTTGCATTACTGTATGGAACGTGGCATCCCGTTTCTGTATGCCTCTTCCGCCGCGACCTACGGTGGACGCAGTGACCATTTTGTTGAAGAGCGCCAGTATGAACAGCCGTTGAATGTTTATGGCTATTCCAAGTTCCTGTTTGACCAGTATGTGCGCGATATTCTGCCGCAGGCTGATTCCCCGATTTGTGGTTTCCGTTATTTCAACGTTTATGGTCCACGTGAAGGGCATAAAGGCAGCATGGCCAGTGTCGCGTTTCATCTGAACAACCAGATTAATCAGGGTGAGAACCCGAAGTTGTTTTCCGGCAGTGAAAACTTTCAACGCGATTTCGTCTATGTGGGCGATGTCGCGGCGGTCAATTTGTGGTTTTGGCAGCACGGTGTTTCCGGTATTTTCAACTGTGGTACCGGTCGTGCCGAATCTTTCCAGGCTGTGGCTGATGCGGTACTGGATTTCCACAAAAAAGGTAGCGTGGAATACATTCCCTTCCCGGAAAAATTGAAAGGCCGTTATCAGGCTTATACTCAGGCGGATTTAACCAAACTACGTGCGGCCGGTTACGATAAACCGTTCAAAACGGTGGCAGAAGGTGTAGCCGACTATATGGCCTGGCTGAACCGCAGCGCGTAATCTCGCTTGCCGTAAGGAATTGCCAACGGTATGAAAATTCTGGTTATCGGACCTTCCTGGGTCGGCGACATGATGATGTCGCACAGTCTTTACCGCACCCTGAAAGCCGAACATCCGGATGCCATCATCGACGTGATGGCACCGGACTGGTGCCGTCCATTATTGGCGCGGATGCCTGAGGTTCACCAGGCACTGTCGATGCCATTGGGACATGGGACGTTGGCGTTGGGTGAGCGCTACCGTTTAGGTGCCTCACTGCGCCATACCCACTACGATCGCGCCTATGTGTTACCTAACTCATTAAAATCCGCACTGGTGCCTTTTTTTGCTGCCATTCCCCGGCGAATCGGCTGGCGCGGAGAGATGCGTTATGGTCTGCTTAACGATCTGCGGGTGCTGAATAAAGCCGCCTTTCCACTGATGGTTCAACGTTATGTGGCGTTGGCTTATGACAGGGAGAGAATCCGCGCTGCCAGTGACGTGCCGCAACCATTACTGTGGCCGCAATTGCGGGTTGGTGATGAAGAGATTGCGGAGGTCACGTCTATCTTTAATCTGCCTGACGTTCGTCCGTTGGTCGGTTTTTGCCCTGGTGCTGAATTCGGCCCGGCCAAACGCTGGCCGCATTATCACTATGGTGCGCTGGCGCAAACGCTGATTGACCGGGGATTTCAGGTGGCGTTGTTCGGATCTGCCAATGACCATCAGGCGGGTGAAGATATTTGTCAGTCACTGGCGGATACCGCCCAGGAATATTGTATTAACCTGGCTGGGAAAACGTCACTGGATCAGGCGGTGGTGTTGATTACCGCCTGTCATGCCGTCGTCAGTAATGATTCCGGATTAATGCACGTGGCGGCGGCGCTGAATCGGCCACTGGTGGCGTTGTACGGGCCCAGCAGCCCTGATTTTACTCCGCCGTTGTCGCATCAGGCGGAGGTGATTCGCTTGATTAGCGGGTATCACCGGGTACGCAAAGGTGATGCCGAACAGGGTTATCATCAGAGCCTGATTGATATCCAGCCAGAACGGGTGCTGGAAGCATTAGCCCGCTATCTGCCCTCGCTCGGGGAAAAAGCATGAGGGTGTTAATTGTTAAAACCTCCTCGATGGGGGATGTTCTGCATACGCTGCCGGCCTTAACGGATGCGATGCAGGTGATTCCCGGCATTCAGTTTGACTGGGTGGTAGAAGAAGGTTTTGCCCAGATTCCTACCTGGCATCCTGCCGTTGATCGGGTTATCCCGGTGGCGCTACGGCGCTGGCGCAAGAACTGGTTCAGTGCCGCTATCCGTCAGGAACGAGCGGATTTTAAGCAGCGACTGCGAGAAAAACGTTACGATACGGTGATCGATGCTCAGGGGCTGATTAAAAGCGCGGGGCTGGTCACCCGTCTGGCGCGGGGTAATAAGCATGGGCTGGACTGGAAAAGTGCCCGGGAACCGCTTGCCAGCTGGTTTTACCAATATCGTCACTTTATTGACCGGCAACAACACGCGGTAGAGCGTATCCGTGAGCTGTTTGCTGTCAGTTTGAATTATCGTCGACCGACAGAAACTGGTGATTATGCTATCGCTTCGCGATTTCTTTCTTCCCTGCCGACGGATGCTGGCCAGTATCTGGTTTTCCTGCATGCTACTACCCGTGACGAAAAGCACTGGCCGGAGTCACACTGGCGTGAATTGATAGCGTTGCTACAACCCAGCGGATTGCGAATCAAACTGCCGTGGGGCGCGGAACATGAGTATCAGCGCGCACGGAGTCTGGCGGAAGGGTTCGCGTATGTGGATGTTTTGCCTCGGCTGAGCCTGGAGCAGGTGGCGACGGTGCTGGCAGGCGCGCGAGTTGTCGTCTCTGTAGATACAGGGCTGAGCCACTTGGCGGCTGCGCTGGATCGTCCCAACATCACGCTGTATGGTCCGACTGACCCCGGGTTGATTGGTGGTTATGGTAATAATCAGCAGATCTGCCGTCCGGAAAATAGCCGCAATCTGGCGGATCTCCATGCAGCCGATGTTTATCAGCACTGCGTATCTTTACTGACTGAATGAGGCGGTTTTATTGTGACGTCATCGAGTAAGGTTGAATTAAAGCGAATCCTTATTACCAAATTCCGCCACCATGGTGATGTGCTGCTGACATCGCCACTGTTCTCTATTTTGCGCAAGCGTTATCCGGATGCCCAGATTGATGCGCTGGTTTTTGCCGAAACCGCGGAAATGCTGGCGTTACATCCAGATATTGATCACCTGTACACGGTGGACAAAAAGTGGAAAAAACTAGGTCCGGTCAAGCAGATAGCCAAAGAATGGGCATTACTGAAAACACTGCGCCAGCAACGGTATGACGCGATTATTCATCTGACGGAAAGTATGCGTGGTTTCTGGATTGCCCGCGTAGCGGGTATTCCATTGGGCGTCACCTTTCGTAACACCAGTCGCGACAAATTGTCATTCTGGAGGAAAACCTTTCAGTATCGCGTACCCCGTGTCGCTCGCCGTCATACAGTGGAATCCCATCTTGATACGTTGCGGGTACTGGGGATTCAGCCGGAGGGAGAAGAACGGCGTTTGCAACTCATCCCTGGCGACGAAGCAGACCATGAACTGGAGCAAAAACTCCGGGCGCAGCAGTGGCAAGGGCAATCGTTCATTGTGGTGCATCCCACGTCCCGTTGGCTGTTTAAATGCTGGAAAAGCAGTGCGATGGCGGCAACCATCAACACCTTGTGTGAACGGGGGCATACTATCGTACTCAGCGCATCTCCCGCTGATAACGAAATGGCGATGATTGCTGATATCAAGTCCCAACTGACCTATCCGGTGCTGGATCTATCCGGCCAACTCAGCCTCAAGCAACTCGCCAGCCTGATCGGCAAGGCGCAATTGCTGCTGGGTGTCGACTCGGTGCCAATGCATATCGCGTCAGCCATGCAAACGCCGGTTGTCGCGTTGTTTGGCCCCAGCGGTGACACTGAATGGGCACCCTGGATGACCGTTAATCGGGTAGTGGTATCCGATCATCATCCCTGCCGGCCGTGTGGGAAAGACGGCTGTGGCGGCAGCAAGGTCAGCGATTGTCTACAGCAAATTGGCGTACAGCAGGTATTGCTTGCCATCGATTCCGCACTGCTGGAGGCGCAAGGATGAAGCTGGCGATTGTGCGGCAGAAATACCGTCCTGACGGTGGTGCCGAGCGCTTTGTTTCCCGAGCACTGGATGCGCTGAGCAACCATAAAGTCCTGGATGTCAGCGTAATTACCCGCAGTTGGGAAGGTAGTGAACAGGCTAATCGTAACATTATCATCTGTAACCCGCGGATTACTGGCCGGATACAACGTGAACGCGCTTTTGCCAACGCCGCCCAGCAACATTTTGCCGAGTTTGATCTGGTACAAAGCCATGAACGCATTCCCGGTTGCCATATTTACCGGGCAGGGGATGGCGTTCATCAATCCTGGCTGACCCAGCGTTCCCGCATACTTAGTCCTATACAGAGGAAATTTCTGTGGTGGTCTGGTTTCCATCGTTACATCCTGGCGCAGGAACAGGCGATGTACCAGCATCCGGCGCTGAAAGCCGTTATTTGTAATTCTCAGATGGTTGCCGATGAAATTCGCCATTATTTCTCTGTCCCGGCTGAAAAAATCCATTTAATTTATAACGGGGTGAATACCTCGACTTTTACACCGGGATTAAAGGCAACCTACCGGCGCGCAGTTCGTCAGCATCTTGGGATTGCGGATAATGTGCCCGTTATGCTGTTTGTCGGTTCAGGGTTTGAGCGTAAAGGATTGGCTGGCGCCATTCATGCCATTAATATTTCTTCCCAACATTCACCACATCTGATCGTGGTTGGCAAAGATAAGCACAGTCGTCACTATCAGAAGCTTGCCAGACAGTTACGGGTTGCAGACCGGGTACATTTCATGGGTATGCAACCAGATACCCGTCCTTACTATGGTGCGGCGGATATGTTGCTGCTGCCAACACTGTACGATCCGTTTCCTAATGTGGTGCTGGAAGCCATGGCCAGTGGGCTTGGGGTGATAACCTCTCAGCAGTGTGGTGGCAAAGAGTTTATCCAGCCGGGAATAAATGGATTTGTCTGTGATGCGCTGGATTATGCGGCACTCCGGCAGGCGGTTATTCAGTCCTGCGATGGTGATTTTTCCGAGATGGGGAATTGTGCCAGAGAGCAAGTCGGAAAGTATGATCTCGACTTTCTGAGTGAAAATATGCTCAATCTCTATCAGCAGTTGATATAAAAAACCATTCTGGGGTAGTAGTACGGTTCACATAAGCCGATTATTGGAGGAAACATGGAGATAAGGCCCCATAGGGCTGCCTCATTCCACGTCTCCTCCAACATCATGGTTCCTTGACTAACAAGTATTGCTCACTCCGCAGAGTTTTATGCTTATTAAATAAAACGCTGTTTATCTTGGCGATATTGACTAATCCATAACGCAAAACATAGCATCGTTAAATTTCCGGTTTCATGATGAAATGGGGTATTTACCAGCCCGACGACCAGTGTAATTACTAATGCTGAGCACGTGATTCCCCAGGAATTCCAGCTTGCCAGTGGTGCATTCTTTTTGGGTAAATAGCGTAATAATGTCATGCCCATTGTGCCTAATAATCCAAATACCCAGAAAAACCCCCAAATGCCACTTTCAGCAAGGACATTAATATAGAGATTATGGGCATGAGAGATATTATTGAATATGGGGGTTTTGTCACCCCATTTGATATCAATATAGTGAAAATTATCTTTTCCAACCCCAAACAGTGGGTGCTGTTCAATACTGTTAATTGCTGAACGCCAGATAGTAGCCCGATAGCTCAGAATATTATCTGCATGGGCATTGTTTTCCTGTTTAACGATCACCCGAGCGTTACTTAATAGCGCAATTCCCACAAATCCAATAACGAAGAATATCGGTAAGAGTAGAAAGCGTTTCCCTCTCCTGGCAAACCCGATGCTTAATGCCAGCACGACGGCAATAATTGTGCCAAACGTTGCCCGGCTTTCACCAAAGGTCACGTATACCAGGCTGAGTGCCAGCATTGCCAGCCAGAGTGTACGTTTACCCGCAGTAAATCTAGACCAGTAGGTAAATAATACTGTCAGTGCCATCCCACAAATGATGGCATTATAAATGGCGGCGTGGTTGACATGGCCGACTGAATTTAATGTCCAGTATTGACCATTGCCCAGATAGTAGTGATCCCAGGCACCGTAAATCAGTCCGATGAATGTCCCAAATACTGCCCAAAATACTAACCCTAATTTTTGTCGTTCATTAAAATCAGCTCGGTAAATAATCCAGCCGAAAATCATGTAACGTGCAATGTCGGTTAATGCTGTCGGATCAGTGTGGTAGGCCGAAAAAGGAGCCGCAACCACATAGGCAATGACATACAGCGCAAAAAACAGATCCCATCCAGACCAGATACGGGCCTTTTTCTCAGTAATACCATAATAAATGACAACCAGTAATGTTAGCACCATGGCAATATTCTTTGGCGCTTCAAGTAATGGATTGATGAATATAGTGAATGCGATTAAAAAATATATTATAGAATTACTGCTATTTCGTGGGTGGAAGGATAACTGGGACATTAGTTTTTTCTCAACAAATTGATGAAAGCAGTTTGAACATCATTAAGGCTGATATTTTTCATGCATGCAGAATAACCATCCTGGAAATTCTTGCAGGTATTATCACTTCGGTTGCAACGTTCCAGCCAAGGTAACGGTCGGGCAAACAAGGTTTTCTGGTCACGGCAGGCAATAGGATTAAACCCGGTGGCAATGATGATGTTTCCTTGCCAAAACGATCCGGGTCCAAAAGCAATGGGATTACCGGGGCCATACAGCGTCAGTGTCGGCGTATTTATCCATTTCGCTACGTGGGCGACACCGGTATCGGCACAAATCAACCCGTGCGAGTTTGCCAGTAATGCCAGTAACTGCGATAGAGAAAGCTGGCCGACATAATTTGTATAGCGATCATCAGGGTCGATAGCGTTGACAATATGCTGCTCGTTTTTACCACCGCTCCACACCGGAAGATAGCCTTGTGCAACCAGCCAGTCGGCCAATGCCATCCAACGTTCAGACGGCCAGAAACGGGTAGGGTTGCTGGCACCGACATGCAAAACCACATAAGGTGTTGTTGGTATTGGAAAATCGGTCTCAGGTATTGGCCAGGACGACGGGACGGGCATGACACCCTCTGTCAGTCCGGCTACGGCATCACTCCATGCCATCGGTGCTATTGGATACGGGTGCGCCTCATTTACCGGCCAGGATTTTGCGTTACGTTTAGCCGGAGAGTGGGCAACAATCCAGCGGCTTCCCGCCGCCAGAGCCAGCCAACTATAACGGTTGTCCCCTGGGATAATAGCCAGATCATAAGGACCGCTTTGTATAATTTTGCTCACAGAGTCTGCCGATGCAGGATCGTAAACTTGAACCTCAATCCGATAGGGGTTCAACTGATAAACCGCCATGAACGGCCGTTTACACAGTAAAACAATTCGCGCATCGGGATAGTTCTTCCGCAGCTTACTTAGCAGCGGCGTCAGCATCACGGTATCGCCCAACAATAAATTATGGGCAATGAGAATACTTCTGACTTGTGTCGGCGGGCGGCGCCACGGCTTTTTAAGCAGTTGCAGCAGTCCTAGAGGGAAAATACGTAACCGAGCAGCAAACTTACTCATTGGTGTTTACGTGATTTCAGGTTGGCGTGAAAAATGGTCGTCATCCTGTCAAGCATGATATCTGCGCCAAAACAAGAGCCAGCACGTTGCAATGCTGCCTCACTAAACCGAGTGCGCAACGCATCATCTCCCATCAGGAGCGCCAGTTTTTCATAGAGTTGCTCAACGTTTTTGGGCTCGATCAGAAAACCGGTTTCTCCATTGACCACCGCTTCATCTATTGCACCTACCGTGGTGGAAACAACCGGCAGGCCACACGCCATGGCTTGCATGATGCTTTGCGGAACGCCCTCATTGCCATAAGAGGGTAAAACGAATAAATCCATGCAATTTAGACAATCAGGCACGTCGTCACGATTACCGAGAAAAACAATGCGTCCGATCATACCCATCTGTGCTACCTGCTGTTCCAGTGCCGCACGTTGGGGACCATCACCGACCATCAATAACTGCCACTGTGGATAGTCTTGAGACAATTTTTTCCATGCTTCCAACAGGTAAGCGTGTCCTTTCCATGAACGCATGGTAGCCAGAATGCCCAGTGTAGGTTGGTTTGGTACCCCGATACTCTGACAGGCGACGCGTTTGTCGGTAGGGCGATAGTAGGCAAGGTCGATACCGGTGGGAACCGACGTCATATGATCCAGTGGATAGCGATTATCAGCGCGCAACTGCTGGCGTAAACGCTCCCCAGTCGTTGCAATATGACGGGTCGCCCGCAGATAGAGCCAGCGCGTAGTAAACGAGTTATTGATGTCGGTGGAAACATGCCGCGTTCTTACCATTGGGGGTGTCTGTTTCATCCCCAATGTCAGGCTCGCTACCGCCACCAACCAGGCATCGGTAGAACTATGGGTGTTAATGATGTCGAATTCACTACCGTGCCGCTTTAACCAATGACGTATGGCAAACAACGCCACAAGGCGTTTTTTTTCAATCGGTAGCCCGACAACCGGGATTCCCCGGCTCTGTGCCTCGCGGTAAATATTGGAATGAACACAGCAAAGAATGGTGACTTGATGGCCACGCTTCATCATTCCCTGCGATTCAGTGAGAATACGGATTTCCTGACCACCCCATCCACATGAGGACTCGGTATGTAATATATTTAAAGATGTTTCTAACATCTTTTATACCTTAATCTGATTAATCTTAATCGTAAGGCGCACATAATACATGAACAGTATCGAATAATCCTGCACAAAGTGTTGTCAAATCACCCTTTCAACGACATTTCGGATTCAAGGATTATGAATGTTGTTTATTGATGGTTTACCTATTTTTTCGTGATAACTGGCAACCTGAACTGTCTAGCCTTACTGGCTGAAATAAGAAAATACTGTTGTATCGCATGAAATAACAATCAGTCTGTAATTAATATGTTGAGTTAGTTTAAATAGATTTGAAATGTTATTAACTTTAATATGAAGATTATATTCTTCCTTTTATTCAGAAATCGATGTGGCCCTTTTTTAGGAGGTAAAAAGACATGCCTTCATACCACAGTCATGCTGAATTATGTTTATTATTCTGAATCGTCGATGCTTTCAATTACTTGTTTTCTTGGTAAAATCCGCTATTACCTTAAGCACAGTTTAAAATGATAGATTTAGCCGCTGTAAATATATAGAATTCGCTATCTCAAACTATAAATATAGATGATTATGTTACAATCGCTGTATACATTTCTTCTTTACCTTATCCAGCCGTTGATCTGGGTACGTCTTTGGCTCCGGGGCCGCAAAATTCCTGCCTACCGTAAACGTTGGGGTGAGCGTTACGGTTTCTACAAAGATAAGGTAGAACCGGCGGGTATACTACTGCACTCTGTTTCAGTGGGGGAAACCCTGGCTGCGGTGCCATTGGTGCGCGCACTACGTTACCGTTATCCTGATTTGCCCATTACCGTAACCACCATGACGCCCACCGGTTCCGAACGCGCGATGTCGGCGTTTGGTAAAGATGTTTACCACGTTTATCTTCCCTATGATCTGCCTGGCGCCATGGCGCGTTTTATCAAACATGTACAACCCCGACTGGTTATCGTGATGGAAACCGAGCTGTGGCCAAATATGATTACGGCGCTGCACCAGCGGAAAATTCCTCTGATCATTGCTAATGCCCGTTTATCCGCGCGTTCAGCGGCGGGTTATAAAAAACTGGGTAAATTCATGCGAGTGCTGCTGCGACGTATCACGTTAATTGCCGTGCAGAATGCAGAAGATGGGGCACGTTTCATAGACCTGGGTCTGAAACGATCTCAGATGAATGTCACTGGTAGCTTGAAATTTGATATTTCCGTCACACCAGAACTGGCAGCCAGAGCCGTTACCTTACGCCGTCAGTGGGCTTCCCAACGCCCGGTATGGATCGCAGCCAGCACTCATGAAGGCGAAGAAAAAATCATCATTGAGGCGCATTGTGAATTACTGAAAACCTTCCCTGGACTGTTGCTGATCTTGGTTCCTCGCCACCCTGAGCGTTTTGATGATGCGAAAAGTATCGTGAAAAAAGCCGGGCTGGAATACACCCTGCGCAGTACCGGCGCTATTCCTCCAGCGACAACCCATGTCGTTATTGGTGATTCTATGGGAGAGCTGATGTTGCTTTACGGTATTGCCGATGTCGCGTTTGTCGGTGGGAGTCTGGTTGAGCGAGGCGGACATAATCCACTGGAGCCGGCAGCGCATGCTATTCCTGTACTGATGGGGCCACATATTTTTAACTTCAAGGATATTTGCGCTCGTTTACAGCAGTCCGATGGGCTGATTACGGTAAAGGACACGGCTTCACTGGTAGAACAAGTCACCAATCTGCTGTCGGATGATGATTATCGGATGTATTACGGCCATCATGCCGCAGATGTATTGCACAAAAATCAGGGGGCGTTGCGAAGTCTCCTTACGCTTCTTGAGCCTTACCTGCCTCAGCGGAGCCAATAATGAGCAATAAACGTCTGTCTGTCGTCCTGATCAGCCACAATGCCGCAGACTTGTTGCCGGACTGCCTCTCTTCTGTAGCGTGGGTTGATGAAATTGTGGTACTGGATTCAGGCAGCACCGACAATACCATTGAGATTGCCCGCCAGTACGGGGCCAATGTTTATCAGCACGATACGTGGCTGGGGTTTGGCAAACAACGTCAGGATGCTCAGAATTACGCTAGTGGCGACTATATTTTCATGATTGATACCGACGAGCGGGTTACGCCGGATTTACGTCAGTCGATTGAAAAGGTACTTGCCACCGCTGACGATAAAACGGTTTATCGTTGTGCCCGGCGTAACCTGTTTCTGGGACGTTTCATGCGTCACAGTGGCTGGTATCCCGATGAGGTTATCCGGCTTTATCCCAGCCATTACCGCTATAACGATAATACAGTACATGAATCCCTCGACTATGGTTCAGCCCAGGTGATATCGCTACAGGGGGATCTGGAGCATCTGACGTGCCGCGACTTTTTTGTCTTCCAGAAAAAGCAGCTTAGTTATGCGGAAAGCTGGGCTAAAGAACGCTTTCAGCAAGGGAAACGTTGCAGTTATATGGCTATTTTTACCCATACGTTGAGCGCTTTTGTGAAAACCTGGTTGCTACGCGCCGGGTTTCTCGATGGCAAGCGGGGATTGTTGCTGGCAATAATCAATGCGCAGTACACGTTTAACAAATATACTGGTTTATGGGCTATGAATAACCAGCATAACAAACATCATGACGATTAAAGCGATTTATCCCGGAACGTTTGACCCGTTTACTAACGGTCATCTGGATTTACTGACACGAGCGTCACGTATGTTTGACCACCTGATTTTGGCGATCGCCGCCAGTCCGAGCAAAAATACGCTGTTTACGCTGGATGAACGTGTGGCATTGGCGCAAGCGGTGACACAGCATTTACCTAATGTTGAGGTCATCGGTTTCAGTGAACTGATGGCGCACTTTGCACAACAGCAACAAGCTACCATTTTGGTGAGAGGTCTGAGGGCGGTATCGGATTTCGAATATGAGCTACAGTTGGCCAAGATGAATACCCACTTGATGCCAACCCTGGAAAGCGTTTTTCTGATGCCATCAGAACAGTGGTCGTTTATTTCTTCCTCTCTGGTGAAAGAGGTTGCCAGGCACGGTGGTGATGTTTCCCATTTCCTGCCAGATATAATCAACAACGCTCTGCGTGAGAAACTGGCTTAAACGTGCCACGGCCATATTCCAGGCTGTCACGGGATAACGGCCAACTGTGCTATTGCTGACAACGACGACAGAAGAAGGTGCTGCGTTGTCCTTGTCGGGTGGTTTCTATCGGCGTACCACAATGTCGGCAAGGCTCTCCGGCGCGGCCGTAAACTTGCAATTCCTGAGCAAAATAGCCCGGCTTACCATCCGATTGAAGAAAGTCCCGCAGCGTAGTGCCACCTTGCTCAATGGATCGCTGCAATACATTCTTGATCATCGTTACCAGCAAATGGGCTTCATTTTCTGTCAGTGAGCCTACCGGTCTGTCAGGTAAAATACCCGCGCTGAACAGGGATTCATTGGCGTAGATATTACCCACACCCACTACCTGTTTATTATCCATAATCCATAGTTTGACGGGCGTTTTCTTCCCGCGGGATTTTGTGAGCAGGTAATCGCCGGAAAAATCGTCGCTTAATGGCTCGGGCCCCAGATGTGCCAGTACTGAACTGTTTTCCGGGTCATTGCTCCACAGCCAGGCACCAAAGCGTCGAGGGTCCGTATAGCGCAATACCTTACCGCTATCCATAACCAGGTCAACATGGTCGTGCTTACCGGGCTCGGTATATTCTGGTAAGACCCGCAGGCTACCGGACATACCGAGATGCACGATCATCCAGCCACTGTCGAGTTCAATCAGCAGATATTTGGCACGGCGCTGTACACTTAGTACCTGTTTATCACTCAGCGACAGAATTTCCGGGGAAACGGGCCAGCGCAGGCGGGCATTACGTACTTCCGCATAGAGAATGGTATGACCGACAAGATAGGGGGAAATTCCCCGGCGACTGGTTTCAACCTCTGGCAATTCAGGCATGTTTCCCCCCGTGAAGCATTCCGGCTATGCATATAAAAAAACCCGGCCGAAGCCGGGTTTTTGGTAATCCACTAAAATTACTTGATTTTAGCTTCTTTGTAGAGAACGTGCTGACGGATAACCGGATCAAACTTCTTCAGTTCCAGTTTTTCCGGCTTGGTACGCTTGTTCTTCGTAGTGGTATAGTAGTGACCAGTACCAGCAGAAGAAACCAGCTTGATCTTCTCGCGAACACCTTTAGCCATGATTCAGTTCCTTAATACTTTTCACCACGGGCACGAAGATCGGCCAAAACCGCTTCAATGCCCTTCTTGTCAATAACACGCATACCTTTAGCAGATACACGGAGCGTTACAAAACGCTTCTCATCTTCAACCCAAAAACGGTGTGAGTGCAGGTTTGGCAGAAAACGGCGTTTGGTCGCATTCAGTGCGTGGGAACGGTTATTACCGCTCACCGGACGCTTGCCAGTAACTTGGCAGACTCGGGACATGTCTATATCTCCAAAAATCAAATCAGCTCGAGCTTCGTAGAGGGTGTTGGCCGCCTCGTCAGGCTTTAGAGCCCATCTCAGCAAACTTCACTGAAAAGACTCTGTCATCAGGTAAACCTGCTGACATAGGCTCTTGACGCCACACCCAAGATTCTCAAAGGTGGCGTAGTATACGCTTTGAAGCGTAAGCGCTCAAGTCCCGAACAGCTAAAGATCCCCTCGGATCGTGGAAATATCTTTCAAATCCACCCGCGCTCGGCAAAAGAGATATGTTCTCCACGGCCAATAATCAGATGATCAAGCACGCGAATCTCCAATAACAAACACGCTTTGATGATTTGTTCGGTAATCGCGCGGTCAGCCTGACTAGGCTCGGCTTTTCCCGAAGGATGGTTATGCGCCAGTATCAGCGCGGCAGCGTTGGACTTCAGCGCTTCGCGCACAATTTCCCTCGGATGCACCTCTACAGCGTTAATAGTACCAGCAAACATTTCCTGATGGCGAATAACACGATGCTGATTGTCTAAAAACATGACCAGGAAAATTTCCCGTTCCTGATGCGCCAGCAGCAATTGCAAATATTGCAGTGTAACTTCTGAACTGAGCATGGCATCTTCCCTGGCCAGATGTGAGGAAAATAGCCGCCGAGCCAGCTCAGCCACTGCCTGCAACTGAGTATATTTTGAAATGCCGACGCCCCGGACGGAACAGAACCTTTCCCGATCTGCCGTCATCAGATGATACAGCGAGCCAAATTGTTCCAGCAGACTTTCCGATAATTGCATCACGTTCATTCCGGGTCGGCCGGTGCGCAGGAATATCGCCAGCAGCTCAACATCACTTAATACACCTGCACCCAAGCTAACCAGCTTTTCACGCGGCGCATTTCCTTTATCCCATTCCATTGCCACTCTCCTTGGCTGTATTGCGCCGCTATCATCCCATTCCCGATGGCCCTGGGCGATGTCGTGATCACAATGCTGCGAAGCCTCCCGCAGTTTTGTATTACGATTATGTCAAAGCTGGCTAAGCTTTGATGGAGATCATCCTCCTTCGGGTGTTTAGGGTGATGATGGCTCAGATCTGACAACAGGAGAAAGCGATGATGAAAAGAGTCTGCTGTATCGGTATGTTGTTATTTGCTGCTGCTTTACCTGTCGGAACACTTCAGGCACGACCCGTGCTCGACAAGCCGGCGCAGGACGCATTGCTCTCGGCGTTACACGATGAATATCACGCCGAAGCCTTTTATGCGGCGGTTATCGATAAATTTGGTCAGGTAATGCCTTTCAGAAACATTATCAAGGCGGAGCGCAATCATGAGCGTATGCTGAAAAATCTCATGCAAACCTATGATCTTCCGATCCCGCCCAATACGCTGCTTGGGGATGCCAGCCTGAAAAACACGGTACCGGCTACGTTGCGGGAAGCCTGTCAAATGGGGGTTGATGTAGAGAGCGCCAATCGGGAACTCTATGATAAATCGTTAATTCCTGCCGTCGCTTCCCACCAGAACATCGTCGCCGTTTTTCAGAAATTGCGTGATGCTTCCCACAATAACCATTTACCAGCCTTTGAACGTTGCCGGTAATCCGTATGGTGCGGGGTAAATATGGCCTCGCACCATATCAAACATAAACTCATAATGGGAAAATCCAGCACAACGGCCAGATCCCGGAATGCTTATGGTAAAATACGGCATCTTTCGGCTGACAAGCGGATATAACGATGACAGATTCTTCCCGTCTGCATGGACTTTCCGGCAAACATATCGTATTGGGTATCAGTGGGGGAATTGCCGCCTACAAATGCCCGGATTTGGTGCGGCGTTTACGTGATAACGGGGCTGAGGTGCGGGTGGTGATGACGCCGGCGGCCAAAGCTTTTATTACACCGCTAACCCTGCAAGCCGTGTCCGGTCATCCGGTTGCTGATGATTTACTGGATCCTGGGGCGGAAGCCGCGATGGGTCATATCGAGCTGGGAAAATGGGCAGATTTGGTGATTCTGGCGCCAGCTTCTGCAGATCTGATTGCACGTCTTGCTGCGGGTATGGCTAATGATTTATTAACCACCGCATGTCTGGCGACATCAGCACCGATAGTTGTGGTTCCGGCGATGAATCAACAGATGTACCGTGCTGTGCCAACGCAGGAGAACCTATGCAAGTTGGCAGAACGTGGTGTCCAACAGTGGGGACCTGACAGTGGAAGCCAGGCGTGTGGTGATGTTGGTCCAGGCAGGATGATTGACACGTTGGATATTGTGGCGCGGGCGCAGCAGTTTTTTTCTTGTGTCAACGATCTGCAACACCTCAATATTATGATCACGGCGGGACCAACTCGTGAAGCGCTTGATCCGGTACGTTTCATCAGCAACCACAGTTCCGGGAAAATGGGATTTGCCATTGCTCAGGCGGCAGCGGCACGGGGTGCCAACGTTACGCTGATCGCGGGACCGGTAGCTATACCAACCCCCGGCAATGTCCGGCGGATTGATGTCATCGGTGCGTTGGAAATGCATCAGGCCGTAATGATGGCCGCACCTCAGCAGCATATTGTCATCGGTTGCGCGGCGGTCGCTGATTACCGGGCCAAAACCGTGGCGGATGAAAAAATCAAAAAACAGGGTGATGAAATGACTGTTACCCTGATAAAGAATCCAGATATTATCGCTGATGTTGCCGCGATGAATAAAAATCGACCTTATGTTGTCGGGTTTGCTGCTGAAACCTGTAATGTGGAAGAATACGCGCGGCAGAAACTGGTCCGTAAGAATCTGGACCTCATCTGCGCAAACGATGTTTCTCTTTCCGGTCATGGTTTTAATACGGAAACCAATGCGTTACATCTTTTTTGGCTCGGTGGGGACAAGCCATTGCCGCAGTGCAATAAGCGCCTGTTGGGTCAACAGTTAATTGACGAGATTGTCAGCCGTTATGATGAAAAAAATCGACGTAAAAATTCTTGACGCACGTATTGGGCAACAGTTCCCATTGCCTACTTATGCGACGCCAGGGTCTGCGGGCCTGGATCTACGCGCCTGTCTGGACAACGCTATCGAACTAGGCGCGGGCGAGACAACGCTGGTGCCAACCGGTTTGGCTATTCATATCGGTGATCCGACGCTGGCGGCGGTTGTCCTACCGCGTTCCGGGCTGGGCCATAAGCACGGTGTGGTACTGGGTAATCTGGTGGGTCTGATAGACTCCGATTATCAGGGTCAACTGATGGTATCAGTCTGGAACCGTGGCAAGCAGTTGTTCACCATTGAACCAGGCGAACGTATTGCACAACTGGTGTTTGTACCGGTAGTTCAGGCTGAGTTTAACTTGGTTGATGATTTTGTCAGCAGTGAACGAGGCGACGGTGGTTTTGGTCATTCTGGCCGAAACTGACGTGTAGTCAGCGCTTTACCTCTCAAAAAATATAAGCCACAGCGCATTTCGCGACTGTGGCGTTACTTGATGTTTGTCAGTTAACTTTTTTATCAAGGGTCTTTCATACATGGCAGAGAAAGAAAATAAGAAAGGGAATCGTCGCGAGGAAATTTTGCAGGTGTTGGCGCAAATGCTGGAATCCAGTGATGGGAGTCAGCGTATTACCACTGCGAAGTTGGCCGCTAATGTAGGGGTTTCTGAAGCGGCACTGTACCGGCATTTTCCCAGCAAAACACGGATGTTTGACAGCCTGATTGAATTTATTGAAAACAGTCTGACTACCCGTATCAACCTGATTCTGCAGGATGAAAAAGACACATTTAACCGTCTGCGTTTGATATTGCTGCTTATTCTGGGATTTGCAGAAAAAAATCCGGGATTGACCCGCATTCTTACTGGTCATGCGCTGATGTTTGAACAAGATCGCTTGCAAGGGCGGATTAACCAGCTGTTTGATCGTATCGAATCACAGATAAAACAGGTCTTGCGTGAGCATAAATTGCGTGGTGGACAGTCTTTCAGACATGACGAAACTCTGTTGGCCAGTCAGTTGCTGGCCTTCTGTGAAGGTATGCTTTCTCGTTATACCCGTTCTGAATTTCGCTACCTTCCCACACAGGAATTCGACCTTCGCTGGCCATTGCTGGCCACTCAGATGTGTTAGCTTTATGTCTGGAATGGTTTGAATCGGGCGCTTGTCGTCAATGATTATCGCGCCGTTGATGACTATCGCTTATATGCTTTCGTCTTGCTATACGCCGTATTGATCGCGATACGCCTGCACAGCGGTTAGATGGTCGGCCATCTCCGGTTTTTCCGTTAGATAGGCAATTAATTCCTTCAGGGTAATGATGGAAATCACTTTGCAGTGATAGTCGCGTTCCACTTCCTGAATAGCGGAAATGTCACCGCGGCCACGTTCCTGACGATCCAGCGCAATCAATACCCCTGCCAATGTAGCGCCCTGTGCAGCGATGATCTCCATGGATTCACGAATGGCGGTGCCAGCAGTAATCACGTCATCTACCAACATGATGCGACCGGTTAACGGACTGCCGACCAAATTGCCCCCTTCGCCGTGTTCTTTGGCTTCCTTGCGGTTAAAACAGTAAGGCAAATCCCGGTCATGATGTTCAGCCAGTGCCACGGCTGTGGTGGTGGCAATAGGAATACCTTTGTATGCTGGCCCGAACAGCACATCAAACTCAATGCCGGAATCCATCAGCGCAGCAGCATAAAAACGGCCCAGTAACGCCAGATCACGACCGGTATTGAATAGTCCGGCATTAAAGAAATAGGGGCTGGTACGCCCTGATTTCAGGGTAAATTCGCCGAATTTTAATACCTGTTTGTTGAGCGCAAACTCAATAAACTGGTGTTGATAGGTTTTCATGAATGCATCTCCTTGTGATGGTGCAAAATTATAGGGCCATAAAAAAGCGACCGTCGACAAACCTACGTATAGCGTCAGAACGGCGATAATGAGAAAGAAGAGTAAAGCATCCGCGCCAGGGATGGCGCGGCTTGAGCTTACAGGGAGGTGCTTGTAGCGTCTTTACGATCTTCTCATTATCGTCGCTATATAGACTTTGTCATCAAACTCAAGCGACCGTCGAGGTCGCTTTAAGAACATGATTAGGCTAATGCCGCTTTCTGCGCCTGGACGATGGTTTCAATTCCGCCTCGCGCCAGCGCCAGCAATGACAACAGTTCCTCGTGGCTGAAAGGTTCACCTTCTGCCGTACCCTGAACTTCAATCATGCGGCCATCTTCTGTCATCACCACATTCATATCGGTTTCAGCGACTGAGTCTTCCACGTATTCCAGATCGCACACCGCTTCGCCGTTAACAATCCCCACCGATACGGCGGCGACCATGCCTTTCAGCGGGTTTTTCTTAAGCCGACCGCTGGCAACCAGACCATTGAGGGCATCGGCCAAGGCGACACAGGCACCAGTGATGGATGCCGTGCGGGTACCGCCATCGGCTTGCAGAACGTCACAATCCAGCGTGATGGTGTACTCACCCAGGAGTTTAAGATCGATAGCCGCACGCAGAGAACGGGCGATCAGACGCTGGATTTCCAGTGTACGGCCACCTTGTTTGCCTTTTGCTGCTTCACGGGCATTACGGCTGTGGGTTGCGCGTGGCAACATGCCATATTCGGCGGTCACCCAGCCTTGTCCCTGTCCTTTCAGGAAGCGCGGGACGCCTTCCTCTACCGTCGCATTACACAGGACTTTGGTATCGCCAAATTCCACCAACACCGAACCTTCGGCATGTTTTGTGTAATTGCGGGTTAATTTGAGGGGACGTATTTGTTGTGCACTTCGGCCTGCAGGGCGCATGGCTCATCTCCGGCTGGTTTATTGACTGGCGCGCATTATACGGCCTTCATTGCGCTGTGCCTACCGGCAAGACAGATGAAAATTTATGCAACCATGTTATATGGGGTATGGCTGTCGGTTGTGGAGCGCCGCGTTCATGATGTGTAGAATGCCTGCATCGTCTACTATCAGGCTTGCCGATAACACCATGAGTGATTCCCCGCAGACTACCAGAATATCGCCCAAGAAAATTCCCTGGCAACAGCAGGGCAGTACGCCGGATTATCGCTTTTCCCTGGCTAATGAACGTACCTTTCTGGCATGGATCCGTACTGCGATGGCATTTCTGGCTGGCGCAGTGGCTATCGATCAGTTTGCGCTTAATCTGGCACCGTTAATGGTACGGGAAGGTGCGGCTATTTTTCTTTCGTTTGTCTCGGCACTGCTGGCATTTATGGCCTATCGTCGCTGGGTTTCCAATGAATTGGCGATGCGTACCGGAAAAAGTCTGCCCTATACCCGGATGTTGATCATGATCGCCAGCTGCATTATCGGTATTTCGGTGATGTTGGCACTGGTCATTTTACTGATTTAAGGCAAGGTGAATGGTGAACAACCTGACTTCACACCGGGATCCGGGTCTACAGCCTGAACGTACTGGGCTGGCATGGTCCCGCACCGCATTCCTGATGCTGGTGAATAGCGTATTGCTGCTGAAAGCCGGATCAATGAAAAATCAGATGGTCATGCTGGTCGCCGGTATACTGCTGCTACTGGTTACTCTTGTCATGTACATCTGGTCCGCACTGCGATTGCGTTTTATCCTGCATACCAACCATCCTTGCTCCGGGCTGACTATTCACATGGCGCGTTTTTTTACGTTAGCCATTGTGGCTACCGCGCTGCTAGTAGCATTGCTAAATATCATCCACCTTATCACCATGGCTTAATACGGTTTTTATTGATGTCAGTCATCAGGGTTGCGTAAACCCGTCATCTTTCAAACTAGTGGGTATATTGGTTTGATCGCTGTTTTAATCCGATTTTACAGCTATAACATTAACGTATGGTTATGGCATTACCATCATTTATTTGGTGTTATTTAATCCCACTAAATTATTATTTAACAATGGGTTAAGTTGTTTTCACGGTATAACCTAAGGTTATACCCCACTCATAAACAAGTATTCGTCAGTATAGATGCATCGTGGAATAGTCTTATCAATCTCATTTGATCACGGATAAGACATTATGCTGATTCCTCAACCTTACCTGCTTTTCCTTGGTGACGTGACTGATCCGCTAGCGGTAAAAACGGCACGTGGCATTTATTCCTGGCGCCCTGAACAGTGTGTCGGGCAATTGCGTTTGCCGGGCAGCACTGTGTCACTAGGGTTGGACGATCTGAATATTCAGGCCGCTGTCGCCCACGGTGCCAAAACACTGGTCCTGGGTACGGCTAATGCTGGCGGATTTCTTCCACAACACTGGATCGTCACTGTATGTGAAGCTATCACTGCCGGTATGAATGTCGCCAATGGTCTGCATCAGCGCCTGACTGACGTACCGGGTTTGCAGGAATTGGCTGATCAGCATCAGGTACAGTTGTTTGATATTCGCCACATGCGGCCGGAGCTTACCGTGGGTAGCGGTAAAAAACGCAGCGGTAAACGCGTACTAACGGTCGGTACAGATTGCTCCGTCGGCAAAATGTATACCTCACTGGCACTGGAAGCGGCCATGCGTGCGTTAGGCATGAAGGCGGATTTCCGCGCTACCGGTCAGACGGGTGTTCTGGTCGCGGGTGACGGTATCGCTATTGATGCGGTGATCGCCGATTTTATTGCCGGTGCCGCCGAAGCCTTGTCTCCAGCCAACGAAGATGATCACTGGGATATCGTCGAAGGACAGGGGTCGTTGTTTCATCCGTCTTATGCGGGTGTCAGTACCGGTCTGATTCACGGTGCGCAGCCGCACTGGCTGGTGATGTGCCATGAAATGGGCCGTCCTCATATGCGTCATTTGCCGCATCAGCCGATGGTCAGTCTGGATGATTGCGTAGAAGCCAACCTGCGGGCTGCACGGGTGACTAACCCTGACGTTCAACTGGCTGGTTTTGCCATCAATACGTCCGGCCACAATGAGCAGGAAGCGCGTGATTACTGTGACCAGCTCAGCCAGCAGTTTGGTGTCCCGGCCACTGACCCGATACGTTTTGGTATTGACGACATCGCCGCACTGCTGAGAGACCGAGGATAAGCTGATGCGACAGATGCAGATTGAAACGGTAGAACTGCCGCTGGCCCGACCTTTCTCTATCTCCCGCAGTACTCGTACTGCCGTGACGGTAATACGGGTTACGCTGGAAGAAGGTGGTTTTATCGGACGCGGTGAATGTACACCGACTGCGCATTACCAGGAAACCGCCGAGAGCGTCAGCCAGCAGCTGCAAGCAGTACACCAGGCGGTGGAGAACGGTATCACGATCGATGGCCTGCAACGCCTGTTACCGCCAGGCTCGGCACGTAATGCACTGGACTGCGCTTTGTGGCGACTGAATGCGGCACTGAGCAAACAGACATTGTGGCAATACCTGAATATTCAGCCACCGCAATCAGTGATCACGGCCGAAACCTTAAGTCTCGATACGCTATCAAACATGGCGAATATGGCGCAGGATGCGGTATCCTGCGGTGCGCTGCTGCTGAAAATCAAACTTGATCGTGATCTGATTCTCGAAAAAGTGGCGGCGATTCGGCAGGTGGCACCCAATGTCACGCTGATTGTCGATGCCAATGAGGCCTGGAGCGGTTTGGATCTCGATTCATTACTGAAATCGCTGGCGGCTTACCATGTAGCGATGGTGGAACAACCCCTGCCTGCCGGTAACGATGCCGCACTGGCGGATTTCGCTCACGCCATCCCCGTATGCGCCGATGAAAGCTGCCATCACCGGGGCGATATTGCCGGGCTGCGTGGCCGCTATGACATGATCAACATCAAGCTGGATAAGTGCGGTGGTCTGACGGAAGCGCTGTCTATGGTGGAAGAAGCGAAACAGCACGGTCTGCGTTTGATGATGGGCTGCATGTTAGGTTCATCGCTGGCGATGGAAGCGGCGTTACCCGTGGCGATTTGCGCTGAACACGTGGATCTGGATGGCCCTATCTGGCTGGCGGCCGACAGTTCGCCATACCTAACCTATAACCTTGGCCGTATCTGGCTATGAGCAACACAACCGGAGTGACGATGACGGATATCACGCAAACTGAACCGGTAGCCGCCACAGCATCCGGTAATGCACCTCGCCCGGTGCTGGAAATCAAAAACCTGAGCGTCAGCTTCAGTGGCCGTTCCGGTAAGCACCTGGCACTAAAAGATGTCTCTTTTACCGTTAACAAAGGTGAAGTGGTCGCGGTCGTGGGTGAAAGCGGTTCGGGCAAATCTGTCACCTCCCTGACAGTGATGGGACTGCTGGCTGAGGCTGCCAGGATTGAGCATGGCGATATTCACTTTACCGCCCGCGACAATCAGCGGCATGCGCTGCTGAATCTGAGTAGCGAGTCTCGTCGCCAGTTGCGCGGACGGGAAATGTCAATGATTTTTCAGGAGCCGATGACCTCACTCAATCCGGTGCTGAAAGTGGGCGATCAGATCACCGAAGCGCTACTTGACCACCAGATGTGTGATGCCGTCAGTGCGGATAAAAAAGCCCGCGAGTTATTGCACAAAGTCCGCATTGCGGATGTTGACCGGGTGATGGACAGCTATCCGCACTCACTCTCCGGTGGTATGCGTCAGCGAGTGATGATTGCGCAGGCGCTGGTTTGCGATCCGCAGTTATTGATTGCCGACGAACCCACCACAGCACTGGATGTCACCGTACAGGCCCGCATTCTGCAAATCCTGCGCGATCTGCAACAGCAGGGCGACATGTCTGTGCTGTTTATCACCCACGATATGGGCGTGGTGGCAGAAATTGCCGACCGGGTGGTGGTGATGTATCAGGGGAAAGTGGTTGAGCAGGGAAGTGTGGAAGCCGTTTTTAAGCGCCCACAGCATGCCTATACTCAGGCGCTGCTGGCTGCGGTGCCTCGCCTGGGGGATATGCAAGACAATGCGTGGCCACGACGCTTTCCGCTGCTGGGCCAAGAGAACCCGGAACCGGAGCAGGATCATATCACCGCACAGTATGACACCCCACCGCTACTGGATGTTCACGGACTGAAAGTTTACTACCCGGTAAGCACTGGCATTCTGTCCACGGTCACCCATCGGGTGCACGCGGTGGAACAGATCGATTTTACCGTCTGGCCGGGGGAAACGTTGGCGATTGTCGGCGAAAGTGGCTGTGGCAAATCCACCACTGGTCGGGCATTGCTGCGGTTGGTAGACAGCGAGAGCGAAAGTTTGTTGTTCCAGGGGAAGGAAATTGCCGACATAAAAGACCGGGCGTTCCAGCCGTTGCGTCGCAAAATGCAGATGGTATTTCAGGACCCGTATGCCTCGCTTAACCCGCGTCTGACGGTGGGTTTCACCATTGCCGAACCCTTATTGCTGCACGGGCTGGTGAAATCACTGGAGGAAGCCACGCCTCAGGTACAGGCGTTGCTGAAAAGTGTCGGTCTGCAACCGGAACATGCTTGTCGCTACCCGCATGAATTCTCCGGTGGTCAGCGTCAGCGCATCGCCATTGCCCGCGCTATGGCGCTACAACCACAGATAATCATCGCTGATGAGGCCGTCTCGGCATTGGATGTTTCCATTCAAGCCCAGGTAGTCAATCTGATGATGGAGCTGCAGCAGAAAACCGGTGTGTCATGGATTTTTATCTCCCACGACATGGCGGTGGTTGAACGTATCGCCAACCGGGTGGCGGTGATGTACCTCGGACAGATTGTGGAAATCGGGCCGCGCCAGTCGGTATTCAACAACCCACAGCATTCATATACCCGTCGCCTGCTGGCTTCCGTGCCCGTGGCGGATCCTACCCGGCGCTATGCGCGTCAGTTGGATGACAGTGAAATCCCCTCACCGCTGCGTAAGATTGGCGAAGTGGTGGAAAAAACTCGCTATCGGCAGGTTGCCCCGCACCACTGGGTGAGCGAAAGCGAGACCGTAAGTTGAAGTAAGCAAGTTATTATATAAATAAAACAACACATTACAGCATAACACAACGTCATAACATTACAGGAGAGACACCATGAAGCTACTATTTAGCCGATCCGCCGTCGCCCTCGGGCTGTCATTGTGTCTGGTGGCCGCATCCCAGGCGCAAGATCTTCGTATTTCCATGTACGCTGATATCACCGGACTCGACCCACATGATACGTCCGATACCCTGAGTTACTCCGTGCAAAGTGGTATTTTCGAGCGGCTGTTCCAGTTTGATAGCCAGATGAAACTGATACCGTGCCTGGCAACGAGCTATACCGGTAACGCTGATGCTACCGAGTTCACCATTACGCTGCGTAAAAATGTGACCTTTCAGGACGGCACGCCGTTTAACGCCGAGGCGGTGAAAGTCAACCTGGATCGTCTGGCTGATCAGACCAAAGGTCTGAAGCGCAACAGCCTGTTCAAGATGATTAAAAGTGTAACGGTGCTTTCTCCTACCGAGGTGAAAATCGATCTCAATCAGTCATTCGGTGCGTTTATCAACACGTTGGCACATCCGTCTGCCGTTATGCATAGCCCGGCGTCACTGAAGCAATATCCGGATGAAGCCCAACTGCGCGTGCATCCGGTAGGAACCGGGCCGTTCAAGTTTGAAGAATGGCAACAGGGCAAAGACGTGAAGCTGGTGAAGTACAATCACTACTGGCAGAAAGGCTGGCCAAAAGTAGACAGCGTGACCTTCTATCCCAGCCCGGAAGACTCTACCCGTGTGGCATCATTGAAATCCGGCCAGTCGGATGCGATCTACCCGCTGCCGTCTGATCTGGTTAGCGCCGTACGTGATGACAGCAAACTGGCGATTCAACGCGATCCCAGCATCTATCTGTACTATCTGGCGCTTAATACCCAACACACCCCGCTGAAAGATATCCGTGTACGCCAGGCATTAAACTACGCTATCAACCGTAACATCTGGTTGAAAGTCGGTTTTGCCGGTATGGGGTTGCCAGCGTCTTCGGTGATGGCTCCACGAGTCCAGTTCTTCAGCAGCCAGCATACTCCCAACTACACCTATAACCCGACCAAAGCGAAAGAACTGCTGAAAGAAGCCGGTTATGCCAAGGGTCTGGAACTGAACCTGTGGACCACTAACCGTACCGACTACGTGCGTAGTGCACAGTTCTTCAAACAGCAACTGGCGCAGGTAGGGATCAAGGTAACAGTCACGCCGATGGATTCTGGCTCCCGTAACGAGAAACTGTGGGGCGTGAAGGATCCGAAGGATGCGGCGTTCGATATGTATTACGGTGGCTGGTCGCCTTCTACCGGTGATGCTGACTGGGCGTTGCGTCCGCTGTTTGCCACCGAGTCCTGGGTGCCGAAAGCCTACAATGTGTCTTACTACAGCAATCCGGCGGTGGATAAAGACATCATGGCCGGACTGGCTACCGCTGATAATAGCAAACGTGCCGCAGCGTACGCCGATGCTCAGAAGTTGATCTGGAAAGATGCCCCTATGGTATTCCTGGGTGTACCGGACAATCTGGTGGGTAAAGTGAAAAACCTGTCTGGCGTTTACATGCTGGCAGATGGTTCGCTGGTCTTCGATCAGGCTGAGTTCAAGTAATCACGCAGGGAGAACGCCATGTTTGCTTATTTTGTCCGACGTTTGCTGGAAATGATCCCGGTGTTACTGGTGGTCTCCCTGTTGGTGTTCGGTTTTATAAAACTGTTGCCGGGCGATCCGGCACGAACTTACGCCGGGCCTGATGCGCCGATTGAAGCGGTGGAAGCGGCCCGCGTACATCTGGGGCTGAATGACCCGCTGCCAGAGCAATATATCCACTGGCTGAGCGGTATGGCGCATGGAGATCTGGGTGTCACTTATCGTACCCAGCAACCGGTGCTGAGCGTGATCGAGAAGAGTTTTATGCCCACGATGTGGCTGGCCCTGGCCGGGTTCGCCTGGTCGGTGGTGCTTGGTCTGCTGATCGGTGTGGTATCCGCCCTTAAACGTGGGAAATGGCAGGATTGGTCGCTGATGAGTATGGCGGTAGGTGGGATTTCCATGCCGCCGTTCTGGCTCGGCTTGCTGCTGATTCAGTTTGTTGCCATGCCGTTTGGGGTGTTTTCTGTCAGCGGTTATAACCGCCCATCGGATATTATTCTGCCTGCGTTGACGCTGGGTGCCTCGGTGGCGGCTGTGATGGCTCGTTTCACCCGCTCCGCTTTTCTGGAAGTAACACAAGAAGACTATGTGCGTACTGCCCGGGCTAAAGGGTTGCGCAACCGGTTGGTGACCTGGAAACACGTAATGCGTAATGCGTTGATTCCGGTAATCACCATGCTGGGGTTGCAGTTTGGTTTTCTGCTCGGTGGTTCGATTGTAGTGGAAAGCGTATTCAACTGGCCGGGACTAGGCTGGTTACTGATCGAATCAATCAAAACACAAGACCAGCCGGTTATTCAGGCGCTGGTGATGTTATTTGTGTTTGAGTTCATTTTTATTAATCTGCTGGTAGACCTGCTGTATGCGGTGGTCAACCCGGCAATTCGCTTACGTTAGGAGCTGCGATGAATCTTCCTGCTGAGCCCGCTGTGGCGGTATCTCTTGACGAAAGCTCTATCCGTTCACCGTGGAGCGATTTTTTTCACGCCTTTATTCGCAATCCGACGGCGCTGATTTCCGGTGGTTTTATTCTTCTGTTGGTCTTGATGGCGATTTTTGCGCCCTGGTTGGCACCTTATAACCCGATGGACTCGGACTGGATGGCGCTCTCCTCACCACCGTCTTTCAGCCACTGGATGGGGACCGATGATCTGGGGCGCGATGTGCTGAGTCGTATCATTTATGGTGCACGAATTTCGCTGTATATCGGTATTTTCTCTGTCACGCTGGGTATGCTGGTGGGCATTGTGCTCGGTCTGTTGGCAGGCTACTACGGCCGTTGGGCGGATATGTTGATCATGCGTGGTTCGGATGTGCTATTCGCTTTTCCCGGCATGCTGCTGGCGATTGCGGTGGTCGCGATCCTCGGGCCAGGTCTGAATAACGTAATTATTGCGGTGGCGGTATTCAGCGTACCGGTATTTGCCCGTATTGTGCGAGCGTCCACATTGTCGCTCAAACAAGCCGCCTATGTGGAGGCAGTACGCTGCGCCGGTGCGCCGGATCGTATTATCCTGCTGCGTCATATTTTGCCGGGTACGTTGTCCAATGTGATCGTCTATTTCACCATGCGTATCGGCACCAGCATTATCACGGCGGCCAGCCTGAGTTTTATCGGTCTCGGCCCGGAACCGGATGTGCCGGAATGGGGCAACATTCTGGCCATGAGCCGCAGTTCGATGATGGCCGGACAGTGGCATGTCAGCGTATTCCCCGGTCTGGCGATTTTCTTCACCGTGTTGGCGTTCAACCTGCTGGGTGATGCGCTGCGTGATACGCTGGATCCAAAACTGAAAAGCTGAGATATCGACATGACTTGCTACCAACAGGCACGACTGGCCCCACTGCTGCAACGCTGGCGCGATGCGCGCCGACTGGGTTCCCCGCGAGGTATCAGCGGGCCGGGCAACAGTATCAGCGATGTTGCCGGGGTGCGTGTTGGTCATGTTACGTTGGCGGATGGCGGAGTTCAGACTGGTGTCACCGCTATTGTTCCGCCTGGCGATAATCTGTTTCTTCAACCGTTGCCTTGCGGCGCGGCGGTGCTCAACGGTTTTGCCAAACCGGTGGGCTTGATACAGATTGAAGAATTGGGACAGTTGCAAACTCCCATTCTACTCGGCAATACGTTGTCGGTTGGCACGCTGTTTACCACGCTGGTGCGGGATGCTATTCATAAAAACCCGGAACTGGGCCGTGAACTGCCCACCGTTAATCCACTGGCGCTGGAGTGCAACGACGGTTGGCTGAACGATATTCAGGCACTGGCGGTGACGGAATCAATAGCGCAGTCCGCATTGAATAATGCCGCTGCAATGTTTGCACGCGGCAGCGTCGGTGCCGGTCGAGGTATGAGCTGCTTCGGCCTGAAAGGTGGCATCGGTACTGCGTCACGCCTGATTGCGGATCTTGATGCCACGCTGGGCGTGCTGGTTCTGGCGAACTTCGGCACGCTCTCTGCCTTGACGCTGGATGGTGTACAGGCCGGAGACGTTATCGCGCCACTGCTGCCAGAGCTGGCACCGCAGCGGGATGCCGGATCGATCATCATTATTATGGCGACTGACGCACCACTCGATGCGCGTCAGCTCAGCCGCATTGCCAAACGCGCCGGAGCTGGGCTGGGTCGGCTCGGTAGCTATTGGGGTCACGGTTCCGGTGATATCGCGGTGGCTTTTTCCACCCGATTGATACCACAACCACCGGACGATGCCCAGCTTGAACCGTTACTGAGTGCCGCCGCCGATGCGACCGAACATGCCGTGCTGGATGCCATGCTACAGGCAGAAGCAGTGACGGGTTTTCGTGGACACTATCGACCCACACTGACGCAGGTGCTGGATCGTCTGGTACAGGTTTTTCCCGATTGAGGAACGAGTCATGAGAGTCTTTATTTCAGCGGATATTGAAGGTATTGCCGGTGTGATGCGTCCGGAGCAATGCAGCCCCGGCAATCCGGAATATCAGCTCGCTCGCGGGCTGATGGAACAAGAAGTGAACGCTGCTATTGACGGCGCGTTTGCCGGTGGTGCCACCGAAGTGGTGGTCGCCGACAGTCATGGGGCGATGACCAATCTGCGTGCAGAGAACATCGATACGCGTGCCCGGTTGGTACAGGGCAAACCGCGTGGATTATCCATGGTGGAAGGGCTGCAACAGCAGCCGTTCGATGGCTTGATGTTCATCGGTTATCACAGTGCCGCCGGCGAATTCGGTGTGTTGGCGCACACCATTAATGGCCGTGCTTTCTACCGGGTAAAAATCAATGGCGAAGTCATGGGCGAAAGCGATATCTATGCCGCTGCCGGGGCTGAGCTGAATACCCCACTGTGGCTGGTGAGTGGTGACGACACCCTGCAACACTGGATTTCACATTATTACCCGGCGGCGGATTATGTGTGCGTGAAACGGGCTATTTCCCAGACTGCCGCAGAATCCATCAGCCCGGAAGCGGCCCGCCAGGCTATCCGTATCGCCGCCACACAAGCGGTACAGAAGGCGCACCGGGAAAAAACATCGCGCATACAGGCACCGTATCAACTGGAAATGACGGTGGCCAAACCAGTGCTGGCGGATCTGTTCTGCCTGATCCCCGGCGTACAGCGTCAGGATGCGATTTCGGTGACCTACACCAGCCAGACTATGGCCGGTATTATCAGCCTGTTGTGTGCTTTTTCTTATCTGGCCACCACGCAGAATTAACGTTTGGCGATAATCTCATCTGTTGAAAAAGAGAAATGCAATGAAACCGGTTATTGTGATCCACGGTGGCGCAGGGGCGCTGACCCGCTCATCAATGAGTGATGATAAAGAGCAACGCTACCGTGCGGCTTTGCTGGCGGTTATCAGCCGTGGTCAGGAGATTCTGGCCCAACGTGGTACGGCGCTGGACGCGGTGACGGAGGCGGTTCGTCTACTGGAAGAGTGTCCGTTATTTAACGCTGGCAAAGGTTCGGTGTTTACCCATTCGGGGACGCATGAACTGGATGCCAGCATGATGGATGGCCGCACACTGGATGCTGGTGCCATTACTGGTGTCAGTCATGTTCGTAATCCGATACTTGCGGCCCGGGCCGTGCTGGAGCGCAGTCCGCATGTGATGTTTACCGCAGCTGGTGCTGAAGCTTTTGCTCGTGAGCAAGGGCTGGAGATGGTGGAGCAGGCATTCTTTTCTACCGAAGAGCGCTATCAACAACTGCTGAATGCCCAGCAAGGCGCGGGCAAAGTCGTGCTGGATCATGATGGACAAAGTGCGTCAGGCAGTGATGAACCTATCGATCCCAACCATAAATTCGGCACTGTCGGTGCGGTGGCGCTGGATGCTGAGGGCAATCTGGCGGCGGCGACATCGACTGGCGGCATGACCAACAAGCAAGTGGGGCGTGTTGGCGACTCACCGATTATCGGCGCGGGTTGTTATGCTAACAACCAGACTGTAGCGGTTTCCTGTACTGGTACCGGTGAAGTCTTTATGCGCACGGTGGCCGCCTATGACGTATCGGCTCTGATGGAATACGGCAACATGCCACTGCCGCAGGCAGCAGAACGGGTAGTGATGGAAAAAATACATGCGCTGGGTGGTAGCGGTGGCCTGATTGCCGTTGATCGCTATGGCAATATTGCTTTGCCATTTAACAGTGAAGGTATGTACCGCGGTTACGCTTATGTGGGTGGCACACCGACGGTGGGGATCTACAAATAATCGTCACGAGTGTGATGATAATGTTGCGTCTCAGCCCGAGATACTCGGTCTACCATCACTGAGTGTCACTCCAGTGGTTTCGTCGCTATGACCTATCGGCATGCGCTCTGATATCTGACAAAGTGAGCTGCTTTGCCATTTAAATGACCTCCTCCCTTTTTTCAGGGGCGGTGTTAACCCACTTTAGATCATGATGTTACCCCTGCCCTTGTAAAAGGGGGGAGGGGTTATAATCAGAATGTTTGTTATCAAATGTGGTCACCTCACTCGTGGTGAGGTGGTTGTGGCAGATAAAAATCAAAGCGGTGGCTTTTGGTTTCCAGCGCGGATTGTGCCGGGATACCGGCCAGCGGCGGGGCATAGTCGGGGCGTTTGACCACCACGCGTTTTTTCGCCAGCGCCAGCGCCGGAGCCAGTAGCGCATCAGCATCGTCATCGGTGCCGACCAGTGTCTGGAACACTCGCATCTCTTTTTTCACCAGCGCGCTTTTTTGTCGGTGAGGAAACATTGGGTCTAGATACACCACGTCAGGCGGTGGGGTGATAGCGGCCAGTGCGGTCACGCTGGAGGCATGGATCAGCGTCAGGCGTTCACGTAACCAACCACCAATCTCAGGGTGCTGATAACCGCGCTGTAAACCATCATTCAGCAATGCGGCGACGATTGGGTTACGCTCGACCATGCGCACACGGCAACCCAGTGATGCCAATATAAACGCGTCACGCCCCAGTCCGGCGGTGGCGTCCACCACATCCGGCAGATAATTCTTTTTGATCCCTACCGCTTTGGCAACTGCTTCGCCGCGGCCACCGCCAAAGCGGCGGCGGTGCGTCATGGCTCCCGAGGCGAAATCGACATAAATCGCCCCAAGCTTCGGTTCATCCAGTTTGCGCAACTCTAGCCGTTGTGGCGTTAACACCAGTGCTATTGTGGCGTTTGGATCGACAACTAATCCCCAGCGCTCGGCTAATGCGTTGAGGGTGCCGCTGTCGGCACCCTCTTCGGTCAGCAAGCCTATCTTCATTCTTTAATGCCGTAATGGTGCAGCATGGCATCCAGTTTCGGTTCACGACCGCGGAAGCGTTTAAACAGTTCCATCGGTTCTTCCGAACCACCACGAGACAGGATGTTATCCAGGAATGATTGGCCGGTAGCGCGGTTGAAAATACCTTCCTCTTCAAAACGGGAATAGGCATCCGCCGCCAGCACATCCGCCCACAGATAGCTGTAATAACCAGCAGCATAACCACCGGCAAACACGTGGCTGAACGCGTGTGGAAAACGGCCCCAGCTTGGGCTGGGTACGACGGCGACCTGCGCCTTGATTTCTGCCAGTGTCGGCAGGATACGGGCACCTTTGGCCGGGTCGTATTCTGTATGCAGACGGAAATCAAACAGGCCGAATTCCAACTGACGCAGGATAAATAGTGCGGCCTGATAGTTTTTGGCCGCCAGCATTTTATCCAGCATCGCTTGTGGCAGAGGTTCTCCGGTTTCGTAATGACCAGAGATGAACGCCAACGCGTCAGGTTCCCAGCACCAGTTTTCCATAAATTGACTCGGTAACTCGACCGCATCCCATGGCACACCGTTGATGCCAGCGACACCAGCGGTATCGATTTGAGTCAGCATATGGTGCAGCCCGTGGCCGAATTCATGGAATAGTGTCGTCACTTCATTATGGGTGAACAGCGCTGGTTTACCGTTAACCGGGCGGTTGAAGTTGCAGGTCAGGTATGCCACCGGTTTCTGGATGTCGCCGTTGTCCTTGCGCAGACGACCGACACAGTCATCCATCCAGGCACCACCGCGTTTGTTTTCGCGGGCATACAGGTCGAGATAGAAGCTGCCACGCAGTTCACCATTTTCGTCAAACAGATCGAAAAAGCGGACTTCCGGGTGCCATACGTCGACGTCCGTGCGCTCTTCGGCACGGATGCCATACAGGCGGTTGACGACTTCAAACAACCCTTTCAGTACGCGTGATTCAGGAAAGTAAGGGCGTAGTTGCTCGTCACTGATGGAATAAAGGTGCTGTTTTTGATGCTCGCTGTAGTAGGCAATGTCCCAGGCCTGCAATTCTTCCACGCCATAATGTTCTTTGGCGAAAGCGAGCAGTTGCGCCAATTCCTGTTCCCCCTGGGGACGGGCACGTTTGGCCAGGTCGGTCAGGAAGTCGATAACCTGCTGTGGTGTTTCCGCCATTTTTGTGGCCAGGGATTTATGGGCAAAACTCTCGAAACCTAGCAGTTGCGCCAGTTCGTGACGTAGCGCCAGTTCTTCGGCCATGACCTCGCTGTTATCCCACTTACCGGCATGTGGGCCCTGATCGGAAGCACGGGTGGCGTAAGCGCGGTACATCTCCTCACGCAATGCCTGATTAGCGCAGTACATCATAATGGGCTGATAGCTGGGGATATCCAGCGTTAGCAGCCAGCCATTCTGTTCTTTGCTCTCTGCTAGCGCTTTGGCTGCTGCCAGTGCGCTTTCCGGCAAGCCTTCCAGCTCGCTGACATCGGTGATCAATTTGGACCAACCCATAGTGGCGTCCAGCACATTGTTGCTGTAGAGCGACCCCAATTCGGACAGGCGTGCGGTGATTTCACCGTAGCGCTTTTGTTGGTCGGCGGGCAGGGCGATACCGGACAGTTCGAAGTCGCGTAGCGCGTTATCCACGGTTTTTTTCTGTGCCACACTAAGTGCCGCGTAGTGTGTACCGTCACGTAGGTCGCGGTAAGCACGGTACAATCCGGCGTGCTGGCCTACCCAGGTACTGTATTCAGAGAGTAACGGCAGACACTGTTCATAGGCAGTGCGCAGTTCGGGGCTGTTTTTGACCGAGTTCAGGTGACTGACCGGCGAAAAGAGGCGTCCCAGTCGGTCATCACTTGCAGTCAGTGGCTGGCACAGGGTTTCCCAGGTAAAAGGTCCTGACTGTGCGACAACCTGCTCCACCGCCTGACGGCAGTCATCCAGTGCGGCCTGTATGGCAGGCACAATATCTTCCGTTTTTATCCGGGAGAAAGGCGGCAGGGTAAACGAGGTAAGTAATGGATTGGTCATGGCGCAGTCCTGAATAGCGTTGATGATTCCTTGTCCTATCACTGACAAGGCTGACATAACTTGCGGATTAACCACTAAGATGCGGTCAAAGATTGTGAAAATCAATGGCTGAAAGGCCACCCCGAAAGCATCTTCCATCATGTGACGAAACACCGCACATGTTTTTGGTGGTTTTTACCTTAGAATGCGGGGAAATGCGCAAAACTTCAGGAAAAGCGCTGTATATCGGTATTTGCGGGTTATTTTGTGCACCTGACAGTTTATACTGTGCCAATAACGCTCTTCTGTCTTAGTAGTTAATGCATTGATTCAAAATGAATTTTTTGTTTTATCAGAATGATGGGTGCGTATGTTCGTGAGTTCGCCAGCAGTCTGGACCGCGCAGGCTCTGTTTTGTTTATATCAAGTCATCGGAAAGCCATTACCACTATGTTAAGTTACCGTCACAGTTTTCACGCTGGCAATCATGCCGATGTCGTGAAGCATACCGTTCAGAGCCTGATCATCACTGCGCTGAAGGAAAAAGAAAAACCCTTCCTGTATCTGGATACGCATGCGGGTGCTGGACGCTACCAGTTGAAAAGCGAACATGCCGAGCGCACCGGTGAATATCTGGAAGGAATTGCCAAAATCTGGCAGCGTGACGATATTCCCGCCGAGCTCGATCCCTATATGCACGTGGTGCGTACTTATAATCCGAGCGGCCAGTTGCGTTATTACCCCGGTTCACCACTGATTGCACGTCAGTTACTGCGTGAGCAGGACAAAATTCATCTCACCGAACTGCATTCCAGTGATTTTCCGCTGTTACGCAATGAGTTCCAGAAAGATTCCCGCGCCCGTGTCATCAAGGCTGATGGTTATCAGCAACTGCGCTCCCAACTGCCGCCGCTGTCGCGCCGTGGTTTTATTCTGATTGATCCGCCATATGAGCTGAAAACCGATTACCAGGCTGTGGTGGAAGGGATTAAAGAAGGGCACAAACGCTTCGCCACTGGCACATATGCGCTGTGGTATCCGGTGGTGCTGCGCCAGCATATCAAACGGCTACTGAAAGATCTGGAAGCCAGCGGTATCCGTAACATCCTGCAAATTGAACTGGCGGTGCTGCCAGATAGCGATCGGCACGGTATGACAGCCTCCGGTATGATCGTGATTAATCCGCCATGGAAACTGGAAGCGCAAATGAAAAGTGTGCTGCCGTGGTTGCATCAGGTGTTGGTGCCGGCCGGTACGGGTCATACGCGGGTGGAATGGGTAGTGCCTGAATAAATGACCATAGATTCGTCGTCTGTCAGTGTTCAATATCGGAGCGGATAGCATGGCCCTATTTCAGCAATAACAAAAGTGGCCTTTGCGAGAAGGCGATCACTGGCGTTACACTCTAAGCAACTTTTTATTTGCATAGGCATGGATCTCTTGATGACTAAACATTACGACTACCTTTCCATTGGCGGCGGCAGTGGCGGTATTGCTTCGATTAACCGTGCGGCCATGTATGGGAAGAAGTGTGCGTTGATTGAAGCGAAGTATCTGGGCGGCACCTGCGTTAATGTCGGGTGTGTGCCGAAGAAAATCATGTGGCATGCTGCGCAGATAGCAGAAGCGATTCATCAGTATGGCCCGGATTACGGTTTTGACGTGACAGTGAATCATTTCAACTGGGACATGTTGCTTAAAAATCGTAGTGCCTACATCGACCGTATTCATCAGTCTTACGACAATGTGCTGGGTAAAAATAGCGTTGATGTGATTCAGGGGTTCGCCCGCTTTGTGGATGCACACACCGTAGAAGTAAATGGTGAGCGCATCACCGCCGAGCATATTTTAATCGCGACCGGTGGACGTCCTACCCATCCGAATATTCCCGGCGTGGAATATGGTATCGATTCGGATGGATTCTTTGAGCTACAAGCGCTGCCGAAACGCGTAGCGGTGGTGGGTGCTGGTTATATCGCGGTAGAAATTGCTGGTGTGCTGAATGCACTGGGTGCAGAAACACACCTGTTTGTGCGTAAGCACGCGCCGTTGCGTCAGTTTGATCCGCTGATTGTTGATACATTACTGGAAGTGATGAACACCGAAGGCCCGACGCTGTATACCGAATCAATTCCCAAAGCGGTGGTGAAAAATGCGGATGATAGCCTGACGCTACAGCTGGAAAATGGCGCAGAACATACAGTGGATTGCCTGATCTGGGCGATTGGCCGTGAGCCAGCTACCGATAACCTGAATCTGACGGCGGCGGGTGTTGCGCTGAATGAACAGGGCTACATCACGGTGGATAAGTTCCAGAACACCAATGTGCAGAACATTTATGCCGTAGGTGACAATACTGGCGCGGTGGAACTGACGCCAGTGGCTGTTGCCGCAGGTCGTCGTCTCTCTGAGCGTCTGTTTAACAACAAACCGAACGAGCATCTGGATTACACTAATGTTCCGACTGTAGTGTTCAGTCATCCGCCGATTGGCACCGTAGGCCTGACCGAACCGCAGGCGCGCCAGCAGTATGGCGATCAGGTAAAGGTGTACAAATCATCGTTTACGGCGATGTATACCGCCGTGACCCAACACCGTCAGCCATGTCGTATGAAACTGGTATGTGTGGGGCCGGAAGAGAAGATTGTCGGCATACACGGTATCGGCTTTGGCATGGATGAAATGCTGCAAGGTTTTGCGGTGGCGGTGAAAATGGGCGCTACCAAACAGGATTTCGATAACACTGTAGCGATTCACCCGACGGCATCGGAAGAGTTCGTTACTATGAGGTGATGGTGTAGAAAGCTATCTATATAGCGATCAAAATCTGGAAGTTTCAATTATCAGGTCAGGTACTTCGGTATCCTGACCTTTTTTACGACGGGTGAAATTGCAGTTCTGACGAAGCACCCTGATTTAAGGTGACACTGAATTGAGTCCGGGATCAAAAGAACCGGAGATCTCAAAAAATTAGCAGGACTAAAAATGTCATCCTCAGGGATACCGTGAAAAGATATTGAGGCTAATTAATGTTGTCCATTTTAGCAGAGCAGCTCATGACTGGTATAAGTAAAACCGGCTATCGCCACCAATAGTAAAAAAATGGATGAAGTTATAGAAACCTTCCTTTTATTTCGGCTGAAAAACGTCCCTTTTGTGATGAAAATATAAAAAAGTAATATCATGAAATCCATAACTATCCACACACTGGAAAGTACCACCATACTGATACTGAAAGAGCGAGTGATACCGGTGAACTGTGGAAAAAATGAGATGAAAAAAATAATATCTTTGGGATTAGATATACCAACCAAAAATCCTTTAATAAAACCGGTGTTGGTCTGCTCAGAAGGAATTGAATCTGATATTGCGTTTTCGGTTGTATTATTTTTTCTGAAATCCTGATACAAAGATTGCAGTGCAATGTAGGCTAGAAATAAGCAGCCTGTCAGGCTGATAATATTAAGAAATGTTCTACTGATTGAAAATACGCCAGCAATGACCATTGCTGCGATGGCGATTAACAGTAGAGAAGCCCAGTTTGTGCCAATGCTGGTGAGAATGGCGCGCCGATGACCACAACGAGAAGTTGTATTAATTATAAGCGCTACAACCGGGCCCGGAGTAATGATTAGCAAAAAAATTGATATCACATACAGTGTCAGTAGTGGAATATTCATTACGCGATCTCCTCGTTATTTTTTTTTGGGTTTTATGACGAGAGGGCAACGTTGCAAGACAGTATCACCGGGTTCGTTCAACTGATATTGTCTCCATTCATAATTATGGGAACTACCAAAGAATCCCAATTCATCAGGCACAATACCGTTGTTATAATTGCAAACTCGATTTCTGATTCGCTCTCTGACTTTTATACCCTTTTCATCTTGGTTACTCGCAAGAATATCGAAGTTTTTTCTTGGGTTAATAATAAAAACGATATGATTACCCAAATTACGACTTTTAAGTTTTAGATGATGTGGACAACTTATATTAATAAAGAGTTCGATGCCATTAAAACAAAATGACCATAGATGATTATCCGGCTCTGATGGTATGTTATCCGGCCAGTTGGCGGGATCGTTATCGTGAATCATCTGAAGCTGAGACCATGCAAATGCATGTTCTTGAGCCAGACACTGAAAATCTTTTTTTTCGAAAAATAATACCAAAGGACTATATAAACGCTGTTTAACCGGAACGTCCCTGACGAATTTCGTATAATTCATGATACTGTTTATCAGGTCTGACTGCGGATTCTGTTGTGCTACAAAGGTGAATATTAATGATGTATTTTTAAAAGCATGTCTGCCAAACAGGCAAGGGAAATGACCATTATTCAGTATATTGTTGAATTCACTATAAGCCTTAATTGACCAATCTTCTTGCATTTGTCCTGGGAGATAATCTCTTGCGATCATCTGAATATCAGACTGTTGATGCAGTTTGCCAGCGGTAATTTTTAATTCCATCGTTCTTTTTCCTTAAGTAAGACATTCATCAATGTAGGGTAATTATCAGGGGAACTGATAAAGTTGAAAAACGGGAAAAAGTGTCGTTTACTGTGAGTAAAACTCATTATTGGAGTCTGTCATGGTCAGGAGGCTTCCTCCACTTTATGCGTTAAGGGCTTTCGAACAGGCAGCAAGGTACTCTTCCTTTACCCAGGCAGCGCAGGTGTTATCAATTACTCCCAGTGCAGTCAGCCGACATATCAAAACACTGGAAGAAGATTTTGGCTGTCAGCTTTTTATACGGATCGGGCCCCGTGTAGAAGTAACCACAGCAGGTAGAATATTGGCACAACAACTGCGGGAAGGGTTCCATACGCTAGAGAAGGCTTGTGAGATTTTCCGTAGTAATAGCAGTGATCTGCGGTTAAAGGCACCTTCCACACTGACAATGCGCTGGTTGTTGGGTATTTTACCGGCGTTTAGTGAGGAAAACTCATCTATTCATGTCCAGATCTCCAGTGTCTGGATGGACTTCGATACGATCAACTTTTCTAACGAGCCTTATGATTGTGCAATTTTGCTGGGGAATGGGCATTTTGGCGAAGGCACGATCAGTGCCAGACTATTTGAAGAGTTGTTGATTCCAGTATGTTCGCCAACCCTGACACTTAATAGTAAATCTGACCTTCATCAGTGCGAATTAATTCATCCCTCGCCCGATCGTAGAGACTGGCGGCGTTGGTTAAAAAGAGCAGGTGATGAACTTAAGATCAATATTCATCGCGGTATGGTGTTTGACACGTTGGAGCAAGGAAATATGGCTGCCATCAGCGGACATGGTGTATCGGTGGGTGACCTTGTGCTTAGCCTTCAGGCACTAAAACAAGGGGTGTTGATGGCGCCTTTTAATGAGGCAGTTAGTACGGGTGATGGTTATTATCTGGTATGGTCAGAAAATACGCCTCGCAGATCTAACATCGATAAGCTTTATGCCTTTCTGAAAGAGCAAGTGCCAGCCATAACATGGCCTGATATCATTTATTTACGCTGACTGCGATTTTCTGACGGATTATTGCCTGTTTGTTCCTATGCTTCGCTACTTCCCTGATAGTGTCCCGGTTTGTGCCAGTTCATCGCCAGTGCTCTGATGACTGAATAGCTGGAAATCTAAGAAAACTCGTGGAACTAAAATGAGTGTGCTTACAGTTACACTTAAAATTAGTTACTTTCGAATAAAAATAATTGAATAAATAGAAAAATCACCCTGCATGGACTGGCATAAATAGGTAAGTTAAAATTTATAACTTACGTTGACATTAATCAGCAAAGCTCATAATATTTTTTACGAAAAAATTTAACAGGTAACGTTATGAAAAAATCAGCTGGGATTTTCATTAAAGAAAATTCACTTCTTGTATTGAGGACAAGAGGTAAAGATATATATTTTGCACCAGGTGGTAAACCTGAAAAGGGCGAAAATATTGAGTCTGCATTAATTAGGGAGCTAAGAGAAGAGTTAGGGGTGACTATTACAGAGAGAGATATTTCACCTTATGGTATTTTCACTGCACCAGCAGCAGGTAACGAAAGTGTTATTTTGACGATGAGTATTTTTTGGGTTAATAAATATTCTGGTGATATAAAACCATGTAATGAAATCGAAGAGGTTCTTTGGGTAAATAGCAAAAACATAGATAGTATCTCTTTGAGCTCTATATTTTTAAATGAAGTATTTTATCCATTGGTAGAAAGTGGTCATATTTCATAACAGGCAGTGATATAAAAAATAGTTAGTCCTGTTCACGTTTATCATGACTTTTGTTTTTAATGTATAGGATGTAATGTAAATAATTTTATTGCAGAAGTGGATGGTTTTGACGGCCTTGAAACTGGCAGCTTACACAGTCTCAGAGAATTTTTGAAGGTTGTTAGCCCTCTTGGTTATACCCATAACTTTTTCATAAAAGAGCAATCGTTTGCGTTGATCTTTCTTGTTGTTTTATGTGTCGGTGTAATTGGTGTACTTGACAGTTTATGGGAAGTCTATCTATCCAGTTTGACTATCATCCAGTTAGTTTTCATTTTGGGTGCTTCATTGGCATTATTGTCAGTTGTATTTCATTACTCATGCCAACGAAATTATCTATAGAGAATGAAACTATATTAACTAACAAATTATAATTTAAAAAAGGCTAGTAAAATGTCAGTAAAAGAATTAGACCTTGAGTTCAGCGAGTACACTGGCGGCATCGCAATTTGGCCGGCTTATCCAGCTGTATTTTCTACAGTTAAAGTAGAAAATGATCCAAACTTAAAACCGGGTATACATGTTCATGCACGGTATAAGAAAGGTGGAATGAAAATTATTGATGATACTTTCGATAGAGTAAATATAAAATCCTTGGAACAGGGTAATAATCAATCTTTCTCTCTGGATTATTCAATGGCTAAAAACTTTCTAGTCGCAAATTTGCTTGGTAAGAAAATATCATCAGTTAAATGCCAAAATTGTGGGTCGACTATCGAAAATGAACTACCACATATAGTGGGTGAAAATAAAGGTGAATGCCACCATTGTAATTCAACTTACCGGATAAGTAATGAAATATTCTCTACTAGGTTAAAAGATGTTTTTACTTCTATTACAGCATTAACCGAATATCCTCCGCTTAAATTAAAAACACATGTATTGAACCTTGATTTGGATAAGTATTGTGGAGGTGTTTCTTTAATGACTTGCTGTAGAGCAATTGTTTGGACTGGTGGTTCCATAGAGGAAGATGGGATTCACGTACACGGTTACGACAATACTCGTATCAGATTTGATTCAACAGTCGGTAGGATCGTTATTGGTGAAATGGAAATCCTTCCAGAATATATGAAAATGCTAAGTATACAGAACTATCTCAAGCTTCGGATAGAGACTACATATTGTAATGTTTGTGGTACTCCTCACTTTGACAAATATGAAGATGCACTTGAACCTACATCGGTTAAGCATTGTGAAGTTTGTAAAACAAAATCTAATACTAAGTATGTTATCTCAAACCCTATTATTGATGTGTTATCAAAATTAAATATATTGAAAGATAAAATGATTTAAATACACTATTCTTGATTTCTTAACTGTTTTTTAAATTAACTAGCGTTCATATGGGTGATTTTTATACTCATTTACTATGAAAATTTAATATTTAAATATTTGCATTCAAGAGGAAAACATCGATTTTTAACATAATTATAAACGCTATTTTTTTGCATGGTTTGCCCTTTTCGGCAAAGATCTGACATCGATAAGCTTTATGCCTTTCTGAAGGAGCAAGTGCCAGCAATAACATGGCCTGATATCGTTTATTTACGCTGACTGCGATTTTCTGACGGGTTATTGCCTGTTTGTTCCGATGCTTCGCTACTTCCCTGATAGCGTCCCGGTTTGTGCCAATTCATCAACATGGCATTCATTGCCAGCGCGCTGATGGCTGACCAGAACAGCAGCATCGCGGGCATTTTTGCCAGTGACACCAGAAATACCAGCACATCCAGCAGCATCTGGGTTTTACCGGCATTGATATTGAAGCGTTTATATAACCAGAGTGTGATCGCGCCTGTGCCGCCGACAGAGGCATTATGCCTGGCGAGAGACAGTATCCCCATCCCGATGAATGTTCCGCCGACCAGCGCGGAAAACAGTGGATGGATATAGTTGATGATGATCAGATGAGGAATGGCCTGGGTTAGGATACTGAGTGCGATATTGACGAACAGGGTTTTCAGCGTAAAGCCCTTACCCATGGAAAAATAACAGAAAATCATGAACGGAATATTGGCAATAATAAAAATAATACCAATGGGCAGGGGTATAAAATAGGAAATCAACAACGCAATACCAGCGATACCACCGGTAATCATGCCGGAAAGTTTCAGCATATTCAGGCCGACGGCAATAAATAGCACACCCAGCGCCAAACCGTAGATATCATCTTTCAGCGTGTGGGACGTCGCCGATTTTTTTTTAATGTCAGGCACTGTCCGCAGGATTCTTAGCACGGTATAGATAACCTCACTAAATTGAAAGTGACTTAACTCAGCCATAAGAAATGCATATATTTGCATTTTTATCGCTTAATAATTCAATTGCGCTTTTACCTTAGCACCAATCAGAGAGCGAGTTTTTACTAAAGATCGATTTTATTTGTCGCTTTATGAGACGTTTCTAATGCATTGGTGGCTATTTGCAGCGGTTATCACTCATATAAGGATCATGAATGCCTGCTTGCGCAGGCATGATAGGATCAAGGAGATGGTCTGAAGGAGAAAGGTGCTTAATGAAAAAAGGCAATGGTTTTCCCGAGGATAATGCCGACAATACCGAAATCGGCATCACCAAAGGTGGTGGAAGCAAATCCCAGTTCTCCCATCAGGGGTAATAAAATGGCGGGCAGGAAAGAGATCAGTAACCCCTGGGCAAAGGCACCGATAACCGCCCCACGTCGGCCACCGGTAATATTGCCGTAAACTCCTGCGGTGGCGCCACAGAAGAAGTGGGGCACCAGTCCGGGGACAATGACGCTAAGCCCAAATAGCGGGCAGAGAAACATGCTGATTAACCCAGCCAGAAAGCTGGACAGAAAGCCAATAATGACGGCGTTAGGCGCGAAGGGAAATACCGTTGGGCAATCCAGTGCCGGTTTGGCGTCTTTAACCAGTTTATCTGCAATCCCTTTGAATGCCGGAACAATTTCTGAAATCACCATCCGTACACCGGCCAGAATAATATACACACCGGCGGCAAAAGTAATGGACTGGATAATGGCAAAGACAATGTAATTTTGTCCACTGCTTACCTGCGTTTCAGTGAACGCTTTTCCGGCGATGATCACCAGAACGATAAACAAAATCATCATCGTCAATGAAATGGCAACGGAGGAGTCACGCAGAAAGTTCAGTGTCTTCGGGACTTTCAACTCCTCAATGGAAGGGCTGCCTTTTCCTACCACTTTGCCCACCAGCGCGGCGAGAAGATACCCGGTTGAACCAAAGTGCCCTAGTGCCAAATCATCCGAATGGGTGATTTTACGGGTAAACGGTTGCAGGATTGCCGGACTGACCACCATTAAGGTACCCAGAATCAGTGACCCAATGATAATTAGCCCCGCGCCATGTATGCCTCCGGTGGAGAGAATAACGGCCAGCAAGGCTGCCATATACAGCGTGTGGTGACCCGTCAGGAAGATGTATTTCAGCGGGGTAATACGTGCAAGAATGATATTAACGGCCATGCCAAAAACCATGATCATGGCGGTTTCTGTACCGAAATTATCCTGTGCCAGGGCGGCAATGACGTCATTATTTGGCACGACACCCTGCATATTGAAAGAGTGTTCAAATAATTGACTGAAAATATTCAGCGTGGTTGCAATTAACTTCGCGCCGGCGATGAGAATAACAAAACCCATAACGGTTTTGAGGGTGCCGGAAATGACATCGGAGAGTGCTTTCTTTTGAAGTATTAACCCCAGTAATGAAAAAAGGCCAACCAGTATCGCGGGTGTTCCGAGAACATCCATCATAATAAACTGCAGCATACGTTACTCCATTATACCGCATAGATCTTGAGATGCAGGAGGGCGGAAACCAAGTAACGAAGATAACGCACCTGCAACCTGAAAGATGGCGGGTATCTGTTTTAATGAGTGTTGTTATAGATGCTCGGACAGTATTTCTTTAATTCTGTTATTGTCCAATAAGTTTGTCAGGCCAAATACTTTTGCACCGGGTATTTGTATTTGCTCGACAATATCTTTCGCACCCAGAATAATATCGGCGTTCTCTGTTTTTGCTGAGGTTAAATCGGTATGGCTGACAGTGGCTTCTTTGCCTAATTCAATAATTATTTTTTTGACATTCATCTCAACAATAAAGCTACTGCCAAGACCATTACCACAGACAATCAGTATCTTTTTCATATTATTCCTCGTTATTATCAGTCGCAGTTTGCCAATAGGGTGTGAATGCTTTCTGGTGTATTGGCGGTAATTAATGTTTGCAGGCGAGTTTCATCGCTGAATAATTCAGCGAGTTGGGTAATCATGGCGATGTGTTCATTACCTGAAATGGCACATAACATGATCACGACATACACCGGGTCGTTGTCTGGTGCTCCAAAGCTGATTCCCTGATTGATATGTAACAGGGAAAGCCCGTTTCTTAATACGCCTTGCTCTGGCCGGGCGTGAGGCATTGCCAAACCGGGAGCCAGAACGTAATAAGGCCCTTGCTGCTGGTGAGACGTGAAAATTGCATCGATGTATTCGGGGTTAATACATTTGTCTGCCATCAGTGGCGCCGCAACAAGATGTATTGCCTCCTGCCAGTTGTTAACTGATTCCACAACATGGATTTTTTCAGGTGTAAGCCAGCGGGAAAGCATGAGCACCTCATAACCGGTTGATTGTCGGGTCCAATGTAGGGGATAACATAGCCTCTTTTCTGTGATTCATTTCTCAAAGTTAGCGCTAACATTGTAAAATGTTAAAAAATAAGTTAACGCTAATATTACAAATGCAATAATGATGAATAGGCTCAGCACGTTGAACGTGCCAAGAGGCCGCTCACGCCCCTCCGCGATGGTTTTTGTTGGCGTCGTGCAAGCAATCCCTTTAAGCTTCATCATGCTGTTATTCAGGGTGTTTACACAGGAGAACCGATGAGAGAAAAACGGCGGCGAAGTACGGGGAAAAGTACCCTGGCCGATATTGCCCGTCTGGTCGGCGTGAGCGCCATGACGGCATCCCGTGCGTTACGGGTACCGGAAAAAGTGTCGCCCGCGTTACGTGAAAAAATCGAAGCGGCCGTCGCGGAGCTGGGATACGTTCCTAATCTTGCGGCAAGTGGGTTGGCTTCAGCAACCTCTCGGTTGATTATCATGGTGGTTCCCTCGTTTGAGATACCCGGTTGTGCCGCCGTATCGGGAGCGTTGCAGGCGGTGTTAAAGCCGTATGGCTATAACATGATGGTGGTGGAAGCCAACCACTCTTCCGCGGGTGAGAGCCAACTGATTGAGATGCTGCTCTCTTATAATCCGGCGGCAATGGTGCATTTCAATTTTGATAACGCCGAGGATTCTCGTCGTTTACTGGTCAATTCAGGTTTGCCAGTGCTGGAAGTCGGTGGTGCCAACCATGAGACCATCGGAGTCAGTGTCGGGGTGGATTATGCCCAGGCCGTCAAAGCGCTAATCCGAATGTTGACTGATACGGGGTTTCGTCATATAGGGCTGTTATGCACCCAGATCAGTAACACTATCTTCAAACAGATCATGAATGGCTGGCATAGCGGAATGTTGGGAATGGACCAGTCACCGCACCGGGTCGTGACCACACCCCATCCGCCAACGTTCAGCACCGGACATCAGTTGCTGCCAGAGATTCGCATGACCTGGCCGGAGCTTGACGTGTTGATCTGCACTACCGATGAAGTGGCCTGCGGCAGCATGATGGCCTGCCATGCCGGCGGTATCGCCATTCCCAGTCAACTGGCGATTGCCAGCATTGGCGGCGGCAATCTTTCCGCGGTGTGTTCGCCGCCGCTAACGACTATCGCGCTACCTTATGAAGAGATGGGAAAACGGGCAGGGGAACAACTGTTGGCGGTGCTGCAAGGTGATGACGTTGAGCCGTACCATGAATTGCCGGCTCAATTGATCATCAGAGCCAGCACCGGTAAACGTTGATATCACCGACCGGGGGTCATGGTAAATAAAACCCACCCGGACGGTGTTGGATTATTGTTGCACGTGCTCAAACTCTCCGCTCTCAATCAGAAAATCGATCAGTGCGGTGAGCTTTTTCACATCATCGAGCGTGATGTTGTGGAAAAGGGCGATGCGTAACTGATTACGACCCAAGGCACGATAGCCTTCAATACCATGCACCAGCCCCTGAGCATCGAGATAGCGGGTCAGTTTATCCACTGAGATGTGGTCTGCTACATCAATCGCGGCGACGGTGGTGGAGCGGTTAGCCGGCTCTGCGACGTAAGCGGATAAATAATCACGGCTTGCTGCCCACTGATACAAATGTTCCGCTTTTTCTGCGGCCTGACGTTGAACCGCCGTAAAACCGATGGCGTTCATACGCTTCAGCTGTTCGGCAAACAGAAACAGCGTCACTACCGCCGGTGTGTTGTAGGTCTGTTGCTGTTCACTGTTGCTGAGGGCATTACGCCAGTCGGCAAAGACCGGGATATAGCGTTGTGGATCGGCGGCGATCTCGGCGATCCGCGCTTTGGCTTTCGGCGAAAGAATGGCAACAAACAATCCGCCTTCGCTGGCAAACACTTTTTGTGGCGAGAAAAAGAACACGTCGACCTTCGACAGATCACAGGAGATTTGGCCAGCGCCGCTGGTGGCGTCCACGGCCAGCAGGCACTGTTCGTTTACGTGTGGTAGTGCGGTGTTCATCACGCCGGTAGAGGTTTCGTTCAGAGTGCAAGCCACCACATCAGCCCCATCAGTAGCAAACTGGCTATGGGCGTGACCGTAATCCACCCGAAGTGCTTGCGCTTGAATCCACGGAATGCGATGGGAAGCTTTGAACCATTTGTCAGAGAACTCGCCGCAAACGTGGTGAATAATGCGTGATTTGACCAGCCCCAACCCGACCATATCGAACAGCACCGTCGCGCCACCGTTACCCAATACGACACTGTAATCATCAGGCACCGACAGGTAATCCCGCAGACCTTGCTGGATTTCCCGGCATAGCGCCCGAACCGGCTCTTTACGATGGCTGGTGCCTAGCAGGTGCGGGCCTTTTTCTTTCAGCACGGTTAAATCATCAAGCTGAATCAGTGAGGGACCACAGCCGAAACGAGGGTCGGAAGGAATCAGTTCGGCTGGTATCGTTATCTCCACGCATTTCTCCTTTTGAAATCAGATTAATTGTCTTTCTTTCTGGCTGTCATTCACCCAGTCTGTCATGAAGATACGCAGGATAAGGGCAAAGGAACATTGATTTTTTCTCATTCAAGCGGCACGGTGATCGGTGGATCAACAGACTGGATTGGCGCGTATGGTAAAAGATTTTGCCATATCACGAGCGTGTCACTCTTGAGCATTTAACGGGCGATCATGGGGCACTCTGCAAAATCGCTTCCTGATGTTTGACGTCACCAGCCATGTCGATATTCTGGATATCATTGAAAACGTGTCTGAATCGGCAGGGTGGCACTTTAATCGGAGAGGGTAATTTATGTATCAGTATGCGCTGGTGGGTGATGTCGGTGGAACTAATGCGCGTTTTGCCCTGTGTGAATTGGCTAACGGCAAAATTTCTCACAGTAAGCAATATGCGGTTCAGGATCACGATAGCCTGGAGGCGGTTATCCGGCTTTTTCTGGATGAGCATGGCGATCTCATGGTTAAAAGCGGTTGTATCGCTATCGCCTGCCCGGTGGTCGGGGATTGGGTGGAAATGACTAACCACAACTGGGCTTTTTCCATTGCAGAAATGAAGCAACATCTGGATTTTGACTGTCTGGATGTCATCAATGATTTTACTGCCGTCAGCATGGCGATTCCGATGCTGGGCGAGGATGATGTATTGCAAATGGGCGGCGACGCGGCGCTGCCCGGTAAGCCGGTGGCGGTGTACGGTGCCGGGACGGGGTTGGGGGTGGCGCATCTGTTGCCGGTTAATGGGCAATGGATTAGCTTGCCCGGTGAAGGTGGGCATACGGATTTCGCACCCAATAGTGAGGAGGAGGATGCCATTCTGTGTATCCTGCGGCAAGATCTGGGGCATGTCTCGGCTGAGCGGGTGTTGTCCGGACCGGGTCTGGTGAACCTCTATCGCGCTATTGTCAAAATCGATGGCCGCACGCCGGAAGCGCTGACGCCAAAAATCATTGTTGAGCGGGCGTTGGAAAACAGCAGCGTGGATTGTCGTCGCGTGTTGTCACTATTCTGCGTCTTGCTGGGGCGGTTTGGCGGCAATCTGGCCTTAACGCTGGGTGCTTTTGGCGGAGTTTATATCGCCGGAGGTATTGTGCCGCGCTTTATGGACTTCTTTCAGAACTCCGGTTTCCGCGTGGCATTTGAAGATAAAGGGCGCTTTAAAGCGTATCTGGCGGCTATTCCGGTATTTATGATCACGCATCCGCAGCCGGGACTGTTGGGGGCCGGTGCCTATCTGCGACAAGTGATGGGTTATACGCTGTAAAATGGCGATAACCTGCAACGGGCGTTCTTCCGCATCCTGTACGCACGGTTGATAACAAACGTGTGTGCAAGCGTTTCTCTTCTGTCATCGTCCGCGGGATGATGCCGTCTGGTGAAAGGCTTGTGCCAACCGGGCGATACCGGGTTCGATTTGTTTCATATCGATGGCGTGAAAGCCGAGCCGGAAATAGTTCCCCGGCATCGGTGAGCCAAGAAAATGCGCCTGTCCCGGTTCAATCAGTACACCGGCATGTGCGGCGCGCCAGGCCAACTGTTGAGTGTTGATACCTTCCGGGGCTCGAATCCAGAAAGCATTGGCATGTTCACTGCCTTCAATGCGGCGGCATTCCGGTAGACAGTGATTTAGCGCGTTATTCAGGCTGTCCCAACGGCGGGCGGAGTCTTCCTGGTAGCGATGTAGATAGGCTTCGTAATATCCCTGGGCCAGAAAGTGCGCCATCTGATGCTGGATGTTGGTGGGTGGATGGCGATACATCAACCGTCGCAGTGCCCGCAGTTCATCAATCAATTCTGATGGCGCCACCAGATAACCGAGCCGCAGGCCGGGCGACAGCGATTTCGACAGACTACTGACATAAATAACCCGATTATGCACATCGCTGGCCTTGAGTGCGGCGCGCGGATAGGGATCAAAGCTGGTTTCCGAGTCGTAATCATCCTCGATAATGATCTGATCGTAGCGGCTGGCATGTTCCAACAGCGCAGTACGGCGTTCGTTGCTCATGCGGATACCGGTGGGCGCCTGATGGCTGGGCGTCACGTAAAAATAGTCGCAGTTGCGGGACATCTCATGTAAGCAGAGTCCTTCGCTATCCAGCGTATGAGGAATAATCTGTGCGCCCTGTAAGGAAAAGGTGTTTATCGCTTCGCGAAATACCGGATTTTCTACCGCGACGCGGGTGTTACGGTTAAATAACAGTTGCGACAATAGACAGAGCGCGTTCTGCGAACCGAGTGTAATCAGAATTTCGTCACCACGGGCGATAATGCCGCGCTTAGGCAAAATGCGTTTGCGTATCTGTTCGACCAGCAGTGAAACGTCCTGATCGATATTGTCGTACAGCCAATGGTGATCGCGGTGGGTGCCGGTAACCCGGCGAGTCGTGTCACGCCACTGTTCGATAGGAAACAGTTGAGTATTGGGCTGACCGTAGATAAAGGGATACGGATACTCCATCCATCGCGCCGGTTTCATGATGGCCAGGAAGTTGCTGGGGCTGACATTCAGGCGTTTGCCCCATTCTGGTGCCTGCCGGGTGTCGTTGGTCGCCGCCTGACGTGCGTAGGCTTCGGCAGAATTTTCCGGTTGGTGGTAATCCGGATGCAGGTAATAACCGCTGCGGGGGCGGCTGATCAGATAGCCATCGTTGAGCAGGCTTTCATATACCAGCGCCACGGTATTGCGGGAAATCGTCAACTGACAGGACAACTTACGACACGACGGCAGTGCTTCATCGGCGGGGAATACGCCAGTCAGAATCGAGGCAATCAGCGTTTCACGCAACTGTTCTTGCAGACTTCGGTTGGCCACAAAATCAATATGCAGACAATGATCGATCATCTTCCGCTCCTGGTGCTGAATCATCTTCAGGAAAACAAGCAAAAGATGTACCGGAACGCATGCCGTTCTGGGTTTATATCCGCAGAAAGGCACATTATCCCTATGAAACCAGGGATAATGCTCCATGTGGATGTTATCGGGTTAAAAGGTTCTTCGTCTGCACGGGGAATAACACATCAATACGTGAGTTACACCGGATCGCGGTCAATGGCGAATGCTGACCACGCCTGACGTACCGGCATTACTTCAATGCGGTTGATGTTCATATGGTCGGGCAGTGTGGCGACATAAAAAATCTGTTCAGCGATATCGTCCGCCGTCAGTGGCGTGGTGCCGCGGTACAACCGATCCGATGCGGATTGATCGCCTTTGGTGCGTACCAGCGTGAACTCGGTTTCGGCAATGCCGGGGGCCAGGTCGGTAACGCGTACCCCCGTGCCTTGCAGATCGCAGCGCAGGTTATAGCTGAACTGTTTCACAAAGGCTTTGGACGCGCCATACACGTGGCTGCCAGGATAGGGCCATTGTCCGGCAATCGAGCCGATATTAATAATACTGGCCCCTTTGCCGGTTTTAATCAGTGTTGGCAGCAGCGCGTGAGTCACGTTGACCAGCCCGGTGACGTTGGTATCGATCATGGTGTGCCAGTCTTCCAGCGCCACCGCCTGCGCGGATTGTGGCGACAGTGCCAGCCCGGCGTTGTTCACCAGTGTTTTCACCGCTTTGAAGGTTTCTGGCAGCCCAGCTACTAGCATCTGTACTGCGTGGGCATCGCGTACATCCAGTACGGCAATATGGGTCGGCACCTGTGTGGAAAGTTCATCGGCCAGTGCTTTGAGCCGCTCCTCACGCCGTCCGGTCAGGATCAATGACCAACCCTGTGCGGCAAAGTGATGCGCTGCGGCGCGACCAAACCCAGACGTCGCGCCGGTAATAAACACAATATTCTGCATAAAAAGACTTCCTCATCGTGTGCGGTTAACTGGCTGTCGTTATTTTCCGTGTCGTAATTTCATCCCTTGGTGCTGTACAGACATTCCCGGTTGTGAGACGTCATACCGATTTTGTCTCTGTCCGGTTATCGGTAGTGGCTGTTTTCATGGCGAAATTCACTTTACGGACCGGTTTACCGTTCGCACAGGGCCAGTTGGCGGAAATTGTTGTGACACCTATCTGGCCCAATGATCTCCACTAACTGGCTCTATCGCTCCTGCCGTGTTTATTCTTAGTCTGCAAGACAACCACTGCATTTATGGGTGTCGGGATAACGAGGAGGACGAGAAGATGGCGTTGAAACAGGTACGATCCAACGATGAAGTACGTCAACTGGATAGACAGTATGTATTCCACTCCTGGTCAGCGCAGGGCGCGTTGAATCCGCTGGTGATCGCCGGTGGGGAAGGATGCCGAGTGTGGGATTATGAAGGCCGTTCTTATCTGGATTTCAGCAGTCAATTGGTGAATGTGAATATCGGTTTCCAACATCCGAAAGTGGTGGCGGCGATTAAAGCGCAGGCGGATATTCTGACTACTATTTCTCCGGCGACCGCCAATCTGGCACGTGGTGAAGCGGCGCAGCGCATTGTGTCGCACGCGCCGGAAAACTTCAGCAAGGTGTTTTTCACTAACGCCGGGGCTGATGCCAATGAGAATGCTATCCGCATGGCCCGGTTGTTTACCGGTAAAGAAAAAATTCTCTCTGGTTACCGTTCCTATCACGGCAACACCGGCAGCGCGATTGGTGCCACTGGCGACTGGCGTCGTTTGCCAAACGACTACTCCCGCGGCCATGTCCATTTCTTTACCCCTTATTTGTATCGCAGTGAATTTCAGGCCACCACGGAGCAGCAGGAGTGTGCGGCGGCGCTACATTATTTACGGCGAATTATCGAGTGTGAAGGACCAAACACCATTGCCGCCATTCTGCTGGAAACCATTCCGGGGACCGCAGGAATTCTGGTGCCGCCTGCCGGTTATCTGCAAGGGGTGGAGGCGCTGGCACGGGAATTCAACATCATGCTGATTATGGATGAGGTGATGGCGGGTTTTGGCCGCACCGGTCGCTGGTTCACTTTCCAGCATGACGGCGTGGTGCCGGATTTGATTACTTTTGCCAAAGGGGTGAACTCCGGTTATGTCCCGGCGGGTGGGGTGATTATTTCTGAACGCATTGCCCACTTTTTTGATGATCAGTTGTTCCCCGGCGGACTGACCTACTCTGGTCATCCACTGGCAATGGCGGCAATTGTGGCCACTATTGACGCGATGGAAGGGGAACATGTGGTGGAAAATGCCGCACTGGTGGGCGACGGCGTGCTGGCGGAGGGATTGCAGAAGCTGGCTGATAAATACGCCATCATCGGCGATGTACGGGGAAAAGGCGTCTTCCATGCGCTGGAACTGGTTTCTGATCCTGTCAGCAAAACACCACTGTCAGCGGCGTTGATGGCGGAGCTGAAAAAAGGCCTGCTGGATCGTGGTTTGCTCGGCTTCGTGGCGGAAAACCGCTTGCATGTCGTCCCGCCCTGTACTGTCACCATCGCTGAAATTCAACAGGGTCTGGGGATCATTGATGCGGCGTTGGCGGACCTGATGATCGATAAGTAGTCTGCGTTGTTCTGCGGGAGTGATACGGCAGAAGCCCCGTGGTCATCCCCGCGGCAGGCGGGGAACGACAGCTGTTGGACGCTGTCGGATCCATGGAGCCCATTCGTACGGGAATAGCTCTCATCCTCTTGCCCCATGTAAAAGCAAACTTGTCGTTAATTGCACCAATTTAGCCATAAAAAAGAATTATATGGTGGCTAACGTCCGTTATTTTTATGGATTTGGGTGAAAAATGAACGTTGGCACAAAAATGGCATAAGTGATAGCAAGAAACCTAACCATTCGGTCAAAAAATGACATGAAGGGGATAACCGTAATGAGTCAGTTAATGTATGCCGATGCACCCTCTATTGTGACGCTTAAACCTGCAACTGCGGCTGCCAGACCCGCGATCGTGGTGCGCGATGCCAATGTGATTTACCCGTCGACGGACCAACCGGTACATGCGTTAAAAGATATCAACCTGACCGTTCGGCAGGGAGAGTTCGTCTCTTTCATCGGCCCTTCCGGTTGCGGTAAAACCACGCTGCTGCGTACCGTCGCCGATCTGGAACCGATAACCTCTGGCGACCTGTTGGTCAACGATATGACGCCGTCTGAAGCGCGTCAGGCCGGTGCTTATGGGTATGTCTTTCAATCACCGGTGTTGCTGCCGTGGCGCACGATACTGGCCAATGTGATGCTGCCGTTGCAGATTCAGGGACGCCCGCCGGGCCTGTGTGACGCCATTGCTCGTGAACAACTGGCGCGTGTCGGGCTGACTGGTTTTGAGAAGAAATATCCATGGCAACTCTCGGGTGGGATGCAACAGCGGGTCTCTATTGCCCGTGCTCTGGGGTTTGAACCGAAAATCCTGATGATGGATGAGCCATTTGGCGCGCTGGATGAACTGACGCGGGATAACCTCAACCAGCAGTTGCAACAACTGTGGTACACCGAACAGCGCACTATTGTGTTTGTCACCCACTCGATTGCGGAAGCGGTCTACCTCTCCACCAAAATTGTCATCATGACCCCGCGCCCTGGTCGGGTTGTCAAAATTATTGATTCGCCGCTGCCACATGAGCGGGATCTGTCGCTGCGCGATACGCCGGAGTTTATCCGGCTGGCGCAAGAGGTGAGGGCGGCACTGGTCGAGGGGCATCATGAACACTAATACGTCTCTGCGCATGCAAGTATTTCGTTATCACGCGTTGCCCATCGGCGTGGTGGTGGTGGCGGTATTGTTGTGCTGGTATCTGCTGGCGATAGGGTTGAATGCCTCCGGTGCCATTGAACGCACGCTGGCACCGAAAGGTGCCTGGAGTTGGCGTGATCTGGTGATGGCCACGTTTTCCATGCCGCGGCCGGTACTGCCTACACCGGACCAGATTATCAGCGATATCTGGAACAGTACGACCCAGTGGCCGGTCACGTCACCACGCAATTTACTGTTACACACCTGGGTGACCGCCAGCGCGGCACTGACCGGTTTTGTCATGGGCGTACTGCTTGGCCTGGGGCTGGCCATCTGCATTGTGCATTCCCGCACGCTGGATAAAGCGTTGATGCCGTGGATTGTGGCGTCACAAACAGTACCGGTGCTGGCTATCGCTCCGATCGTATTGATTCTTCTCGGCAGTATGGGCATTACCGGGTTATTGCCGAAAGCCACCATTGCCATGTACCTGTGTTTTTTCCCGGTCACCATTGCCACCGTACAGGGATTGCGTGCGCCACAAAAGATGGAAATGGAGCTGGTACACACTTATGCAGCCAGCCGTATCGATACTTTCTGGCTGGTGCGGCTGCCTTCTTCGCTGCCGTACCTGTTTCCGGCGTTCCGGGTGGCGATTGCCAGTGGGCTGGTGGGCACGATGGTGGCGGAACTGCCAACCGGGGCGCAGGCCGGGTTGGGCGCTCGTTTGCTGACCGGTTCTTACTATGGTAACACCGTGCAGATTTGGTCAGCACTGGTGATGGCGTCGTTGCTGGGGCTGGGGCTGACCGCCTTGGTCAGTCTGACCGAGCGACTGGTGATGCGGCGACGTAAGGAGGCGTGATGAAAGCAAAACAGATTTCCGGCACCTTCATGCTGGTCAGCGCATTGTTGATGATTCTGCTGGCGTTTAGCCAATGGGGATCAGCGCCGGGTCCAGCCTCATTGACGTTGTTGGCGATAATGTCGTTGCTGTTGGCGGCCTGCCTGGTGGCGCTGTCTGACTCTGCGAGGCTATGGCGGCTGGTGGTGTTGATGGTGCTGGTACTGAGTAGTGCCGGATTATTGATGTTTGTCGATAGTACCGGGGCGACGTACTGGGTAGTCCTGGCCGCGCAGGTACTGCTGGCGATGGTCAGTGTACAGCGCCTGGCGACAGTTAATCTCCGATTGCCCGCCAGTGTAGTGGCAACCCTGTTCGGTTTGTGGGTGGTCTATTTCTGGCAATTGCTGGTGACGGTGTTTGCTGTGCCGCAGGTACTGTTGCCGACGCCGTTCAATATCATACAAGCGTTGTATGACAGTGCGGCGTTGCTGGCTGGCGATGTGGTGCAGACGGTGCTGAAAGCGGTACTGGTGGGCTATCTGTTGGGCAGTGGACTGGGGATTGTCGTTGGTCTGTTGATCGATAGATTGCCATTCCTGCAACGGGGTTTGCTGCCATTGGCCAATCTCACCAGTACGGTTCCGTTGGTGGGCGTGGCGCCGATTGCGGTGATGTGGTTCGGTTTTGACTGGCCGTCCAAAGCGGCGGTGATTGTGCTGGTGACGTTCTTCCCGGCGTTGGTTAGTACGCTGGCGGGGTTGCAGGCCAGCGGCAAGCTGGAACGGGAGCTAATGTACTGCTATGCCGCCAGTCCGCGCCGAACACTGTTAATGCTGCGCCTGCCCGCAGCCATGCCGTTTATTTTTAGCGCATTAAAGGTTAACGCCACACTGGCACTGATCAGCGCGATTGTGGCGGAATTTTTTGGTTCTCCCACCGCCGGGCTGGGGTTCCGTATTTCTACTGAAGCCGCACGTATGCATATGTCGGTGGTATGGGCGGCGATTGTCGTGGCGTCGGTAGTGGGTTCTCTGGTGTATGCCTTATTGGTTCGTCTGGAAAAGAGAATGAATTTCTGGCATCCCTCGGTACGAGGCGTGTCATAACGACGGTAAGAAGTTTTTGCTATAAAAAACAATATTATCAATGTGTTAAATAATTTGTCGTGTTCACGTTAACCCGAGGAGTCATTAGATGACAGTACACTCTGCTTTTCGCCGACGACTGCTGCTGGCCGCAGTGTCCCTGACTTTCACCGTTCAGGCGTTGGCTGCCGAGAAGGTGACGCTCCAGCTTAAATGGTTGCCGCAGGCCCAGTTCGCCGGGTATTACGTGGCGCAGGCCAAGGGCTATTACAAAGACGAAGGACTGGATGTCACCATTAAACCAGGAGGGACCGATATTTCCCCGGTGCAAGTGATTGCCGGGAAATCGGCGGATGTGATTGTCGATTGGATGCCTGATGCGTTGGCGGCGCGTGAAGCGGGTGTTCCGCTGGTGAATATCGCTCAGATTTTTGACCGTTCCGGCATGATGCTGACGTGCAGGAAATCCAGCGGTGTGACTACGCCAGCCGATCTGAAGGGTAAAACTCTCGGGGTGTGGTTTGGTGGTAACGAATATCCGTTTTTCAACTGGATGAACAAGCTGGGTTACAAGCCCGGTGTCGATATCAAAGTGCTGAAACAGGGCTTTAATGTTGATCCGCTATTGCAGAATCAGGCGGCCTGTATTTCCACCATGAACTATAACGAATACTGGCAGTTGATTGACGCTGGCATGAAGAAAGAGGATTTGGTTACTTTCCCGTATGAAGATGAGGGTGTCTCCACATTGGAAGACGGCCTGTATGTGCTGGGGCCGAATCTGAAAGATAAAGCGTTCGTGGCCAAAATGGCGAAATTCCTCAAAGCGTCCTATAAAGGCTGGAATGAGGCGGTGAATCACCCGGAAGAAGCAGCGAAGATTGTGGTGTCGGAAGATGCTTCCGGTTCCGCTACCGTAGCGGTGCAGCAACGCCAGATGGAAAACGTCGCTAAATTGATCACCAATGCCAACACACCTAAAATCGGTTATCTTGATCCGGCGGCTTATCGCCGCACGGTGGATGTACTGTTGAACAGCGGCGGCGGTAGCCCGGTTATCAAGAAAGACCCAGGCGACAGTGCCATGAGTCATGTGGTGTGGGACGCGGCAGCAAAATAATTTATTACATGAGCACGATTCCTCATTAACCACAGCGCCAGGGAAGGCGAAAGTCATCAACAAACGGCAGGTAAACGTCATGTGGAAAAGCAAAGTACCAGAGGAACGCGATGTGATACCCGTTTCATCCCGGTTGTTACCGGAAAGTGTCGAAGAAGTCGAAAAAGGCCGTATTCGTCAGGATAATGAGGCGATCATCCGGTTGGCGGCCGAGCGTATTTTTGCCCGTTTCGGTTTCAAAGGGGCCACGATGGCGCTGATTGCCGAAGCCGCCGGATTGCCCAAAGCCAACCTACATTACTACTTCGGTAATAAACAGACGCTTTATCTCACGGTGCTGGATACTATTCTGCATGACTGGTTGTCTCCATTGGACGACTTGCATCCACAAGCCGATCCGAAAACCGCGATTGAGCGTTATGTACGGCAGAAAATACGCTTCAGCTTTGAGCGCCCGGAAGCGTCCAAATTGTTTGCCAATGAAATCCTGCAAGGTGCACCGATGGTGCATCATTTACTGCAAACCGAGCTGCGGCGACTGGTGGTGGAAAAATCCGCCGTGTTAGATCGTTGGATCGCTGATGGGCGGTTGCAACCGTTGGACGCACCACATTTCTTTTTTTCAGTCTGGTCGATGACCCAGACCTACGCCGATTTTGACATTCAGATTGCCGCTGTACTGGGCGATGCCGCCCGTTCGGCTGATGCTCAGGAACGAGCCACCCGCCATGTGCTGACCAGTGTGTTTCGGATCTGCGGGCTGGCGTAACGGGATTAACCCCATCGTCGCCATATCCGTGACAATCCATAAAAAAGCGCCCCAAAACCTCCGACGAAGAAGCCAACCGGCCAGTTGGTTTCGTAAGACAGCGCGATGGCTAACCACACCGTCACTAACGAAATAGATACAGACAGAATGACCGCTGGAACCGGACGATGGGTCAGGGATCGCGCTACTGCCGACGGTGCAATCATTAAGCTAAAAACCAGTAGCGCGCCAACCACCGGCAGTGACATCGCTGTCGCCAGCGCCAGAATAGCCAAAAACCAAATTTCCATTTTTCGCGCTGATACACCTTTAACCTCGGCCAACTCCGGCGAGATTGAGCTTAACACTAGTGGTGAGAACAATTTTATGGTCATTCCGATCACCAGCAGACTTAACAGTGCAATGGGGGTGATTTCAGCCGTGCTTACGCCAAGCACTTCACCAAAAAGTAGTGAGTAAACCTGTTGGGAGTATTGGCTGCTCATACTTAAAAATAACGTTCCCAGACTCAATAGCATCACCAGGGACAGTGCGGTGGCTACCTCATGACGACCCTTTTTCGACAACTGGCTGATGCCGACCACGCCAAGCCCGGCGAAAGTTACCAGGCCGAAAAACGAATTGATTCCCAACAGGCCGGCTAACGCGGCACCGGGAAACGTGCCGAGAGGTAAGGCATGGGCGGCAAAAGAGGCGCCGCGAAGCACCACAAAAAAGCCGACAAACCCGGCCACAATGGCGACCAACGTGACCACAATCCAGGTATTGATCATAAAACTGGAGAACATGTCTAATTCCCCTTAGTGATTTTAAGGTGTGTACAAGCCAGATAGGTGATGAATATCAACGCCACAATAAAAAAACTCACCGGCCAGCCGTGTCCTGGCGTCCAGTAGTAACTATCGTAAGCCAACAGAATTCCGCCCCAGGTTGCGGCCAGTCCGATAATAATCGCCATCAAAATGGCGGTTGCCGGGCGTCTTGCCAGCCGTAGTGCCGTAGCCGCAGGACCTATCAGTAACGCGGTTGATAACACGGCACCGACGGTCATTGAGGAAAGCGCCACCGACAGCGCGAGAACGATCAGGTACAGCAGCCCGATAACCCGGGTTTTTATACCGTGAATTTCAGCCAGTTCAACGTCGAGAGAACTCAGCAACAACGGGCGATAGAGAATGGCTGTAACAACCAACGCACCAAGACCCACCAGTAATGCCAGCGGAATAATCGAAGGGGGAATAGCAAACATAGAACCAAACATCACGCTGATTGCCGCACCAGTCGTGCTATGAGTGGTGACATCGAAATATAAAAACAGTGCCGAAAGGCCGAGACCGGCGCCCAGCACAATACCGGTGACTAAATCCCGTTCGCGAGCGCGCCGCATATCGACCAGCTCCATCCCCATCGAGGCCAGAAGCGCCATAGCCAGCAGGCCGGCCAACGGATTAATGCCCAGAAGAAAGGAGAGGGCGCCGCCAGCACTGCTGACATCTGCCAGTGCGTGACCAGCAAAAGACTGGCCACGTATCACGGTAAACACACCGACAACGCCAGAGACGACCGCCGCGCCTCCACCAATAATCAGTGCAGTTTGCACCGGTTGGCTGGAAAAAAAGCCCGGTTCAAAAATGGTGGTCATTAAAGAATTCATGAGGATTTAAACATTCGAATGGCAGTCGGCCGAGTGTTGATCCGTCTGTGTTGGGGCCGCGCCGTTAGCGGCAATCACCAGTACCCGGTCAAGAACGCGGACCACTTCAATATGATGACCATACAAGTCACTGAGCACATCGGTACGCACCACATCGTCAGTTTTGCCGCTGGCCGCACGACCATTAGCTAAATAGACGATGCTATCCATGGCGGAAAGTAACGGGTTCATATCATGAGCGGAAAGCAGTATCGTGACCTGATGAGAGACGCAAAGATGGCGCAAAAGCGCCACAATCTCCGACACACTGCGCATGTCCAGATTAGCCAAAGGTTCATCAAGCAATAAAAGCCGGGGACAGCGAATCAAGGCGTGGGCAATCAACACTCGCTGCTGCTGACCACCAGAAAGATTTCCGATGCGTTGGTCAGCAAAGCTCTCGGCACCCACCTCTTTCAACATATCATCGACTTTTTGCCGGACCTTTCTGGATGGAAAGCCAAAACCGAGTTGATGTCCATTGAGGCCCAGAGTCACTAAATCCCTGGCTCGCAGCGGTATTTCGGCATCGAATAAGATCTTCTGTGGTACGTAACCGACAGCGGTTATCCCTTGCCTGCCCGTCAGATTATCGATATGTACGCTACCTTCATCGGCTTGTTGAAAGCCGAGAATAGTACGTAGCAGCGTCGTTTTACCTGAGCCATTAGAACCAATAAGGCCGCAGAATTCTCCGGCCTTAAGGTTAAAGGTTACCTGTTGCAGCACGTTTTTGGCGGAGAAAGAAACACTGATGTTATTGACAGCCAGAACGCTGTCGTCTGCGTGCATCATCTTATTTACTTGCCAGCAGGGTTTCGGTAGAGACGTGGTCTGCCACTGCGCGGCGCAACGCTTTGGTTTCCGCCATCATCCACGACTGATAGGTATAACCTGGTGTTGGCATGGTTTCATATACACCGACCACCGGAACGTGATTTTTCTTGGCCAGACTCAGAAAGGATGCAGTTAGCGGATCGGTAACCTGTTGGTTATAAACAAAGGCCTTAAGTTTATGACTGCTGAATAGATTATTTTGCGCGGTGACATCCTGAGGTGCCGGATCGGTACCGTTCATGATGGCCGCTTCAAGGTTAAATGGTGTCGCGATATGCGCTCCCGCGGCCTGTAACATATAGTCGCCGACCGGCTCGGTTACTGCGACGTCACTGCCTTTATATTTGGCTTGGAAATCAGCAATCTCGGCGAACCAGGGTTTCAGAGACGCATCGAATTTTTTAACGTTGGCCTCAAAGTAGGCTTTCTGTTCAGGCATTGATGCGCTGAGGTCGGCAGCGATTTGTTGCGCGACGGCAGGCATGGTAATCGGCTTGTACCACAAGTGTGGATTCGGTGTGTTATCCGGCAAGCCGAGCAAGTGTTGCACGTCAATCACATGACGCGTTTTGTTCGGTGCCGCGGAGAGAAACTTATCCGTCCAGGAATCATAACCGAGCCCATTTTTTACCACCAGATTGGCATTGGCTATCTCGGCGGCAATTTTCGGACTGGCTTCAAACGTATGCGGATCGGTGTTCGGATCGGTTTCAATCGCCGTGACGTGAACAAATTTGCCGCCAATTTGTGAAATTACATCGGCGTATTCATTTTCTACCCCGACTGCATTCAATACCGGCGTTGATGCCGCCATCGCTTCACCGGTGTGAACGGAAGCTAAAACGATGACGGTTAATGCTGCGCTAAACTTGCCTTTCATCTAAAACCCCTAATGATCAATACATTAAAAACAACAGTGAATCAAATGTTATAACATAACAATATTGATAACCTGGCCGCGCGACAAGGTAATAGTGGTAACCAGTTGTTTAAGAATTAGCGTTTGAGAAATAAATTGGAAAAATCGTTAGAAAACGAAGATCTGGGGCCATCGTTGTTCCGTTGGTATAAGTTGGGTAATAGGTAGTCTTTTCGGTTAACGGCACCCCATCTATTTATCATTAGATGGGGCTATGGAGATTGATCATTAAGAAAAATTTTGTCATTTAAAATTACTTATTAAAAAAGCGATCCTATAACTTCGAATCACTAACCTTAAAGTTTAGAATTTAAATATCAATAGAACAGCAGAAAAAACGATAAGCAAGATTATTGTAAGTTTTTTTAAAAAATACTTCTCCCCAATAAATAAAGCTGAAAGAATAAAACCAACAACTAAACTCATTCTTCGAAAAATTGATAAGTATGTCACATTCGCACTGGCATCTGAGATTGCAAAAAAATAGACTAGTTCAGCTATCACCCATGATAACCCAACAAGAGGTATATACAGGCTCCATTTACAATGATATTTCTCCTGCCTAAATTTGATACTTAATACAAGCAATGCTGTTGCAATTATAAAACGATGAAGTGCGCTATATGCCTGAACTGTGTAAACTGACATACCCATTTGTTGAACGATAAATTTATCATAAACTGTAGTGAACGAAGAAAGAATAGTTGCGAGGAGCATCATTGTCATTGGGAGGCTTCTGAGAGTGTTTATGCCTTCTTTTTTCCCTATCTGAGAAAGAAAGTAATAACAAATAACAGATAGGACTACCGCGGTGAGCTGTATGGGTGTCAGGAACTCTCCAAAAATCAATGATCCTCCCGCGAGTGTCCAGAGAGGGCCGGAAGCTCTGACAGAACCTGAAAAGGACATGGGAAGTTCCCTCACAGAAAAGTAAGCGAAAACCCATGATAATGTCATCATGGTGCTTTTTACAAAAATGATTAACTGTTCATGAAAATGAATGCCATCAATATTTATTCTAGGCATACCAGCATAAGTGAATGGGATGAATGCCGGCACCCAGAAAAGAGCACCAAAAAATGATGAAAAAAATACAACCGGAAAAATGCCATTATCGGCCATCGCTTTTTTTGTCCAAAAATCATAAAAGCCGAGAATAAACCCGGCTGCGATACCATAATAAATCCACATATATAAAAGAGTCTCTAAAACCGTATCTATTGAGCTGGTTTCATAAGCAGGTGATAGTTGGATTGTGGCTCTGTTAAAGATTCAGTAAATGTTCCCGTACCATTAATAACCATTCCCGTTCCGACAGTTACATTTTTCGCAAGACCGTGTCCTTTCAACAAACCCCCCCTTTCGTTTGGCCCATATTCCCTCCAGCTTTTTCCTTCTTCAAGCCGGCAACCATCTGCTGTAATTGAACCCAGTATCTGACTTCCGCTTCCTAGAAACGTCGCCCCAAAAACCGCTACTCCACCAAGATAACGTCCCCGATTTCCTATTTTAATTATGGCATCATCTCGGTTAGCTTTAATTGTCACTCCTCCTTCACCAAATTGATTCTCTGACCCTATAGACACTGGACCTAATGATGACTCAATGAGTGTGTTGCTGTGGAAGGTATTATTATCAACTATCTCCATTACATATTCACTTGACCCTATGATTGTTACCCCAGGATAAAAAATGTTACCTGTACCTATTTTAGCATGTACTGAAATAAGTGTGGATAATGGGTCGAATATAATATTTCCTCTCTCACAAAGTTGAGCTATCTGAGCTAACGTCAGAAAACCATGATTTATCCGGAGTTGGTCAAAAATTTCAGGAAACATTAGGTTATTTTCTCCAGGCTATTTGATTTGTCACAAGGACGCATAGATACAACCCTATTGTCTATTGCATTATGTAAATAAGAGACAAGAAGATCTGTCAGATACGGAGCCTCGGTCATTTTACCTGGTAATATCAGGATATGACCCGGTACAGGCTCAGAAATTGCCACATTAAGCGATCGGTTAGTATTTTCAGGTCTTTGCAGGTCAACCTTAACGCAGGCAATATTAATAGCATCAGGGTCATTCCAGTCTGGGAATAATTTTTTTATTCCCTTTCGAATATTTTCAGATCTGTCTGGAATTACATTGTAATCTGCACTTTCTGAAAGAAGAGCGTCTTCATTGAATCCTATTATGCTGTTGTTGCCGTGATGCATTAAGGCTGTTTCATGCGCGTCCAAATAAAAAACACCAAAGTCTGATAACCTGCGGGTTATTATTAAATGACTTTTCCAGTAGCGAATGGGGAGGTGGATGCCATGATGTTTTTCGAATAGTCCTTTTGCTCCTATTCCAGAAGAGTAGACAATTCTTTCTGCACTAACATGTTGCAATTCGCCATCTGTATCTCGTAGTAGGATTTCCTGCCCGTTAATACTTTCAACATCATAGCCTAAGTAAAAATCGCAGCCAGATTTCAACGAGAGATGTATTAATTTCCTATACAGTAAGCGAGTGTTTAAACTGACATCATCTACTTCAAATATTGCTGCAGTCTCTTTAAAATTTGCATCAGGGATGCGGTTTTGTGCTTGCGCGCGCGTCAGGTTGCTATATGAAACACCAGCTTCATTCCAACGTGACAAAACCTCATTAATACGCGACTCATCTTTAATCAGCGCCAGTGGTCGCTTATCTGCGTCTCCTATTGCTTCTGGTGCAAAACGGCGAATATATTCATGGCCATATATGCAGCGTTTAGCCACTTGTATCGCTTCCTCTCTTTTCAGAATTGATGTTGCATGATATGTACCGCGGTGTAGCCATCCCTCATTGCGGGTTGAAGGGCCGCTAGCAAACACTTTTTTGTTTTCCACCAACGCAACCGACAGGCCTATTTCACATAATTTATATGCTGACATGAGCCCAGCAATTCCTCCTCCGATGAGGATAACATCATACTTTTTCATTTTATTCTCATTTTTCTTTAGAGGTTAAATAATTAATTAATTTTATGTGGTTTGGCTATACATTATTATGTTACAAATTAATTCCCCAACATCTGTCTACGATAAAACGACATGGTGTTTATTTAACTTATTGATTTAAATAACAAATAGTAAATTGATTTTTAATTTATTATTCATGTTTATGCAATTTATTTGTAATGTTAATATTATTTTATTTTTTATATCTTACTGTTGCTATTTTTTAAGTATTAAACTCTAAGTTTATTTTTTTAATTAAGATAAAATAAAATGGAACATTTATTTTTTAATATACCCTAAATAATTTGGATTAGGGGTGTAGGAAGACAGATTTTGAGTCATCACCGGTAGAAGTTTCTGCACAATAGACATTCGATGATCATTATTCTTAGAATTCGCACAATACAAAATTTACTTTTGCCATTTAAGGAAAGATTTTTTTGTTAGTCTCCTTTTTATCCGAAAGTTTCATAAGGTAGCTCTGTTTATCTCCATGAATTACCTTCCATTGAACATATTTGCATCAATGGTGGTGCGAAATGCACCAAAAAGATACGAATTTGCAGCCATCATGAAAAATTATGATCAGCTAATCCCTTGTTTTTCGTGTGATCTGTGCCATTGGCAACAATGGCACATAAATCGCATCTCTATCCCTGAAAACTTAACCAATCGGTCAGGATTTTTTGAGCGGTAGGGTGACGCCTCGCTCCGGCCCTGTTCAGGAGATACCTATGAGCAATCGAAAACAAGGCAGCATTGACGATGTTAACCGCCACAAGGCACGACTTCGCTTCCGTTACTCCGGTTTTGTCTCGTCAGAGGAGGCCGAGTGATGAAAGGTCAGATTCCCGTGGGCGTGGACGCGCCAGGCATACACAGCGGTCGGCTGGCCCCGGCGGATTATCTGAGTAGCTTCAGCGACAGCACTGTAGCGCTGGCACCTATTCAGGCGGTGATCGAGGCTGAACGTTGCTACTACTGCTTTGACGCCCCCTGCACCCGCGCCTGTCCCGCCGATATTGATGTACCGAGCTTTATTCACCGTATCGCGCAGGACAATGTGCGTGGCGCTGCCGAAGCTATCTTGCAGGAGAACGTGCTGGGCGGAATGTGCGCCCGTGTGTGTCCGACAGACACCCTGTGTGAACAAGCTTGTGTGCATAATGCGCAGGATGGCAAGCCGGTGCAGATCGGCTTGTTGCAGCGCCATGCCACCGATACCTATTTTGCCAATCCCGGCCAGCCGCTATTCGTGCGTGCGGCGGACAGCGGCAAAACTGTGGCGGTGGTGGGGGCCGGGCCTGCCGGATTAACCGTCGCCCACCATTTGGCAGTGAACGGTCATAACGTGGTGGTGTTCGATGCCAGGCCCAAACCGGGGGGATTGAATGAATACGGTCTGGCGACCTATAAAACCCCCCATGATTTTGCCCAGCAAGAGATTGCCTGGCTGTTGTCAGTCGGGGGTATTGCACTGCGGCTCAATCAACGGTTGGGGCAGGACTTCACGCTGGAGCAACTGCGTACTGATTATGACGCGGTGTTCCTGGGTATGGGGTTGGCGGGGGTTAACGGGCTGGGGATCGATGAGCCGGAACTGGCTGGCGTGCGTGACGCGGTGGATTTTATCGCCGAACTGCGTCAGTCCGATAGTTTCAGCCAGGTGGCGGTTGGTCGTAATGTGGTGGTGATTGGTGGTGGCATGACCGCGGTGGACGCCGCCGTACAGGCGAAAAAACTCGGTGCCCGCGAGGTCACGATAGTGTATCGCCGGGGTGAGACCGAGATGAAAGCCTCGCCCTATGAGCAAGCGTGGGCGAAAAAATGTGGTGTTACATTGCGTTACTGGTCCGCACCGCAGGAAATTCATGGCGAAGAGGGCTGTGTTACCGGCGTCTCCTTTATGGTGATGCAACAGCAAAACGGCGTGCTGGTGGCGAGTGGTGAAACCTTCATATTGCCCGCTGACATGGTGTTGAAAGCTATCGGCCAGACTTATGACGCTGCACCAGCAGGCAAAGTTATGGCACTCAAGGGCGGACGCATTCTGGTAGACGATCAGGGATGCACCTCGTTACCGGGTGTTTGGGCCGGAGGCGACTGCTGTGCGGGGGGGCGGGATCTTACCGTGGATGCGGTACGCCAGGGGAAAATTGCCGCCAAATCCATAGAGTTAGCACTGAAAGTCACCGGGCAGGTGGCAGCTAATGATACGTCTTCACTGACCAACCAGGAGTGTTCTCATGGCTGATCTCAGCACAAATTTTCTGGGCATCAAAAGCCCGAATCCTTTCTGGCTGGCGTCCGCGCCGCCCACCGACAAAGAGTACAACGTGGTTCGGGCATTTGAAGCTGGCTGGGGTGGGGTAGTGTGGAAAACCCTGGGGCTTGATCCGCATGTGGTCAACGTTAGTGGTCCACGTTACAGCACCTTGCGCGGCGCTGATCGCCGCGTGCTGGGCCTGAATAATATCGAGCTGATCACTGATCGTTCGCTGAACGTCAATCTAGAAGAAATTGCCCGCGTTAAGCGCAACTGGCCGGATCGTGCCATTGTGGTGTCGATTATGGTGCCGTGTGAGGAAGCGGCGTGGAAAACCATCCTGCCGTTGGTGGAAGCCACCGGTGCTGACGGTATTGAGCTGAACTTCGGTTGCCCGCATGGCATGAGCGAGCGTGGCATGGGTGCGGCGGTGGGGCAGGTGCCGGAATATATCGAGAGGGTCACCCGTTGGTGCAAGCAGTATTGCCGCTTGTCGGTGATCGTCAAGCTGACGCCAAATGTCAACGATATCCGTTATCCGGCGCGAGCCGCCAGACACGGCGGTGCAGATGCGGTGTCGTTGATTAACACCATCAACTCGGTGATGGGCGTCGATCTCGATTCGATGAGTATTCATCCCAATACCGGCGGCAAGGGTTCTCACGGTGGATATTGCGGCCCGGCAGTGAAGCCGATTGCGCTCAACATGGTGGCGGAAATTGCCCGTGATGCAGAAACGGCCGGATTGCCGATATCCGGCATTGGCGGCATTTCAACCTGGCGTGACGCGGCGGAATTTATCGCGCTGGGCTGCGGTACGGTGCAGGTGTGTACCGCCGTGATGGTGCATGGTTTTCCGATTGTGCGCGACATGATAAGCGGCCTGTCCAATTACATGGATGAGAAAGGCTACCGCACACTGGAGGATTTCCGTGGCCGCGCGGTCGGCAGTGTCACCGACTGGCGCTATCTCAATCTCAATCACGTTGATAAAGCGGTGATTGATCAGTCGCTGTGCATCAAGTGTGGCCGTTGTCATCTGGCTTGTGAGGACACCTCGCATCAGGCCATCACCAGCATGAAACACGGTGAGCGCCATTTCGAGGTGAAAGAAGAGGACTGTGTGGGTTGCAATTTGTGCGTCTCCATCTGCCCGGTGGAGAACTGTATTACGTTGCGTAGTTTGACACCCGGTGAAATGGATGTGCGTACCGGCAAGGTGGTGAGCGATGAGTACGCCAACTGGACCACCCATCCCAATAACCCGATGGCGACCACGGCGATCAACGCTTGAGGCTCGTCTTCACACATAAAGAAGGGAGAAAAGTATGAGTCACAACCTGTTGATTAAAGGTGGCATCGTAGTGAATGCCGACCGTCAGTTCCGGGCCGACGTACTGTGTGTGGATGGCATTATCGTGGCCGTAGGCGAGGATGCCGGTCGGGATGCGCCAAGCGGTACAGAGGTGGTGGATGCCAGCGGTCTGTACGTGATGCCGGGCGGTATCGATCCACACACGCACATGAATTTTCCGTTTATGGGGACCACCACCGTCGATGATTTTTACAGTGGCACCGCCGCCGCGCTGGCGGGCGGGACAACCACCATTATCGACTTTGTCATTCCCAATCCGCAGCAGCCGCTGATGGACGCTTACCGTGACTGGCGCGGCTGGGCGGAAAAGGCCGCGTCCGACTACAGCTTCCATGTGGCTATTACCTGGTGGGGCGATAGTGTGCATCGGGATATGGGGACGCTGGTGCAGGAAGAAGGAGTGAACAGCTTCAAGCATTTTATGGCTTACAAAAACGCCATCATGTGTGACGACGAAACCCTGATGAACAGCTTTCGTCGTTCACTGGAACTGGGGGCGATGCCGACAGTGCATGCTGAAAACGGCGAAATGGTCTACCTGTTGCAGCAGGAGATTCTCAAGCGCGGCATCACCGGGCCAGAAGGACACCCGCTGTCGCGTCCGCCGGAAGTGGAAGGCGAAGCCGCCAACCGCGCCATCGCCATCGCCAATGTGATGGGTATACCGATTTATGTGGTGCACGTTTCCTGTACGAAGTCAGCTGAAGCGATCGCCCGCGCCCGTTCCCGCGGACAGCGTGTGTATGGCGAGGTATTGGCCGGGCATCTGGTGATTGATGACAGTGTGTACCGCGACCCGGATTTCAACCAGGCGGCGGCGCATGTGATGAGCCCGCCGTTTCGGCCGAAAGCGCATCAGGAAGCATTGTGGCACGGCCTGCAATCTGGTCAGTTGCACACCACCGCCACTGATCACTGTACCTTCTGCGCCAGCCAGAAAGCGGCGGGCGGCGACAACTTCACCAAGATCCCCAACGGCTGTGGCGGGGTGGAAGAGCGTCTGGCGGTTATTTGGGATGCCGGGGTAAACAGCGGCCGCCTGACACCCAGCGAATTTGTAGCGATTACCTCCACCAATACGGCGCGGCTGTTCAACATTTATCCGCGCAAAGGCAGTGTTTCGGTTGGCGCGGATGCTGACCTGGTGCTGTGGGATCCTGACGGCAGCAAGACTCTGTCTGCTAAAACTCATCACTCCAGAAACGATTTCAATGTGTTTGAAGGACGCACGGTGAAAGGCATTCCCGCCTATACCGTCAGTCAGGGCGTAGTGGTATGGGGTAATGGCGATCTACGCGCCAAAGAGGGTGCCGGACGTTACATCAAACGCCCGGCATTCGGGCCGGATTTCAGCGCGACGGCGGTATGGGAGCGCGCTCACGCGCCGCAAGGTGTACCGCGTTAATGGTTCGAACAGCGACAGGCTTCATTTCACTGATGAGGAATTTGTTATGAGTAGCGACGTACTATCAGCAACAACCAGCAAGGTGAGCACTTCGGATTTGAGGATTGATGGCGAGCGTCTCTGGCAGTCACTGATGGATCTGGCGGTGATTGGTGCGACCCCGAAAGGCGGCGTGTGCCGCCTGACGTTAACTGATCTTGACCGCCAGGGGCGCGATCTGGTGGTGAGTTGGGGCCAGGCGGCTGGGCTTTCTGTCGAGATAGACAAAATCGGTAACGTCTTTATGCGTCGCCCCGGCCGCAATAATTCGCTGCCGCCGATTGTGGCCGGCAGTCATATTGATACCCAGCCGACCGGCGGGAAATTCGACGGTAACTTTGGCGTGCTGTCGGCGCTGGAAGTGATTCGTACCCTGAATGACCAGCAGATTGAAACCGAAGCGCCGGTGGAAATGGTGTTCTGGACTAATGAAGAAGGCTCTCGTTTTGTGCCGGTGATGATGGGTTCTGGTGTGTTCGCCGGGATTTTCTCGTTGGAACACGCTTATGCCGCAGCAGATACCGCAGGCAAAACCGTGCGGGAAGAACTGGAAAAAATTGGCTATGCCGGGCCAAACGAGCCGGGTGATCATCCGATCGGCGCCTATTTTGAAGCGCACATTGAACAGGGACCGATTCTGGAAGATGAAAATATCACCATCGGCGTAGTACAGGCGGTGCTGGGTATCCGTTGGTATGACTGTGTGGTGACTGGACAGGAGTCTCACGCTGGGCCGACGCCGATGGCGTTGCGCAAAGATGCACTACAGGTTTCTACCCGCATCATGCAGGAAGTGATTGCCATTGCGGAACGTTTTTCGCCACACGGCCGCGGTACGGTTGGGATGGTGCAGGTGTACCCCAACAGCCGTAATGTGGTGCCCGGCAGCGTGAAATTCTCTATCGATTTTCGCAATATCAACGATGAGAAGGTTGATCTGATGGATGCGGCATTGAAGCATTTCACTCGCCAACTGATGGCAGAAACCGGTCTGGATATCAGCATCACGCAGGTTTCCCACTATCCGGCGGCACCTTTTCATGCTGAGTGCAAGGACGCGGTGCGCAACGCGGCACAGGCGCTAGGCTATTCTCATCAGGATATTGTTTCCGGGGCCGGGCACGATGCGGTGTATATGAGTATGCTGGCACCCACCGGCATGATTTTCATCCCCTGCAAGGATGGTATCAGCCATAACGAAATCGAGTACGCCTCACCGGAACATGTCACGGCTGGCGCCAATGTGTTGCTGCACGCGATACTGGAAAAAGCGGGCGTAGCAGGAAGAGGATAAGTATCGCTTATAGTGCAACCCCACGTTTCTGCCCTGGCGAGGCAGCGTGGGGTTTGTCGTTGGCCTGAGACGTGGAAGGGTGGCTTCGTTTTCGGGCACTACCCTGCTGTTTCCCGCAGCGCCCGCTCTACTTCCTCCGCCAGAATGGCAATCCCCTGCTCGATTTTTTCCGGTTCCGGTACGTAGTTCATGCGCAGGCACTGGTGAGCATGCGGCCACTCCTGTTCCAGACCGGGAAAGAAGTAGTGTCCCGGCACCATCAATACACCGCGCCGCTTCAGTCGCTGGTATAACACTTCGGTGGTGATGGGAAGATCCTTAAACCATAGCCACAGAAAGATCGCCCCTTCTGGCTTATGAATCAGGCAACGCTCGGCGGGCAGATAACGGCGGATGATGCTAATCGTCTGCTGAACGCGTTGCTGATAGAACGGGCGGATAACATTTTCAGACAGACGTAGCAGATCGCCGCGTTTAATCATTTCATGGGCAATCGTCGGGCCAATCGAACCGGGCGCCAGACTGATGATGCCATTCATATTGCCAATGGCGGAAATCACCGCTTCAGCAGCAATCACAATGCCGCAACGGGAGCCGGGTAAGCCCAGTTTGGACAGGCTCATGCACAGGATAATATTTGGATTCCACAGCGGTGTGGCGTCGCTGAAGATAATACCGGGGAACGGTACGCCATAAGCGTTATCAATCAGCAGTGGAATCTGATGCTGTCGGGCCAGGCTATCCAGATGCCGCAATTCGTCATCGGTCAGCACGTTGCCGGTAGGGTTGGTCGGCCGCGATACGCAGATCAGGCCAATATCATCGGTAATGCGCAACTTTTCGAAATCAACGTGGTATTTGAATAGTCCTTCCGGCAGGCGTTCAATCTGCGGACGTACCGAGACAAACATGTCTTCATCGAGCCCTGAATCTGCATAACCGATGTATTCCGGTGCCAGCGGAAACAGCACTTTGCGCAGGCCACCATTTTCATCATGTCCGGCAAACAGATTAAACAAGTAGAAAAATGCGCTTTGACTGCCATTTGTCAGGGCAATATTCTGCGGCTTAATGTCCCAACCTTGTTCGTCGCGCAGCATGTCAGCCAGGGCATTCAGCAGCGTATCTTTCCCTTGTGGCCCATCGTAATTACATAAGGCTTCAGTTAATTTTCCTTCCGCCAGCAAGTCGCGGCAGAGGTGCTGAAAGTAATCATCCATTGCCGGAATATGTGCCGGATTCCCGCCGCCAAGCATGATGGCGCCGGGCGTGCGCAATCCGTCATTCAGATCATCCATCAGCTGAGTGATGCCGGAATGACGGGTGAATTTTTTGCCAAAAAGAGAGAAGTTCATCGATTGTCAATAAAATGTGAAACATGAGTAAACCGCAACCATAACGCTTGTGTCACATTGGTGCAATGTGGAGACAAAATAATCTGCTTCCGCATTTTGCTGAAGTTGTCACAAAAAACGACATGAAATGCTGAACAGCTACATAGCTTGCGAAACATGATCAGGCGAAGAATATAGAAAAGCTGAATCCGCGTCAGCTTTTGCCGATCTATATCCCATTCTGCTGCAATTAACTTAAATATATTTAACAAATCTGTGACTACCATCTGAAATAATAGCTTGAAAAATGGCAGTTATTCATCTGGTGATAGTAATCACATTCTGAAAGTGCGCTGATTTGTAGTCTTTGGTTTCCACAAGCTAAATCAATTCAGCAAAAAAGGACGCATGGGATGAAAAAATTACTGGCAATGGGTATTTCTCTGGCATTGGTTTCCTGGCAACTCTCCGCGCAGACTTTTGTGCTGACGGATACTAAAACCAATGTGGAAAAGGGCAACTGGCATATCAACAGTGATGCCATGAAGATTAAGGATCAGCACTTCAGCATTGAGCAAACAGTCCTGCACGGCGGACGTCAGGAAGGCAGTAAAATCATTACCATCACCAGCCCGAATGGGTTGCAGATTACTCTCAGCCCGACCCGCGGCATGGATATATTGCATGTGATTGGCAAAAAAATCCGTCTGGGCTGGGATTCACCGGTGGATGAAGTGGTGAATCCCAATACTATCAATCTGGAAAGCCGTAACGGATTGGGCTGGCTGGAGGGCTTCAACGAAATGATGGTGCGTTGTGGCTATGAGTGGACGGGTCACCCGGTTACCAGCGATGGCATGATTTACACGCTGCATGGCCGCGCGGGAAACACGCCGGCTTCTACAGTGATCGTGGATGTTAGCGACAAGGCGCCACATCAGATTACGGTGCGTGGTCTGCTGAAAGAAAACAGTTTTAAAAAATCCAACCTCGAAACCTGGACCGAACTACGCTATATCCCTGGCAGCGAGTCCTTCACCATTCATGATGTGTTGACCAACAAATCTGATTACACCCGCGACTATCAGATTATCTATCACAGCAACTTTAGCTCGCCGATTCTGGAGCAAGGGGCGCGTTTTGTAGCACCAGTAAAAGATATTTCGCCATTTAACGATTACGCCAAAGCGGGTCTGAAAGAGTGGCAGGTTTATAAAGGCCCGACTAAAGACTTTGATGAAATGGTATTCAACATCCAGCCTTATGCGGATAAAGACGGTAAAACCATGGCGGCACTGGTTAATCGTGCCGGAGATAAAGGCGTATCCATTGCGTTTGATACCCATCAGCTACCGGTGTTGACGTTGTGGAAAAACACGGATGGCAAAAGACAAGGTTATGTGACGGGTATTGAACCGGGTACCAGCTACGCCTATCCGGTGACCATTGAACGCAAACAGGGTCGCGTAAAACATCTACAACCTGGTCAGAGTACAGTATTTGAACTGACCTATAGTTTGCTGAGCAGCCCGGCGGCGGTGCAGAAAGCCGAGCAGAAGGTGAAAGCGATTCAGGGTGATCGCACGACTACCCTGACGGAAACACCGATCGCAGTGGAATGATGGGCAATTAATACGCTGACTTCTCTCTGCTAAGGAATGCACACATTTCCCCTGATCGGGAACACAAAAACGAAGCCTCCCCGGTTCAAAGGGAGGTTTTGTTTGATGGTAAAGCGTTCATCGGGTTGTCAACGCCGGCCCAAGAGGAAGCTGAATTTATTTCAGCACTTGCGGGTTGACGCAGTTCTCTTTCACGTTTCCGCTTAGGGCGGCGATCAGGTTATCGACCGCGCAGGCCGCCATACCGTAGCGGGTTTCATGGGTCGCCGAACCGATGTGCGGCAATGCCACCACGTTAGACAGTTTCAGCAACGGTGAATCTGTCGGCAAGGGTTCCTGTTCAAAAACATCCAGACCGGCGGCGAGAAGTGTACCGTTGGTCAATGCCTCAATCAGCGCCTGTTCATCCACCACCGGGCCGCGGCCAATATTGATCAATATCGCACTGGGCTTCATCTTGGCCAGTTTCTCATGGTTGATCAGATGATAGGTCTGTTCAGTTAGCGGTAGGGTGATACACAGAAAATCTGACTCAGCCAGCAGCGTATCCAACTCGCAATAGCGAGCGCTAAAACGGGTTTCCACTTCCTGATGATGGTGGCGGGCGTTGTACAACACCGGCATGCTGAAGCCAAAATGAGCCCGCTGCGCGACCGCCAGCCCGATACGTCCCATGCCCAGAATACCGATGGTTTTATGGTGCATATCTACGCCAAACCAGCTGCTGTCAATACTGTCTTGCCACTCACCGGCCTTGACCCGCTCGGCCACTTCAACAGTTCGGCGCGCCGTCATCAGCATCAGTGTTATCACGGCATCAGCGACGGTTTCCGTCAATACTGTCGGCGTATGCATCAGTACCGCGCCTTTTTCACTCAGTGCCGTGACATCAATATTGTCGTATCCCACTGAAATGGTGGAGACGGCCCGCAGGCGTGGCAGATGGGCCAGAAATTCCCGCGTTACATTGGCGCTCGAACCGATCAGACCTTCAGCCTGCTGTAACACAGGGTGATCTGTGGGCGGCAACCCATCAAAGGCGGTGACGGTAAAATGTTGTTCCAGACGAGCACGTAAATCATCAGGAATGCTTCTGTAGAGGATAACGCCAGGTTTCATTATTCACTCCGAAAGATTGAGGTAGTTAAGAACCCGTCCCAGCGGAGGCTAATGCCCGTGGGGCTCAGAAAGATAAATCATATCAGGCATGATGGGGGCGCTGGCGAGATACTGCAAGTGGGTCTGTGGGCGAGAATGGCATCGGGTGACAATCCACTTTTGTTATCCTGTTTTCTCTTCTCTTGAGCCGCCGGGTTTCTGAAGGGGGACAACGAGACGGATTCCACGGACAAACCGGTTCTCTGGTCGTGTGAACGTGAGTTTGAAGGTGGCGCTATTCATGGCAACATTCCCTATGCCAGACAAGGGGGAAAACTGGGTAGACGGTATTGTGAGGCAGTGGCAAAAAATAGGAATAATTAGTTTTTATGCCATTGCTGAATCAGCAAGGTTGCCTGGGTTTCCCGTTGAAAACTTTCCTGTACGATCACAAATCCGTGTTTGCGGTAGAATGCGCAAGCACGGTGGTTTTGTTGATAAACTTCCAGACTGAGAATGGGAAAGTGCTGTTGAACCTGTTTCATCAAGGCTGCGCCGACGCCCTGGCCGTAAAAGCGGTGATGCACAAACAGCGCGCCAATGAAACGTTGATCCATTACGCTGATAAAGCCCCCGATACCTTCCTGTTCTTCATATACCCAGGTTTGTGACCGGGGAATATAGTGATTGCGTACTAACTCAAGGCTTTCCTGCCAATAATGCGGCGAGATAAACGGATGGGCCAGCGTGGTGCTTTCCAGCCAAAGTGGCAGCAACGCGGCTAAATCCTGTGGTTGATATTTCCTGATCATAAATACTGTCCTTAGCGGAAAACGCAGTCTGTCATATGGTCGTTGACTAATCCTCCGGCTTGCATGAATGCATAACAGATTGTGGAACCGATAAACTTAAAACCGCGCTTTTTCAGCGCCTTCGACATGGTATCGGAAAGTTCGGTTTTGGCAGGGACTTCTGCCAGCGTAGTGTAATGGTTGATGATCGGCTGATGGTTGACGAACGACCAGATAAAGTCGGAAAAAAGCTCGCCCTGTGTTTCCATCGCCAGCCAGGCGCGGGCGTTACTGATGACAGCTTCTATTTTCAATCTGTTGCGGATAATGCCACTGTTCTGCATCAATTCCTGCACATCTTCCTGTGTCATCCGGGCGATCAACTGGGGAGTAAACTGGTAGAAGCAGCGACGATAGTTTTCTCGCTTTTTGAGCACAGTTATCCAGGATAACCCGGCTTGTTGCCCCTCCAGACATAACAATTCAAACAGCTTTAGGCTATCGGTACAGGGTTTTCCCCATTCTTGATCATGATAATCCTGATACAACGTATCCTGCGTAACCCAGCCACAACGTTTCACGATAATTTCCTTATGCTTGTTTAGCCTGTTATGCGGTTGCCATTTTGCGACGATGTTGCTATTGATCATGGCCGGTGTGGGTTTTGCCAGCCGAGCGGTTAGTCGTGCATTAATGATTACTTGAACTGAACGCAGATGCAACTGATCCCCCTCGGCAACAATCATAATGCTGATTTATTTTGATTTGAAAGAATGACAGGAGGGGATACTAATGGGAATGGAGTGGATACTGGCCTATCTGGCACTGGGTGCCGTGGTCGGATTTATGGCTGGATTACTCGGGATCGGTGGGGGTGGCATTATGGTGCCGATACTCACGGCGTTGTTTGCCATTCAAGGTGTGCAGGAAACGCATCTGGTGCATATGGCTCTGGGAACCTCAATGGCGGCCATCGTGGTGACCGCCATTTCCAGTCTGCGCACTCATCACCAGTATCAGGCTGTGTTGTGGCCGGTGGTATGGCGGATTACGCCGGCGATTTTAATCGGTACTTTTACCGCAACCTGGTTGGCAGCACTACTTCCAACACAGGTGCTGGCTATTTTTTTCTCCTGTTTTATGGCTTACGTCGCGTTGCAGATGGTATTGAACATAAAACCCAAACCTAATCGGCAGTTACCCGGTATGGCAGGTATTTCATTGGCGGGTCTGAGTATTGGCGGCATTTCCGCCCTGGTGGCGATTGGCGGCGGTTCATTAACAGTCCCTTTTCTTACCTGGTGCAACGTGCGTATTCAGCAGGCAATTGGTACTTCGGCGGCGGTCGGGCTGCCGATTGCGCTGTCCGGGGCGCTGGGTTATATGATCAACGGCTGGTCGGCAAGTGGACTGCCTGCGTATAGTCTTGGCTATGTCTCTCTGCCGGCGGTGGTATTGATTTCTGCCGTCAGCTTTTTTACCGCCCCAGTGGGTGCCAGGCTGGCGCATCGCCTGCCGGTAGCTACCTTGAGAAAGGTGTTCGCCGGGTTGCTGGTATTGCTCAGTCTGAAGATGTTGCAAACCGTATTCAGTGGCTAGGTTCCTTAAAAATCCTCATCAGGATGAAGTTGTTGCCGCATTCTGGCTGTATATCTTGCATTCAGAGGGTATACTGGCGCCTTCATTATAAATCCACTTGTACGCGTGCGAATCCAACATGCAAAAGTTTGATACCAAGACCTTCCAGGGCCTGATCCTGACGTTACAGGATTACTGGGCGCGTCAGGGCTGCACCATTGTCCAACCGCTGGACATGGAAGTTGGCGCTGGAACTTCCCATCCTATGACTTGCCTGCGGGCGATCGGCCCGGAGCCGATTGCCGCAGCTTATGTGCAGCCTTCCCGTCGTCCTACCGATGGCCGCTACGGTGAAAACCCAAACCGGTTGCAACACTATTACCAGTTCCAGGTGATTATTAAACCCTCACCGGACAACATTCAGGAACTGTACCTCGGTTCACTGAAAGAACTGGGGCTGGACCCGACTATTCATGACATCCGTTTTGTGGAAGATAACTGGGAAAACCCGACGCTGGGTGCCTGGGGACTGGGTTGGGAAGTGTGGCTGAACGGCATGGAAGTTACGCAGTTCACCTACTTTCAGCAGGTGGGCGGTCTGGAATGTAAGCCGGTTACCGGTGAGATCACCTACGGTCTGGAACGTCTGGCCATGTACATTCAGGGTGTAGACAGTGTGTACGATCTGGTGTGGAGCAATGGTCCGCTAGGTACAACCACCTACGGCGACGTGTTCCATCAGAACGAAGTGGAACAGTCCACCTACAACTTTGAATATGCCGACGTGGATTTCCTGTTCACCTGTTTTGAACAGTATGAAAAAGAAGCCCAGCAGTTGCTGGCGCTGGAAAATCCACTGCCGTTACCGGCTTACGAACGTATTCTGAAAGCGGCTCACAGCTTTAACCTGCTGGATGCCCGCAAAGCCATTTCCGTTACCGAACGTCAACGCTACATTCTGCGTATACGCGCCCTGACCAAAGCGGTAGCCGAAGCTTATTATGCCTCCCGTGAGGCGTTGGGCTTCCCGATGTGCAATAAAAAAGAGAGCTAAGAGGCCGTCATGACAGACAAGACTTTTCTGGTGGAAATTGGCACGGAAGAGCTGCCGCCGAAGGCTCTCCGTAATTTAGCGCAATCTTTTGCCGACAACTTTACGGCTGAACTGGATGCCGCCGGGCTGGTTTATCAAACCGTAAACTGGTTCGCCGCCCCGCGCCGGCTAGCACTGAAAGTGACTGGCATGAGCGCCGCGCAGCCCGATCGTGAAGTAGAAAAGCGTGGTCCGGCGATTGCCGCTGCCTTTGGCACGGACGGTAAGCCGACCAAAGCGGCTGAAGGGTGGGCTCGCGGTTGTGGTATTACCGTTGAACAGGCTGAACGCCTGGCAACCGACAAAGGCGAATGGCTGCTGTTCCGTGCGCAGGTAAAAGGTGCAGCGGCGCAAACCCTGTTACCGGGTATGGTCAGCAATGCGTTGGCTAAATTGCCGATCCCGAAACTGATGCGTTGGGGTGACAAAGAAACCCAGTTTGTGCGTCCGGTGCATACCGTGACTATGCTGCTGGGTGACGAACTGGTGCCGGGTACGGTGTTGGGTATTGATTCCGCCCGTACTATTCGCGGTCATCGTTTTATGGGCGAGTCGGAATTCACTATCGACAATGCCGACCAGTATCCGCAGATTCTGCTGGAACGCGGTAAGGTCATGGCTGACTACGACGTTCGTAAAGCCAAAATCAAAGCGGATGCCGAAGCGGCGGCCCACAAGATTGGTGGTAATGCCGATCTGAGCGACAGCTTGCTGGAAGAAGTTACCTCGCTGGTGGAGTGGCCAGTGGTGCTGACGGCGAAATTTGAAGAGAAATTCCTGGCGGTACCGGCAGAAGCGCTGGTGTACACCATGAAAGGCGACCAGAAATATTTTCCAGTGTATGACAATAACGGCAAGTTGCTGCCCAATTTCATTTTCGTCGCCAATATTGAGTCCAAAGATCCGCAACAGATTATTGCCGGTAACGAGAAAGTGGTGCGCCCACGTCTGGCTGATGCCGAGTTTTTTTCAATACCGACCGTAAGAGACGTCTGGAAGATCATCTGCCGCGTCTGCAAACTGTGCTGTTCCAGCAGCAACTGGGTACGTTGCGTGACAAGACCGACCGTATTCAGGTGTTGTCTGGCTGGGTAGCGGCTCAGATTGGGGCTGATGTTGAGCACGCGAAACGCGCAGGTTTGCTGTCCAAATGCGACCTGATGACTAACATGGTGTTCGAATTCACCGATACACAAGGTGTGATGGGTATGCACTATGCGCGTCATGACGGTGAAGACGAAAACGTAGCCGTTGCGCTCAACGAACAGTATCAACCGCGCTTTGCTGGTGATGAACTGCCGTCTTCCCCGGTAGCTTGTGCGCTGGCGATTGCCGATAAGATGGACACACTGGCCGGGATTTTCGGTATCGGTCAGCATCCGAAAGGTGATAAAGACCCGTTTGCCTTACGCCGTGCGGCTCTTGGCGCGTTGCGTATCATCGTGGAAAAACATCTGCCTCTGGATTTGCAAACGTTGACGGAAGAAGCGGTGCGTCTGTATGGCGACAAGTTAACTAACATTAACGTGGTGGACGATGTGATCGAATTCATGCTGGGCCGTTTCCGTGCCTGGTATCAGGAAGAAGGTCACAGCGTGGATACCATTCAGGCCGTGCTGGCGCGTCGTCCGACGCGTCCGGCAGATTTTGATGCCCGCATGAAAGCGGTGAGTCATTTCCGCACGCTGGATGCGGCGACCGCGTTGGCCGCTGCCAATAAACGCGTATCCAACATCCTGGCGAAATCCACAGAACCCTTGAACGACAATGTGCAGGCTGCATTACTGAAAGAGAAAGAAGAAATTCAGTTGGCGACGTATGTCACCGCACTCACCAGTAAGCTGGCACCGTGGTTTGCTGAAGGGCGTTATCAGGAGGCGCTGGTGGAACTGGCGCAATTGCGTGAACCGATAGATAGCTTCTTCGATAAGGTAATGGTTAACGCCGATGATCAGCAGGTGCGAATCAACCGCCTGACGCTGCTCAACGAACTGCGTAACCTGTTCCTGAAAGTGGCGGATATCTCTGTATTGCAGTAACGGTATTGAGTAGAAAAGACCAAACGGGGCTGCGGCCCCGTTTGAGTTTGATGACAAAATGGGTATAGCGGTAATAATGGGGAGATCATAAAGATGCCGCAAGTATCTCCCTGTAAGCTCAAGCCGTGCCATCCTTGGTGCGGATGCTGGCTTTCCTCTTCTCTCCCGTCGTCACCGTTCTGACGTCTTACATAGGTTTGTACGGTATACATGGTTAGGCGGGAATGCTGCCTGTATCGCTTGATATCTCCTGTATCACCTTCTGCACCCAGGTGGAGAGTGTATATTGGTTGTAAATCTCTTCTGGAATCGGTTTATAAGGTGAGTGGATAAAATCGGGATTGATATGCCAACTCTGATTCAAGATATGAATATTGTTATCGTTATAAAAATCATAATCCACAGTATGAGTATTGGAAGTAATCAGTTTGCGCTGATAAGCCATGGACTCATAAACACGAAATGACAACCCAGCCTGCTGGCCCTGTAGTAAATCCAGAATAGAACGAGAGTTATCTATTTCACGTGCAAGTTCATTACCCAACAATGGTTTATTGGCTATTTTTAGCCTGGTATCCTTTATCTGTTTTCTTTTCTTATCATTATCAGCATAGAAAATAATATTTGATGTGAGTTCAGGGTTCTGGTCCAGAAAATAGATAGCCTGTTTATACCTTGCTTCAGTAAAACTCATAATGGAAAAGACATCATATTCACAGTCCTGATAAAGCATATTACTTTTCCAGTCAGGCTCAATATAGTTGTTTATCTTGGTGAAGTGATATTGATTACAGTCTACATGATCGTAGCTGAGCACATGATCAAACTGGCTGAGATATAATGCGTTGTTGGGCGCTTTCTTCAGGCTGTCCCATAACACCGCGACCAGTTTTTGGCTATATTGTTGCAGTATCGCAAAATGTTGTTCGTTAAACAGCTTTGGCTCCGTCATGATGATGGTGTCAAAAGGTTCTCTGCCGATAAAGAAATTATGCAGGCCCAATGTGATCTGGTTATCGAGGGACAGACGTTTGTAATTCTTTCCGGTGATTATTTTATAGATTTTGGCGATGAACCAGTGGCGTGAATCAAAATAGGTAAACGTGGATAAATCACGATGATCAATATGGATAACGTCATGACCCTGTCTTTGCATCTCCTTGACGATTGGGGTAGCCAGATCCGCCCAGTTCGGGCAAATAAACAGCAAACGCATAATCCATCATCCTTAAAATGCCTACCGCCATGTTAATTCATGATGCAGTAAGAATAATTATTTGATGTCTACATCATAGTGACAATATATTTTTTATTTCGACAAAGTATAACATTGGATGATTATTTGAATCTATGCATACCAGGTGGCTATCGTCTCGACATCTATAATAGCCTTCATCTTCCAAGATACAGGTGTGCTGGCTTTCCTCTCTCACCCCCAGTCACATACCGGAGTATGTTCCTGGGGACTCACTGCGTTACCGCCTTCTTGCAACTCGAATTATTTAGGGTGTACCTGCTGGCTATCTCTCAATGCGTGCTAAAACACTCGCATAATGCTATTACGTTGCGCCAGACTTGGATTATTAATTCAGGGTCAGACTGACTCCACTTTCACGGCAAAGTTGAGTTAGTGCCTGACGCAGGGTAGTGACTTGTTCGGCATTCAGATCCAACTGTGGTTTACGCATGTGGCCGGCATTGAGCCCGCGGATGTTTAGCGCAGCTTTGAAAACGGCCATATTCGCGCCATTAGTCAGTAAATCGCCAAAACGTACCGCAATTGCTTGCCAGCGTTGCGCTTCAGCAAGGTTGCCCTGTTTGAATGCCTGATAAACCTTCACATAAGGTTCCGGGAATACACATGAACAGCCAGAAACGGTGCCATCGCAGCCCATGGTCAACATGCTGGCAAAGAGTTTGTCCGCACCATGCAACACGGAGAATCCCTCTGCTATATTGAGATACTCCACTGTGCGAGCCATATCGGCAAAACTGTATTTCACACCGACCACGTTTGTCGTGCGCGCCATAATATTTTTGATAACACTGGTTTTGAGATCGTTTGCCGCACACTGTGGAATGTTGTACAGATAAACGGGCATGGTTGTGGGAATGCTGTTCGCCACGGCAACAAAATACTCCTCCATTTCCGTATCGTTACAACCAAAAAACTGTGGCGTTACCACACCAATGCCTTGCGCTCCTGCCGCAACCGCGTGCTGAGCGAGTTCGATAGTATCGTCCTGGCGCATGCAACCGACATGGATAAAAACGGGAACTCGGTTTTTAGCGGTCTTAATGACCGTCTCGGCAATGGCTTTTCTTTCTGCCAGTGTCATTCTCAGCATTTCACCGGTCGTGCCACAGGGATACAGACAGTTAACTCCATGGCTGATCAGCATTTCAGTTAGCTGAGCCAAGGCGTCTATGTCAGGAGTATCGTCAGAAGTAAACGGGGTAACCATGGCGGTTGTAACGCCGAATAATTTTGTCATTTTTCTATCCTGTTAGGTGCAATTATGTGATCAAAATGGGGTTTACAAGGCATCGATCAGAACCTTTATCGCTAACATTCCGGGGTCATCCAGACCTTGTGATTTTTCAGGGAACATACGGGCGCGGCCCAGTAAATTAGGGCGGGGGCGAAATGTGTCCAGTGTTTGCTGGCAACTGAGCCTGGCGGCGTGCTTCATTTCATCGAACGTGCTGATCGATGTGAGCTCATTAGCCAGGGCGTTCACGATATCCAGGACTGATTTTTGGCCTAATTCACCTTTACCACGCTGTGTCATGGCCGTCACTGCGGTGGCGAGCAAAGGGGCAATATCACTACAGGAGAGCTGTTTTTTTCCCTTGCAAGATTTCGCCGCGGCCATAAAGGCTGTTGCCATGAGCGTGCCAAAAGAGGATGAACATGCCAGTTGAAATGATTTTGATAGAGTAAACAGTGCCGTTCCCCAGTCCTCATCGAGGTTTACACTATCTTCCCGTGCTTGTGTCCAGCCACGGGAAAAGGTTACTCCTAAATCACCATCACCCAGTTGAGCATCTGCTGCGCAAAGAAATGCCTGCTGTTCAAGTGCGGCTTGTTGAATGCGGGCGATGGCCTGTTTTAAGTGTTCGGTTGTCAGAGTGTTCATGCTGATACCGTCCAGAATGCGCATTGTGCGGGTTGCTGTAACAACGCCTTAAGTTCGGCATCCAACTTACATATCGTCAGCGTGGCGCCGGTCATTTCCATCGAGGTGGCATAGTGTCCGACTAGTGGCATGACCAGGGTGATGTCAAGCGCGTTTAAGCGTTGGTGTAAGTGGCGATAGAGAATATAGAGCTCTTCTGGCGGTGTTGCGCCAAGAGAGTTGACGAGCAGTGTTATTTCATCTCCCGATGCCAGCGGCATGTCGTCGAGCAGGCGTTGTAACATTTCGTCGGCGATTTCATCCGCCGATCTCAGTTTGTCACGCCAAATGCCCGGTTCCCCATGTATGCCGATCCCCATCTCGATCTCATCATCTGCCAGAGAAAACGTTGGCTGTCCAACGGCGGGAACCGTACAGGGGGTCAAAGCGCATCCGATAGAACGCGTGGCGTCTGCCGCTTTTTGCGCTACTCGGGCCACTTCATCCAGTGATGCCAACGTCTCAGCCATTGCGCCCGCCAATTTAAACGCATAAACCATGCCTGCCACACCACGACGTTTGTGTTTTTCATGCGGCGGAGCGGAGGCAACATCATCGCTCAGAAGTACGGTGCGGCAGGTAATATTCTTTTCAAAGTCAACGGTTTCGGCTGCCATATCAAAGTTCATGATATCGCCACCGTAGTTACCATAAAGTAATAACACACCGTTACCCTGGTCGGCATAGCCGATGGCCTGCGCCATCTGTATCGAGGACGGAGAGGAAAAAACGTCGCCGACGGCGGCGGCATCCAGCAACCCTTTGCCCACATAGCCGGTAAAAATAGGCAAATGTCCGGAGCCACCGCCCGTAACGATACCCACTTTCCCTTTTTGCGCGGGTGTCCGGCGCGTAATCACCCGGGGAACGGGTTGCTGATAATACTCACTATGTGCGAGGCATAATCCTTCCAGCATTTCATCAACATAGTGTTCGGGATGGTTCATTATTTTTTTCATACCACACTCCTTTTAAACGCTATTCCGATAGTCAGAATCAGGCTGTTTTTCGAAAGGATCTGATCAAGGCCATGACTTGCAGAACCACGACGATGAGAAATAAGAAGGCTAAAACACCGGCGACCGGGCGTTCGACAAATGCCAGTAGATTACCGTCAGATTTCAACAGGGAAGAGAGAAGGTTCTTTTCCAACAGCGGGCCCAGAATCATTCCGAGAATAATGGGGGCGATAGGGTAACCGTCTCGCTGTAACAGATAACCAATGATGCCCATGACCAACATGACAACAATGGATGCCATGGAGTTATTGATCGCATATGCGCCCACAATACTGAAAATAATCACGATCGGATAAACGATGTCTTTATTGACAGTCACAATCTTCTTCAGGAAGCTGACGACCAGCAATGCGAGGGGAATGAGTATCAGATTGGCGATAAAGAACAGGATAAATACCGCATACAGCTTTTCGGGCTGGAATAGAAAAAGTGATGGGCCTGGCTGCATATCCTTCATGTACAACACCCCAATGATGATTGCTGCGGCAGAATCACCTGGAATACCAAATACGAGAGACGGGATCCAACTACCCGCCAGACTGGCATTATTGCTGGATGAGGCATCGGCAATGGCATCCTCTGAGCCTTTCCCGTACTGCTCTGGTGTGGCGGATAATTTTTTGGACAACGCATAGGAGATCCAGGCCGCTATGTCTGCTCCGGCACCGGGGAGTGCGCCAATCAGTGTGCCAAGCACACTACTGCGAAGGATACTGAACTTGCGTCTTAGCAACAGGCTGCCCAACCCACTGAATATATTCAGAGACACTTTCTTTTCATCTAGTTGACTTACGCTGAGTGGGCGCTCTTTGAAACGATTAGCGTAGTATTCGATGGCTCCGGCGATAGCAAACAGACCTATCATGGCGGGAATAAAACTGATGCCTTCCAGCAGCGCCACCTGTCCAAAGGTAAAACGAGCCTGGCCGGTAAAATCATCATAGCCGATGGTTGATAGTGCCAGACCGAGGAATAGCGCCAGCATACTTTTTACAATTTCCTGACCGGCAATTAATGTGGCGCAACTAAGACCGAGCAACGCCAGCCATACGTATTCAAACGAACTGAAATTCAAGGCAAATTTGGCCAATCCAGGCGCGGCAACCGCCAGAATGATTGAGCCAATAACCCCGCCGATAACTGAACTGACTAAACCTAATCCCAATACCCGGTTGGTTTTTCCTTGTAAAACCAGCGCATGTGCATCATCAACATAGGCCGCAGAAGCGGGAGTTCCTGGAATATGTAATAGTGCCCCCGGAATATCGCCAGCATAAATAGATGACGCGCCGACGGAGATCATTAATGCAATGGCCGGAATCGGATCAAGAAAGAAGGTGAAAGGCACCATTAGCGCCACCGCCATTGTGGCGGTCAGTCCGGGAATGGCACCAACGAACAAGCCAAATAATCCGGCAGCAATGATTGCCAGTATGGCACTTAGATTAATATATGAAAAAGCATTAATCAGCAGATCCATCATCGCTCCTGGTTAAAATAATTTACCGGCAGGTAATGCTACCAGTAGAACTTTGGCGAATAAAAGATAGATAAGCGATGAAAATACAATAGCGAGTATTGTCATCCATATCCGATGCGTTTTGATAAATTTTAACATCAATGAAAATAATATAATGCTGGTGGTAATAATAAATCCAAGATAGTCGACAAATAATAGATAGAAAATAATGGGTGTAATAACAATAACACTGCCAGTGATGGTCATGGTCTTATTGGGTAATGACCGCGATTTTTTCACTGCTTTTATACTAAACTCTAATAGAGAAAATATAATAATACCGACACCCACGAATGCTGGCATAAATCCAGCGCCAAAATTACCAATATCCCTTAAGACATATTGACTATAACCCAGTAGGAAACAGCCGAAAGCAAAAAATATTACAGGTGAGATAAGTGTTTTTTTCATTTTTCTTCAAGTGCTACCTACGTAGCACTCTCCGGTGTATTACTCTGCTTTTAACAATTCGCCGAATTTCTGGTCTTCCTGAGCCATAAACTGAGTTACATCATTGCCATATAATGCACTGACTTCAAATCCTTGCTTATTGGCAAAAGATTGTAATTCTCCTGACTGGTAGACTTTTTTCATCGCCGCAATCAATTTATTCTCTATATCACTCGGCAACGCTTTGGGAGCGGCTAATACATTCCAGGCAGTTAATGTCCAGTTATAGCCGGTTGCTTTTTTAAACACTGGAACATTGGCATAGAGTTTTGACGGTTCCGGTGACATTATTGCCAGATGGCGAACCATTCCGGCATCAACCATACTTTTCGCTTCGCCTGGCGATGAAGTGATGAAATCAATTCCCCCGGAAACCAATTCCTGTAATGCGGCGCTTGATCCCTGAGACGGAATATATTTCACGCTACTGGCGGGCAGACCGGCGCTTTTCAACATCCCCAGTAGATTAAGGTGCCAGATGGAATTTAATCCACTGCCTGATGCTTTCAACTTACCTGGATGTTTTTTGATAAAGTCGATGAGTTGGGTGGCATTCTTGTAAGGCGAGTCTTTCGCTACTTGCAATCCACCATAGATAACGGCCAGTCGGCTGATTGGTGTGTAATCGGCGTAAGTAAGATCAGTCATTTTCTGATGATGCATCAAGGCAATTTCTGCCGTGACCACACCAAGGGTATAACCATCCGGCGCGGCTCGTTTCAGGGCATCATGCCCGACTACGCCGCTGCCGCCAGTACGGTTAACTACGTTGACGTTGACGCCCAGTTCTTTCTGTAATCCCTGAGCAACCAACCTTGCGACAGTATCGGTATTTCCTCCCGCGCCCCAGGGGACAATTATCGTAATGGGTTTATCGGGCCATGCGGCAAATACGGAGCTGGATGTTAATATTGTTGCCAGAGTTAATAACTTAATCATTGATTTTTTCATACTAATCCTCGTTATACAGGTAGGGTAACGATTTTAATAAATTCCACTGGTGCTATTTTTATATAATTATTTAATTGCCATGATGCATTTCTAAACGACGAGTGACTTTTTCATGAGTTGGCATGTTAGATACCCCTTCGTGTTCAACAAATACCGCCGTGAATGCTAATGCATAATTTACCGCGTCAATAAGTTGAGAACCTTTCGCCAATTCAGCCGCCAGTGAACCGTTAAATGCATCGCCTGCACCCATCGCATCAACCATGACTGAAGGTAGTGCCGGCAAATGTTGGAATATACTTCCATCAAAAACCAGGCACCCTTTTTTCCCTAAATTAAGAATGACTTTCTTTTTTTCAGGTCCGGCTATATTTTTCATGGCTTTCTTAGCCGAAGCTAAATCGCTTATTTCTATACCTGACCATTTTTGAGCTTCAATTTTGTTGGGTATAATATAATCAACATAGGGATAAATCATTTTTGCTTCATTTGAGTAAGGCGCAGGATTGAAAATGATCTGAGTCCCTACTGAATGAGCAAATTTAACGGCTTTTAGCTGCGCCTCAACATTTATCTCGCCCTGTATGAGTAATATATCTGTATCGCGTAAATAGAGGAGGACCGCATCTATCTCTTCCTGCGTTATCGTAATATTTGCGCCAAGATAAACGGCAGTAATATTACTGTGCGTTTCTTGCGAAAAATAGGTCATGGCGCTGCCCGTGGGTACGGTTGACGACTGGTAAAGCGTGAAGGAGTCAATACCTGAACTTACCAGGTGGTCATGTGCATAAGTACTGAAATGATCACACCCGACTTTCGCAATAAAATGAACATTTCCTCCAGCCCGGCTGGCAGCCAATGCCTGATTAGCCCCTTTCCCCCCTGGCCCGAATCGATTTTCCTTTGCCATAAGAAGCTCACCTTCCAAAGGAAAGTGGTCAACAACAGCAATGATATCCACAGAGAAGGATCCTAAGACACAAACCTTACCAGAGACGGGATGACCCTTGTCTTTGTACAGAAAATCCTGATTTTTACTCACTAACTCTTGCATCAACGCGCTGACATTCAACCCCATTGTCTGCCATGACAAGGGTTTGACCACATGTTCGACAATCATGGCACCACCGTGGCAGCGTTGAACCAGGCCACTTTCTTCGAGCTGAGTGAGATCACTACGAATCGTTTCTTTCGTGACGCCATACTGCCTGGCAAGAGAGGTTACCGTTGCCTGGCCCTGACTACGTAGTGTGTTAAAGATTTTTTTTCTACGCTCTTCAACGAACATGGTTGCCTCCGGTAACTGGAATAGAATGTTAACAGAATGATAAGGGGCGAGTTGCGAGGTTCATCAAAGGAGAGTGTAAAAAGCAAAAGCAAAACCAAGTTTAAAATGTGATGCATTCCACAGTAATAGCCTGTTTTATTATTTCATCTGCTGTTTATTTCTATTTATCAATAAATTGTATTTATTGTGCCACATGGTATTGCTGATTCTCCCTTATGATTTTTTGTCTGCTCAGGCTCAAAAGCGACCGGCCGATGGTTGATCAGCCGGGCGTTTTTGATTAGCGGATTACCCGGTATGCGTGGCGAAATGCTTGCCTGGCAGTATCATGCCGCGCTGGGGGTAATCAGTATCAGCAATTGTCCCGCCTGCACCGGGTGACCGGGTTGGTGTTGTAACGTGTGAATCGTCCCGGTTACTGGCGCGGTAATCGGGATTTCCATTTTCATCGACTCCAGGATGCCCACCGTTTGCCCCGCGTTGACCCTTTCCCCCGGTTTTACCAGCCATTGCCAGACGCTGCCTGCCACCTGACTTTCCACGCCGCAGCAGTCATCCGGAATCACCTCGTCAGTGCTGTCAGTGTCGTGCAGGCCGCTGTCGAAAGTGAACTGGCCGCCGGCGCGCCAGCGCGCCAGCTCTTCATCAAACGCCTGTTGACGACGCTGCTGAAAGACGTTAATCCCGTCCTGCTGTTCGATCAGATTCTGCTGATAATCTGCCAGACAGAACCGGCCTTCCTCTGTCCGTAACGGATAATCCCCCCACGGAAAGCGTTCACGGATCGTCAGCAGCTCGTCCGCCGACACCGGATAAAAGCGAATCTGATCGAAGAAACGCAGCAACCACGGTTGGCGGAAGGCGTCGGTTTGGCGATCCCGGTTCCACATTTGTAGCGTACGACCAACAAACTGGTAGCCGCCAGGGCCTTCCATACCGTATACACACAAATAGGCTCCGCCAATACCGACAGAATTTTCTGCCGTCCAGGTACGTGCCGGGTTGTATTTGGTGGTGACCAGCCGGTGGCGTGGGTCGATCGGCGTGGCGACCGGCGCACCGAGATAGACATCACCCAGTCCCATCACCAGATAGCGGGCGTCGAAGACTATATCTTTGACCTGATCCACTGAATTCAGCCCATTGATGCGCCGGATGAATTCGATATTACTCGGACACCAGGGCGCGCCGGGTCGTACTGATTGTGTATAACGGGTGATGGCTTGCTGACAGGCATCGTCATTCCAACTCAGCGGCAGCCAGACGGTGCGGGATGGCACGGTTGCGTCACGCAGGTCGCCGAGCGCGTCATCAGCACGCCGTAAGTGTGCCAGCAGGCGATCTCGCGGGCATTGCAGGCTATCGAAATGCACCTGTAGGGAACGGATGCCCGGCGTCAGTTCCTGTTGTCCCGGCAATGGATGCTGCTCCAGCCACTGCATCAGCGCATGTACCCGAAAACGCAGGGCAATATCCAGTTGCTGTGCGCCGTATTCCAGGAGCACGAAACGGTCACCCGCGGCCAGACACATAACGCCGGGGCGCTCACCTTGTGCGGGCTGACTGAACAATACCGGTGAAGGACGGCCTGGTTGTGTTTCATCAGTTAAACACTCATCAGCCAGATATAAACTCTCATCGTCCAGGCACCGTCCGGCGGCGATGGCGGTTTCCGCCTGCTGCGCCAGTGCGTCAGCCTGTGCCAGTGTTACCGGCACAAAGCGGATGTTGTCACCGGCTTTGAGTTGCCCGAGTTTCCACAGATCGGCGGCAATCACTGTGGCCGGACAGACAAACCCGCCCAGCGATGGACCGTCCGGCCCCAGAATTACTGGCATGTCACCGGTAAAATCCACCGTACCAAAAGCGTAGGCATTGTCGTGAATATTTGACGGATGCATACCGGCTTCGCCACCATCACGGCGCGCCCATTGTGGTTTAGGGCCAATCAGTCGGACACCGGTACGGCTGGAGTTGTAGTGCACCTGCCAGTCAGCGCTGAAGAAATTATCGATATCTTCGGATGTGAAATAGTCCGGTGCCCCGTGTGGCCCGTAAATCACCCGCAACTGCCAACGGTTACTCCAGTCCTCCCGTGCCGCGCTCGCCGGTTGTTCCTGGGTTTGCGGTGCTGTCAGATGCAGTGTGTCTCCGGCGCGTAGTGGGCGTCCGGCGTGGCCGCCGAATTTGCCGAGAGTAAACGTGCTGCGGCTGCCGAGATACGTTGGGCAAGTCAGGCCGCCGGCCAGCAGCAGGTAACTACGACAGCCCGCGCCACGAATGTCACCGAGAGTCAGTGTCTGGCCACGACGGGCATTGCACACCTGCCAGCCAAGTATCGGTTCACCGTCCAATTGCGCACTGATGTTCGCTCCGGTGATGATAAAGGCGCAATCATGGTTAAAGCATAGCGTCGGGCCGCGCAGGGTAATTTCCAGCCCAGCGGCATCAGGCGCGTTACCCAATAATTGATTGCCCAGCCGGAATGAACGGCTGTCGAAGGGACCGGAAGGCGGCACACCGACATGCCAGTAGCCGGTACGGCCAGGCGAATCCTGAAGGGTGGTGAGGGTGCCACCGCTGATTACCTCCAGCGTGGCGGGTTGCCATAGCACATTGCTCAGCGTGGCGGTAATGATATTACCTTGTTGGATCTCGGGGAGTGTCAGCAGATGGCGCAGCCAGGCGAGATTGGTTTCGATACCGTACAGCGAGGTGGCATCCAGCGCCTGCGCCATACCATGCAGTGCAGCAGCGCGGTCAACGGCATGGACAATTACTTTCGCCAGCATCGGGTCATAAAGCGGCGAAACGTCGCTGCCATTGTCCAACCAGTGGTCAATTCGCAGTGTTGCGTCGGGAAGGTTATCCGGGAAACACACTTCACTCAGCAGACCGGCGCAGGGCTGAAACTGTTTGGCGGGATCTTCCGCATACAGTCGTACCTGAATGGCATGACCGCGAGGCGTGGTGTGTAGGCTGGTCAGCGGCGGCAGGCAACCGGCGCCGAGCTCCACCATCCATTGCACGATATCAACGCCAAACACCTGTTCGGTGACGCCATGCTCTACCTGCAAACGCGTATTCACCTCCAGAAACCAGAATTGCTTCTGCGTTTCATCGTAGACGTATTCCACGGTACCGGCGCTGCGATAGTTGACCGCTTGGCACAGCCGGACAGCGGTGGTCTGCAATTGTTGCCGTATCTGGTCACTCAGACCGGGAGCCGGGGTTTCTTCGATGACTTTTTGGTTACGGCGCTGGGCGGAACAATCGCGCTCCCCTAATGCCATCACGTTGCCTTGACCGTCGCCAAATACCTGTACTTCGATATGACGGGCGCGGGCGATGAATTTTTCCAGAAACACGCCGTCATCGGCGAAATTATTACCCGCCAGCCGTTTTACACGGGTAAACGCGTCAACCAACTCAGCTTCATCGTTGCAGCGCTGCATGCCGATGCCACCACCACCGGCGGTACTTTTCAACATTACCGGATAGCCAATCATCCGTGCCTGTTCACCGGCGCTCGCCAGTGAGGTGAGCAGCTCGCTGCCGGGCAGTAATGGAACCTCGTTTTGTCGGGCCAGTTCACGTGCCCGATGTTTGAGGCCAAAGGCCGATATCTGTTCCACTGTCGGACCGAGAAACACCACGCCCGCCTGTTCACATCGGCTCACAAAACCGGCATTTTCACTCAGAAAGCCGTAACCGGGATGAATCGCCTGCGCCCCGCTTTTGGTGGCGATAGCCAGTAATTTTTCCTGATTCAGATAGGTATCCCGCACCGGACCGTCGCCCAGTGGCCAGGCTTCGTCCGCCTGACGAACATGCAGGGAATGGCGGTCCGCCTCGGCGTATACGGCGATGGACTGCACACCCATTCTTTTCAGGGTACGGATGATACGCACGGCAATGGCGCCACGGTTGGCAATCAGTACGCGCTCAAACATGACAGAATCTCTTACGGGCAGGTCGTCCTGCGGAGTACAGACGCATACAGTGGGTCGTCCCACGCGTCAGTATGTTCCGGAAGTTATGTCTTACCAGATGGCAACGTCAATCGGAGTAGGGTTGTAACCGTTACACGGATTGTTGAGTTGCGGGCAGTTGGAAATCAACACCAGAACATTCATTTTTGCCACCATTTCCACATATTTTCCTGGCGCGGAGATACCGTCAGCGAACGTCAGCCCACCGTCTTTGGTCACCGGGACATTCATAAAGAAATTGATATTGTGGGTGATGTCGCGCCGGGTCAGGTTGAACTCCGGATGTTCTGCTACTGCCAACATCCAACTGTCGCGGCAGGCGTGCATATGGCGTTTTTCCAGATCGTAACGCACGGTGTTGCTTTCGGTAGCGCAGGCGCCGCCGAGTGTGTCGTGGCGGCCACAGGTATCCGCCACAATTTCCAGCATCGGGCGGTCTTCACTGGAACGCAGTACGCTGCCGGTAGAAAGGAACACATTCCGCTGGCTGCGTAATGTGTCAGTCACGCTATAACGCTCGGCGGTGTCGTCAGCGTTAAAAAACAGCGTGTCGGCCGCTTGATTACCTTCCAGATCGGTAATACGCAGCGTTTGCCCTTCCATTACGCGGTACAGCCAATAATCACCGGCGTTAATGGTGCGACGATAACCGGCGGTGTGGATATCTCGGTTGCTGGTCTGGATCATCATCAGACTCCTTGTGGCAGTTCGGCCAGATAATAAAGCGTGTTATTGCGCAACCCGCGGCGGTTTTCTGCACGTTCGAGACACAATGCCGGCAATGGCGCTCGTTCATGATCGATGGTCAATGCCACCGGATGGTGTGGATAGTCGCTTTCCTGACTGAGCGGATGTGGGCAGGTATGCATGATAACCAGGGTATCCATGGCAAAACGCAGTATTACACTGGCTCCGGCCTGGCCTTGCTGTTCCAGTTGCAGTGTACCGTCTTCGGCGGCGCTGACGCGGGCGAAAAAGTTGACACAGGCGGCCATATCCCGTTTGCCAAGACCATATTTCGCCAGTTCCACCAGAAAGCTGTCATAGCCGTTTTGATGCCGTTCGTTGCGGGCCTGCTGATAGTCCAGCGTGCCGAACTGTTTGGCAATGTGTGCGCTATTCGCGGCACCGCACACGGTTTCGTGCCAGCCGAAACTGTCAGCTTCAATACCACAGAAAATGCGCCCCATGTCGGAATAGAGACAATGCCCGGCCGTGAGACGGAAAGTGTGCTGGCACTTCAGTGTATCCGGCGCGTTATAGCGTTCCAGCAGGTTTTCCGGGTTGTAAAACAGCATACCGAGATTGGCGCCACCTTCGGTATCGGTAATCCGCAGCGCGGTGCCCCGGCGCATGATCAGCGACCAGTGCGACCCGGCGGGTAGCTCGGTTTGGTAACGTTCATTCATGGTTTTTCCTCCGTTCAGGCGACGCGTCGCCCTTCCATCAGTTCCCCTACGGAGTCGCGCACGCCAGCTGGGGCGCGATCCAGTGGGATATCGTAAGTAATGCTCGCGCCCCAGGCTTCGGGAGCCTGCGGGTCGTGGCGGATTTTGTCGAAAACCCACAGCCGCGATCCGAGAGAGAATCCCTCCTTCAGATCGTGGGTGATCATGAAAATGGTCAGACGGTATTCCCGCCACAATTGGGTAATCAACTGATGCATTTCACTGCGGATACCCGGATCCAGGGCGCCAAACGGTTCGTCCAGCAGCAGGATCCGCGGATGTTTAATCAGTGCCTGAGCCAGCGCCAATCGCTGTTGCATTCCACCGGAGAGCTGATGCGGGTACTTGTGCTGTGCCTGCTCCAGACCGACCTGCTTAAGCATAGCCTGTGCCTGCGTGCGGATGACCAGGCGACGTTTTCCCCACACGCGGCCCAACCAGCGGGCCGCAGTAAATTCGGCGCCAAGCATCACATTTTCCAGCACACTGAGATGGGGAAAGACGGAATAGCGCTGGAATACCACGCCGCGGTGTTCATCTGGTTCCTGCGGGATGGGCGCGCCGTCCAGTAACAGTTCTCCGCTGCTGGGACTCTCCGTTCCCAGCAGCATATTCAGAAATGTGGTTTTTCCACAGCCGGAAGCACCAACAATAGAGACAAATTCACCCTCTTCTACAGACACGTTGAGCTGTTCGAGCACCACCTGTCCGTCATAGTGTTTTCTGAGATTTTTAAGCGTTAACAATGCCATGACGACTCCGGGTTATTTGGCGTAATACCATGGCCAGCCACGACGGCTGATGACCCGCAACAGGTAGTCCAGCGCAAAGGCCAACAGCGTGATCCACGCCACATATGGCAGGATGACATCCATTGCCAGATAACGGCGCATCAGGAAAATACGGTAACCCAGCCCATCGGTGGCGGAGATGGCTTCCGCGGCAATCAGGAACAACCAGGCTGAACTTAATGACAGGCGCACTGCATCCAGCAGGCGCGGCATCAGTTGCGGCAGGATCACGCGCCATAAAATCTGTGCGCTATTGCCACCGAGGGTTTGCGCTTTCACCAATTGTTCCCGTGGGATGCTTTGTACATGCAACTGCAAATCGCGGATGATGAACGGCGTAATGCCCACCACGATCAACACCACTTTGGAGACTTCCCCCAGTCCGAAGCAGATAAACAGAATCGGTAGCACGGCCAATGGTGGGATCAGCGCAAACAACGTAATCAGTGGTGACAGTACCGCCCGCACCGATGGCAGTGCGCCGCAGAACAGGCCGAACACCAGCGCCAGCATCGCGCTCAGCGCTACTCCGGTGAGCAGGCGTAGCAGGCTGGCGGCGGTGTCCACCCAGAGCAAATACTGACCAGTGCGATCATTGGGTTCAAACGCCATACGGTGGATAGCGTCTGCCATGGTGCTGAGACTGGGCAGCAATTTGTCGGCCGCGTTGACGGCTAGCCGGGCGTCGGAGGCCATCAGATAGAGCAGTAACAGCGCCAGCAGCGGCAGAAACCCCATCATCCCGCGTGTTAGCGGCACTGGCTGGTAGTTGATTAGTTTGCGCATCTGGCGTCTCCCGGATTACAGCTTGTTGGCCACCGCCAGCTTCAGAAATTCGTCGCTGAAGCGCAATTTGACATTACCTGTATTGCCCCACAGTCCGGCTGGTGTAGAAACGCCCACCACGTCGGCACTGGGTGCACCATCGCCCAACAGACCGTGACGGAATGAAAATTCAGCGACCGACTGCATGGTGGTTTTCAACTGAGGACTGCCTACGAAATCCAGCGTCAGTTGTGGTGTGGTGAAGAGATGCGTTGCCGCCAATTGAGCGTCGAAACCGGCCAGATCAGTGCCGGAGTCCTGCCCCATAAAAGTACGAGCGCTGCGGGCCTTGGCTGAGTCGCCGGACATCGTCCGCAGCGTTTCATACCAGGCGCCGGTCAGTGCCTTACCCAGTTCCGGATGTTTTTTCAGGGTTTTGGTATTCACGACCAATAAATCGAGGATTTCACCGGGAATCTGGGCGGAAGAAAATACCAGGTGACTGTCTGGTTGTTTTTCAGCTTCGGCCAGTAGCGGGTTCCAGGTAACGATGGACTGTACGTCTTTGGTTCCGAAAGCGGCTACCAGGTCGGCATCCGCCGTGTTCACCACCTTAACGTCTTTTTCCGTCATGCCGCTTTTTTCCAGTGCCCGAGCCAATAAATAGTGCGACACGGAGAACTGTACCAAATTGATGGGTTTGCCTTTCAGGGCATGGAGGTTGTTGGCACCTTTGATCAGGATGCCGTCGTTACCATTGGAATAGTCGCCGACAATCAGCGCGGTACTGTCAACACCACCAGCAGCCGGGATCGTCAACGCGTCCATGTTGGTCATGGTACAGCCGTCAAAACCACCGGCGGTGTATTGGTTAACCGATTCGATGTAGTCGTTGACCTGAACAAACTGGATATTAATGCCATATTTGTCGGCCCATTTCTTGACGATACCCTGTTGCTGGGCGTAATCCCAAGGCATCCAGCCAGCATAAATAGACCAGCAAAGTTTAAAGCTGGGTTTGGCTGCGAGGGCAGTGGTACTGAATAGTACAAAAGCGCAAAGAAGCAATAAGCGTTGAATTGTTTTCATAATGACGATTCCTCTGACGTTGGGCAGCAATAAAAAGCAGGAGGGCGGCGAGCATCTATCTCGCTGTATCCTCCCGGGCTTTTATCCCGCCGTGTAACCGCCAGAGGGCGGTCGGTTACTCTCGGACCTGCGTCGTTAAACCGGAACCCTAGTAACCCATTACCAAATTGTCTGACGACACCGGTTGCCCGCTATCGCTCCTGCCATATCAAAGGTAAGCAATAATCTTGCCAGCTTGTGTTCAACCTTGAATCAAGGTCTGAATGGCCGGGTGTTGTCCTGGTTATCCACGGGCAAGAATGCCTTGTCGACCCATTTTTTATGGACACGGTCTCGCGCTGGCTAACCTGGTCTTTTGTGGTGTCACTCGCCCGTTGGGGGGGTGTTTCTGCACTGTAACTGTGCAGGAAACTATCTATTCGGTGCATGATTCGGTGCATGGAATTTGACAAATAAAGCGTAGAATGAACAGGCGTCACCGTTGGTGAGGTGCGACATCTGTTCAAAATACGTGTTTTTCGCCCTGCGGATAAGTGGGGTCGTCTATGCTTAGCGTAGTGAGTGAAAAGTATCGTATTTAAACACTGCGGAGTGATAAAACGGGAGTAGTAGACATGTTGGCGGATTACCGTTCACGCTGGCTGTTGCCAGTGATTATGTTTTTTATGGCATTACAACTTACAGCCTGTGGCGACAAAGATAAGGAGCAGCGTCAGGCGTTTACTGCCTTCTTGCAGAGTATTCAACCACAGGAAGAACGGCAGCTCCCTGTGCTGACTGAACAGCAGAAGCAGTCTTTCGGACATTACGTTCAGGATTACGCTGTCTTGACCACTTTTAACCGGCAACTGCAACAAGTCGTCGCTGGCAGCCTGAAACCCATGCTGGAGCAAGTTTCTCATATTCGTGTGCCACAGGATTATATTTCTCAGCGCAATAACCTGCGTCAACTGATTGGTGCGTTGAATTTGCTGGGGCAACAGTCACTGAACGCGAAAACGCAGGCCGATAATGCCAGACAGGCACTGAAGCAGCCTGAAGATCTGAAGTTGGTCTATGACAAACTCTATAACCGCGTGGTCGTTAAGCCGGCTACGGCGATGATATCCATCGTGCCAGACAGTGTATCGTTTATCCAAAGCCTGATTAAGGTGGGGGATTATTTACAATCGCAGGGTAATCAAGTGGTTTTCAACGATTCCAATGTGCAGTTTCACACGCAGCAGCAAGTGGATCAGTACAACGGTATGATGTCGGACCTGGCGACACAGCAACAGAATCTGGTTAACGCCTTGAAGGGGCAAAATCTGGTAGCGAGCCATTAGACGAATAATGCCGATTGGTTAACCGGGATGCCAGAGGAGTCCCAGGGTATGGTGCTCCTCTGGTGTTCCTGATATTGACTTACCTCGATCGTGTTATGTGAGGCCGTTTGCTTGCAAGGGCCCAATGTGTCGGTTCGTCATCCGCCGAACCCGTCAGAACAAAAAGTTATTTGTGATTTAAGTCACATAATAAGAACAAACCCCCAATTCAAAAATGTGACATATATCACTTTTTGGCTCTCTCGAATTGAATGAATTTCATACAAAATGGCCTTTTTATTGTAATTTTGTGAAGTTAATCACCTATTTGTATCGGTGTTGTAGGGTGAATGTGTGATTTTTGTCACATTCACCCCATGGAGTTGCGGTATGAAAATAGCGTGTTAGAGTCGCGCTGCGTACAGTAACACTGACGGGACATTTCACGCCGTCTCACGATAATTCTCACGCGCATTTTCCTCGGCGTGTTTTATATAATAGGGGTGTATTTTTATGCTCTCACCAGATACTAGGGTCAAAATACAGAATTTTGGCCGCTTTCTGAGCAATATGGTGATGCCGAATATTGGTGCCTTCATCGCCTGGGGTATTATTACTGCGCTGTTTATCCCGACTGGATGGATTCCCAACGAAACATTGGCCAAGTTAGTTGGCCCGATGATTAAGTACCTGCTGCCGTTGCTGATCGGGTATACCGGTGGTCGTCTGATCGGAGGAGAACGTGGTGGTGTGGTCGGTGCGATTACTACCATGGGGGTCATTGTCGGTGAAGACATTCCAATGTTCCTCGGTGCCATGATTGTTGGTCCGCTGGGTGGCTGGACGATCAAGCGCTTTGACAAGATGGTTGACGGCAAAATCAGAAGTGGTTTTGAAATGCTGGTCAACAACTTTTCTGCCGGTATTATCGGTATGCTGCTGGCGATTCTGGCCTTTCTGGCGATTGGGCCGCTGGTAGAAATCTTGTCGCAGTTCCTGTCTTCCGGTGTGCATCTGATGGTGCAACACAATCTACTACCGTTGGCATCAATATTCGTTGAACCGGCAAAGATCCTGTTCCTCAACAATGCCATTAACCACGGGATTTTCTCACCGCTGGGCATCCAGCAGGCTGCTGAAACCGGCAAGTCCATTTTCTTCCTGATTGAAGCCAACCCAGGGCCGGGGATGGGCGTACTCATGGCCTATATGTTTTTTGGCCGGGGCAATGCCAAACAATCAGCACCGGGTGCCGCTATCATCCACTTCCTGGGGGGGATTCATGAAATCTACTTCCCTTATGTGTTGATGAATCCGCGTCTGATTCTCGCGGTCATCCTGGGTGGTATGACGGGTGTGTTCACGCTGGGTGTACTCCATGGTGGTCTGGTTTCTCCGGCGTCGCCGGGATCCATTCTGGCCGTACTGGCGATGACGCCCAAAGGTGCTTATTTCGCTAACATTATGGCCGTTACTGCTGCATTTGCCGTGTCTTTCGTAGTCTCCTCGATTTTGCTGAAAAGCACCAAAATCAAGGAAGGCGATGATCTGGAACTGGCGACCCGCCGCATGCAGGAAATGAAATCCGGCTCAAAAGGCCAGGCCGCGACCGGTGTGAGTGGTGATCTGAGTACGGTGCGCAAAATCATCGTCGCCTGTGATGCCGGTATGGGTTCCAGCGCCATGGGGGCTGGTGTGTTGCGCAAGAAGGTACAAAATGCCGGTCTGAAAAATATTAGTGTCACCAACAATGCCATCAATAATCTGCCGGATGATGTCGACCTGGTTATTACGCACCGTGATTTAACGGAGCGCGCCATGCGCCATGCGCCGCAGGCACAACATATTTCGCTGACGAATTTCCTGGATAGCCAGTTGTACAGCGATCTGGTCGCCCGTTTGCAGGCCGCACAGTCAGAACAACATGGTTCACCAGACGTTATCTCTGTGGTATCGGAAAGTGAAACCAGTCAGCCGGCGTTGTTTCAACTAACTGCCGCAGACGTGTTCCTGAATCAGCAGGCCAGCGATAAAGAGCAGGCGATCCGCTTTGCGGGTGAACAGTTGGTGAAACGTGGTTATGTTGAACCGGAATACGTGGATGCCATGCTGGAGCGTGAAAAAATGACCTCCACCTATCTGGGTGAGTCTATCGCGGTGCCGCACGGGACAATTGAAGCGAAAGATCGGGTGATTAAAACCGGTGTGGTGTTCTGTCAGTATCCGCAAGGGGTGCGTTTTGGTGCCGAAGAGGATGAAGTCGCTCGCCTGGTGATTGGTATCGCCGCCCGTAATAACGAGCATATTCAGGTTATCACCAACCTGACCAATGCGCTGGATGACGAATTCGTGATTGAACGCCTGGCGCAGACTCATGATGTACAGGATGTTCTCGACCTGTTGTCCGGTAAAAAGAGTGCCTGACGAGCAGCGCCGCCTTCGGGCGGCCTCTTTTTATGTTTTGTCTTGAAAGGTTAACGCATGATGAAAGCATTACATTTTGGTGCCGGTAATATCGGCCGCGGATTTATTGGTAAGCTGCTGGCCGATGCCGGTATCACCCTGATATTTGCTGATGTGAACCAGCCGTTGCTGGATGCCATCAATCAGCGAAAAAGCTATCAGGTTCATATCGTTGGCGAACAAATGCAGGTGGACACCGTTAATAATGTCAGTGCGGTACACAGTGGTAGCCAGCAAGCCATCGATCTGATTGCCGACGTTGATATGGTGACGACGGCGGTTGGCCCGCAAATTCTGGAGAAGATTGCCGGCACCATTGCTCAGGGTCTGGTGAAACGCCATGACAACGGCAACCAGCAAGCGCTGAACATTATTGCCTGTGAAAATATGGTGCGTGGCACCAGCCAGTTAAAACAACAGGTGCTAAAGCATCTGCCGGAATCGTCTTTGGCGTGGGTGTCAGAACATGTTGGTTTTGTTGATTCCGCCGTGGACCGGATTGTGCCACCGTCAGAAACTGGTAGCGAAGACCCGTTGGCTGTGACGGTGGAAACTTTCAGTGAATGGATTGTGGATGAAACGCAGTTTAACGGTCAGCCCCCAGCTATTACCGGTATGGAGTTGACCAATAATCTGATGGCGTTTGTGGAGCGTAAGCTGTTTACGCTGAATACCGGTCATGCCATTACTGCATATCTGGGGCAGCGAACCGGACATAAAACTATCCGTGATGCTATTCTCGACCCGGAAATCCGCCGTGTGGTGCAAGGCGCAATGGAAGAGAGTGGTGCGGTGCTGATCAACCGTTATGGTTTTGATGCCGATAAACATCAGGCTTACATCCAGAAAATCCTTAGCCGTTTTGAAAACCCGTATCTGCATGATGATGTGGAGCGTGTCGGACGCCAGCCATTACGTAAGCTGAGTGCGGGTGATCGTCTGATCAAACCGTTGCTGGGAACGCTGGAATATGGGTTGCCGCACGATAATCTGGTCATCGGTATTGCGGCGGCGATGCACTACCGCAGCGAACAGGATCCACAAGCAAATGAACTGGCGGATTTGCTGCAGAAATTGGGACCACAGGCCGCATTGGCACAAATTTCCGGCTTGGATGCTGACAGTAAGGTTGTCGGACAGGCAGTGAGTGTGTATAACGCCATGCAATGATCGGCGCGTCTCGGCTCAAGTCAGGTTTTGCCCTTGCTTTCTCTATCGGGTGCGTTTGAATAATGAATAGTGTGTGCCCGTGAAAAAACGTGTTTTGCATAGCAAGGGCAAGGCTGTGTGCGAGGTTAAAGTACGAGAAGTGACGATGGATGAAACTCAGGCATTTGAAAACCGGGTATTGGAATCGCTAAATAGTGGTAAAACGGTGCGAACCTTTATGCTGACGGCCGTTCAGTTGCTGGCGGAAGCTGTCAGTATTCTGATGTTACAGGTATTTCGCAAAGATGATTATGCCGTGAAATATGCCGTCGAACCGTTGTTATCTGGTACCGGGCCGCTTGGTGAGTTGTCAGTACGGTTGAAGCTGATTTACGGTCTGGGCATGATCAGCCGTAAAGAGTATGAAGATGCTGAACTGTTGATGGCACTGGGGGAAGAACTGACCCATGATGTCCACGACTATCGTTTCACTGACGATGAGATTTTTGGCCCTGTCAGTGAACTTCACTGTGTTGTCAACCTGCCGTCGCCGCCCGCGCTGCCAGCAAGTGGTGATCCTGACGACAATATGCTGATTGCCATGCAGCAGCAGCGTTATCAGCAAATGGTTCGTTCTACACTGGTACTATCGCTGACCGAACTTATCTCGCAAATCAGTCTGAAAAAGGCGTTCTAACCCTTTCCCTCGCGTTAGCATTAACGTGTGTGCCTCCATTTGCCATGGCTTGTTTAAATGATTCCCTTCGTTTCTGCATACACTGGGGTTTGGTGTATGCTTATGACCATTATTTTGATAAAAAAACAGGTTTAGTGATGAAAAAGCAGGAAAAGGCCGAAATTAAACGCTTGAGCGATCAACTGCATGCGTTAACGCTCAAACAGGCTCACTTAATTCAGCAAGGTGAAGCAGACGCGATTACGGAGAATCAGGTAGCTTGTGAGAAACTGGCAGCGGAGATCGAACGGTTGCGCAGTGTCTGCGATCAGAAACTCAGCAAAGAAGCACAAAAACTGACTGGTTTACCTTTTCACCGGACGATAACCAAAAAAGAGCAGGCTGATATGGGGACGTTGAAAAAAACGGTCCGTGGATTGGTGGTGGTACATCCCATGACCGCCCTGGGTCGTGAAATGGGTCTGAAAGAAATGACGGGGTATGCGCCGAAATCGTTTTAATGTCGGGTCAATCGTTTGCCACTGACGATCTGGGCGTCTGTTCATTCCACCCCGTCCACGAAAATGGGGGGAGTATCGACATAATTCACACTGGGATGAGAAATGGATTGCCGTTTTTTAACTGACGGATGGCGAGTATATACACTTCGGTGGTATTAACTTTATTGATTAATGTATCTTCTGACGCTTGGTCAAGCGTCAGCCATACCCTTCCCATTTACACCGGTCATCTTTCTAGTTGCAGGTATGTTGGCTGCGTTCGATTACTCCGCCCATCCTTGGGCCTCTCCCCTTTGGGGCCGCTGCAAACAGCGTTCAAATCTGCTCCCGGTAGATTTGTCACCCGAATCACTTACCTGAGTAAGCTCATCGGGACTCTCTCTTGCCGCCTTTCTGCATCTTGAAATCTATTGGGTATAAAATGTAGTAATCTTGATGGTTTCTCAAAATCAGTGAGTGATAAATATATTAATCCTGATAGTTATCATTATGTTCGAGTATTATTCCATGGGCTTTTAATCATCTTTTCAGATTTGATTTCTATGTTTTCTTATTGCATTAGTGGCGCTGTACAAATAATTATCGGTGGAATAAACCAAAATTCCCCACGATTTATTTTATTCAGTAGCGTTTTTTTTGAAGGAATATACCGACGTGATTTTATCCGCGTGACTGATTATGTGTAAAAAATCTGCATAATATGCTGTAAGGCGATGTACTCGTCAGACTTCAAGTTGCTTCAGTTACTCGAATTACTTGTCTCAGTAAGATCATCGTGATTCTTTCACTGTGCCTTCCTGTAGTGCTCATTATTTAGTATATGGCTTGGTGACAGAAAAACAGCGTAGCCTGGAGACTACGCTGAATTAAAGCAAACTCATTATTTTTTATATGGCAGTTGCTGTGTTGTACGGGTAAATGGAATACCGTGAGTTATCGGTTCCAGTTCCTGTGAAGAAGACAAACGGAAGACGGAAACCGCATTGGACAACATCATGGCCTGGTCTTCCAACGAGCTGGCGGCGGCGGAAGACTCTTGAACCAGGGCGGCGTTTTGTTGGGTCGTGCTGTCCATATCGACAATCGCTTGATTCACTTGTGCGATGCCGCGGCTCTGTTCGTCAGACGCCACCGTTATCTCACTCATAATATCGTGAACGTGCGTAACGGCAGTGACGATGTCTGTCATGGTCTTGCCAGTATGATTGACCAGTTTGGCACCGTGTGTGACTTGTTCGACTGAGGTAGCGATTAAACTTTCAATCTCTTTGGCTGCCTGAGCACTACGCTGCGCCAAATTACGGACTTCATTGGCGACTACCGCGAATCCTCGTCCTTGCTCACCGGCACGGGCGGCTTCCACCGCAGCGTTCAAAGCCAGAATATTGGTCTGGAAAGCGATACCGTTAATAACGGAGGTAATTTCCGCGATACGTTTGGAACTGCCTTCAATTTCGGACATCGTGTGCACCACATTTTCTACCAGCTTACCGCCCTCTTTGGCGGTTTGAGTGGCATCTACTACCAGTTTATTGGCGTGATGGGCATTATCCGCATTTTGTTTCACGGTGGCCGTCAGTTGTTCCATACTCGCTGCAGTTTGCTCGACAGCGGCAGCCTGTGCTTCAGTCCGTGCTGACAAGTCGTTGTTACCAGTAACAATCTCGCTGGCGGCAGTGGTGATTTGGCTGACACCCAAGCGAATTTCGTCAATCATGGTATGCAGATTGGCTTTCATTTTTGCCATTGAACCAAACAGCATACCCAGCTCATCGCGACGGGTGGTGGTAATGGGCATGGTGAGGTCACCGGTAGCAATACCTTCGGCAATGGTGACAGTTTGATTGAGCGGATGGGTAATCTGGCGGGATATAAGCAAGGCGATGATGATACCCAGAATCAATGTAATCAGCGCGGTAATGGCTATCTGTAGCTCTGCATTTTTGATATCGTGCCCTGAGATCTGTATCTCTTCATTAACCATGTTAACGACCATATTCGATAGCGCTTGTGCGGTATCCGCTATGTTTTTGGCCTGATTTAACTCTTCCTGATACGCCGGGAGATAAGCTTGGATTTGTGTCTTGTAGTGACTTAGTGTCGAAACAACAGGATCAATCAATGTCTGTTGGTCTTTGTTTAGCGCCTGATAAAGCTGACTGAGACTGTTTTGGGCATCAACCAGTGCGGCAATTAACGGCTTTTCTGCTTCGCTGTTGCGAGAAAGGAGCAGCCCGCGTACATAATAACGGACAGTGATGAGTTTCTGATTCAGCTTGGTCAGTTGTAGCAGTAACTCAGGGTTATTTTCACTTTTTATCTGTTGTTCCAGCTCGTTGAGCGGTTGTGTCGTACCAGAAATGTTCCAGCTTTTTCTGACATCATCCTTTTTGGCTACTGCTGCAAGGTAGACTTTCTGTTTTTCTTTATATTCATTAATTAACTGTGAAATTTTCTGAAGTCTGTCATCGTAATCTTTACTCCAGGATTTTGTCTGGATAATCGCCAGAATATTGACAATATGATCAATGCTTTCAGCATTTCTCTTAATATCATCAGGGTTATAATTGGACATATATAATGCCCGATAATAACGAGCCTGGTTAATCGCTTCATTAATTTGATTGTTTAAAGTAATTTTTTCGAAACGATCTCTTAACGTTTCTACATACTTTATACTTACACTGGCAATGATGATAGTTAACAGTAGTATTAATAGGAACCCGAATCCTAACTTCTTGCCGACTTTAATATTTTCAAATTTCATCGTCATTTATTTTCGTCCATAATTAATGAGCTAGGTTGTTAAGGTAAAGTATGGATGCCTTAATACCCGGAATCGCCAGCAGGATGTGTCTTATGAAATGTCGTATTATCCGCATAACAGATGCAGCCTGTACGAAATCTAGTTGAGAAAGGGCACAGAAGTCTTATCGGCGCACTGAGAAAAAACTTTATATCAATCTGACGGGTTAAATCACAGTTTTAGGCCAACAAAAAAAGCCAGAAATAACAAAATGTTACTTCGGGCTTTTTAACAGTGAATCCCTTAGCGGAGGATAGCCGGATTATTTGCTGGCTTCAGCGAATCGTTTGGCTGCTTCGTCCCAGTTGACCACGTTCCAGAATGACTTGATATAGTCTGGGCGACGGTTCTGGAACTTCAGGTAGTAGGCGTGTTCCCACACGTCCAGTGCCAATATGGGGTAGCCAGAGGTACCTGAAATGGCTTCACCCATCAGAGGACTATCCTGATTAGCGGTAGACGCAATGGTCAATTTACCATCAGCTTTCAGTATCAGCCATGCCCAGCCAGAACCAAAACGGGTAGCTGCAGCCTGTTCAAATTTTTCTTTGAAAGCATCAACACTACCAAAGTCACGTTCGATAGTGGCTTTCAGATCACCCGTCAGGGTAGTGCCAAGTTTCAGACCTTTCCAAAACAGGCAGTGGTTGGCATGTCCACCTGCATTGTTGCGCAGCGCGGTTTTCTTCTCAGCGGGCACCTGGTCCAGTTTGGTGATCAGTTCTTCAACAGACAAACTGGCAAATTCAGGACAGGATTCCAGTGCTGCATTTGTATTATTGACATAGGTCTGGTGGTGTTTGGTGTGATGGATTTCCATCGTTTGCTTATCGAAATGGGGTTCCAGTGCGTCATAAGCATAAGGCAAGGGTGGGCAGGAATAACTCATGTTTTGCGTCTCCAATTTGTTGTCGGGCGTAATTATTATGGTGCGGCACTGTATTTGTTAGCGTCGCGTAAGTAATAGGTTCATTATAGTTAATTAAATGATATTGAAAATGATTATTCGCAGTTCTGGCTAGTGAGTTATCTTTTTTTATCCCTGTATTACAAGCTCTTATGCCGTGATGGTACTAATTAGCAACAAATTGGTCTAAGGACAGGGGGAAAGCACAACTATTCACGCAACCGTCGCGGATAGGTGTAAATGGTCGAACGTCCGGGGCGACTGAAGCCCACCAGTGTAAGATTACAACGATTGGCAACTTCAACGGCCAGCGAGGTTGCAGCAGAAACGGCAAACAGAATTTCAACACCGCACATGGCTGACTTTTGTACCATTTCGTAACTGGCACGGCTGGAAACCAGCACGGCGCCTTGTTGCCAGAGATTTCTGGCACGCATCCCCAGCAATTTATCCAGCGCGACGTGTCGACCTACGTCTTCACAGCCGCCTTGCAGGTTTCCATCCGGTGAAATCCAGGCAGCGGCGTGAGTACAACCGGTCAACTGCCCTATTTGTTGTACACTCTTCAGCTGTCCCAGTGCCGTATCCAACTGATGTAACGAGAATGTCTGGCTAAACGGGAGTGGTACTACCGGTTTGCCGATTTCCGCCAGTTGCTCCACACCACACACACCACAACCGGTACGTCCATCCATTGCCCGTCTTTGTGCTTTCAAACCGGCAAACCGGCGGCTGGACAGTTCAATTTGCACTTCGATACCGTTACACACTGGTACAACATCAATACCATAGACATCCTGCGGCGACTGGATGATGCCTTCAGATAACGAAAATCCCAGAGCAAACAGTTCCAGATCTTTTGGCGACGCCATCATAACAACATGCGAGATGCCGTTATAAACCAGTGCCACCGGCACTTCTTCTGCCAGCCAATCCTGCTGTGACTGCTCTAGCGAGCCCTGATGCCATATTGTTTGCTGACACGCTCCCGCAGGTGCCATTTGTCCACTTTCAGCTGAAAAATTATCGTTATTCACCTGTGCTACCCATTTCTGATAACCGTGACGTCATCGTGGCATTATTTCATTGCCTGCATGGGGATGCGAGTTTTTATCCCACAACAGTGAGCGTATCCGCATGATCAGCAATAGCATGCAACAGCGTGAAGATAAATTGTGTGCTGAATCGAAGAGTTATCTTTTTCATCGTGTTGTCGTTATCACAAGCGGATAACATTGCATACAATTTATTCAGTAATTTCTGTTTTACCAATGATGTACCCATTCTATTTTCACTGCGGCATCGCCGCATAACGCGTAAATGCGTAATAAAAAATAGTGCAGCCCAAAGGAGACAGAAATGGCACATGACACGTCAGGAAGCCGGCTTATGTCCGGCGAATATGGATATGCTCTTACTCTGAAAAAACGCTATGACAATTTTATTGGTGGCGCCTGGGTTCCACCGGCTAGCGGAGAATACTACGTTAATCTGACTCCGATAACCGGTCAGCCACTATGTGAAGTTGCCAGCTCCAGTAATAAAGATGTGGATTATGCGCTTGATGCTGCGCATAAAGCCAAGGCGGAATGGGGAGCCATGTCGGCCGCAGAGCGGGCAACGATCTTGAATCGCATTGCTGATCGTATGGAACAGAATATCGATCTGCTGGCGAGTGCGGAAACCTGGGATAATGGTAAACCGATTCGTGAAACCACTAATGCGGATGTTCCGCTCGGTATTGACCATTTCCGCTACTTTGCCGCCTGTATTCGCGCACAGGAAGGTGCCATCAGTGAAATCGACAAAGACACGGTGGCTTATCACTTCCATGAGCCGCTGGGTGTGGTGGGGCAAATTATTCCCTGGAACTTCCCACTGCTGATGGCCTGCTGGAAGATGGCTCCGGCGCTGGCCGCGGGTAACTGTATCGTGCTGAAACCCGCGAAACTGACACCACTCTCCGTGCTGATGCTGATGGAGCTGATTCAGGATCTGTTACCTCCAGGTGTGCTTAATGTGGTGAACGGTTCCGGTAGTGAGATTGGCGAGTATCTGGCGACATCGCCCCGTATTGCTAAAGTGGCGTTTACCGGCTCGACAGAAGTGGGTCAGCAGATCATGGGTTACGCGGCGCAGAATGTCATCCCGGTAACGTTGGAACTGGGGGGCAAGTCTCCCAATATCTTCTTTGCTGACGTTATGGATAAAGAAGATAGTTTCTTTGACAAGGTTCTGGAAGGGTTTGCCCTGTTTGCCTTTAATCAGGGGGAAGTCTGTACCTGTCCGAGCCGTGCGCTGGTGCAGGAATCCATTTATGAACGCTTTATGGAGCGAGCCATCAAGCGAGTGGAGGCTATCCGCGTTGGCAACCCGCTCGATAGCCAAACCATGATGGGGGCGCAGGTTTCTGCCGGTCAGTTGGATACCATCCTTAACTATATTGATATTGGCAAGAAAGAAGGTGCGCGAGTGTTGACGGGGGAAATCGTAAGACACTGCCTGGCGATTTAACACAGGGTTACTATCTGGAACCTACCATTCTTTTTGGGGACAACAGCATGCGAGTGTTCCAGGAAGAAATATTTGGTCCAGTGTTGGCCGTGACGACCTTCAAAACCATGGATGATGCGCTGGAAATCGCCAATGATACGGTATATGGATTGGGTGCGGGGGTATGGAGCCGTAATGGCAACATTGCCTATCGTATGGGGCGTGGTATTCAAGCCGGTCGTGTGTGGACCAACTGCTATCATGCCTATCCGGCACATGCGGCGTTTGGCGGGTACAAGCAGTCAGGTATGGGGCGTGAAAACCACAAGATGATGCTGGATCATTATCAGCAAACCAAATGTTTGCTGGTAAGTTACTCCGAGCAGCCGATGGGTCTGTTCTAACGCGGTTTCTCCTTTTCAGGGCTACTTCGGTGGCCCTGATATTTCTCTTCCCCTCTCTACCTCAGCTCAAATCTGATGTTGCGACGTTGAGGTTATGCAATGCAACCGATAAGCTGCACTGATCCCATTGGCGTCATCTCTGTATTGATGAGTCAATACAGCATGTCGCGGAGTTGTGCATGACAGATAAGATCAAGTGGATTGATAACCTGCGGGCAGTGGCCTGCATGATGGTTATTCTTATCCACAGTACCTCTTGGTATGTTACGACAGGTGGTGAGCCGGGTGACAATTATTGGGAAGTGGCAAATATACTGAATTCTGCTTCACGGGTTTGTGTACCGCTGTTCTTTATGATTTCAGGCTATCTATTTTTTGGGGAACGTCAGGCGCGAGGGAAACATTTTCTGCGCATTGGTTTATGCATTCTGTTTTACAGCGTCGTTGCACTGCTCTACATGTCCACATTAACTCCGATGAATTCACTCCGCGCAATCAGCCATATACTACAGAAACCGGTGTTTTATCACCTGTGGTTTTTCTATGCCATCGTCGTGATTTACCTGCTGTCGCCCTTGATTTGTGTGCGGTTGACATCAGTCAGCTATTTGATGGCGGTGATTGTCGTGCTGGCGGTAATCGCGAATCCAAACGCTGGTGACTGGCTGGTCGATGGCCGCAAATGGTTTCCGGTGAATCTCTATGTGTTTGGTGACACATTTTACTATCTGTTATATGCCGTAACAGGAAGGGCATTAGGGATGATGGATATACCACGGAACGTCGCGAGAGCTGCGGTCGGGGTATTTGTACTGTGTGTGGTGTTGATCGCCGTGGGAACCCGGCAGCAAACAGAATCTAACGGTGATTTCGCCCAGACTTTCTATATCTACTGTAGTCCGTTGGTGTTTATTGCAGCAACCAGTCTGTTACTTGTTTTCAAATCTTATCTGAATGTACATGTTCCGTCAGGACTGGCGCTGATTTCACGCCATTCGTTGGCGATCTATGGCGTTCATGCACTGGTCATTCATTTTTTGCGTACACACGATCTGGAACTGGCCGATTATCCGGTGCTGGATATTATTTATGTATTTGCTGTCGCCTTAATGGTGAGTCTACTGTTTTCGATGCTGTTACAGCGAGTGGATAAGCGTCGTCTGATTTGCTGATGTCACGGCTCCTGCTGCAAAATACGCAGTTGCGCCCGGCGTAGTTGACGTCCGGATGAAAAACCGGCCATCAAAGCGGCTTTTTCCAGTTTTAGCCCCTGCTGTAACCGCTGCTGTGCCACAGCCACTCGTAGCTGTTCATGATATTCACGTACGCTGATACCTAAATGTTCGCGGAAAAGCCGGGTCAGGTGGCGGCTGCTAACGTGGACTTTGTCGGCAAGCTGCGTGAGTGACAATGCTGCTTCAGGTTCTGCGGATAATATATCCTGTGCCCGGTGGATAACCGGATGAAGGTGATTACGATGCTGTAACCAGGGCGAAAGTTGTTCATCGTTACCAGAGCGTCGGAAATAGATCACCATCTCGCGGGCAACGCGGAGCGATTGCTGCGGATCCAGAAAACGGCTAATCAAATGCAGCGAAAGATCAATTCCGGTGGTGATACCGGCACTGGTATAGACGCCCCGGTCTTCGACAAAAATCCGGTTTGCTTTAATCAACGCCAACGGTGCTTGCCGGGATAAACCTTCAATTACATCGTGGTGTGTGGTGCATTGATATCCATCCAGCAGCGTAGCTTGTGCCGCCAGCAACGCACCGGAACAGATGCAAACCAGCGTTATTGTCTGATCTCGCAGCATGGGTTTTAGCTGCATCAGCCACTGTCGTGCTACGTCGGCTTGTGGTGTCGAGAAATAACGGTTGGAATCATATACACCGGGAACCACCAGGATACTTTCTGGTGGTAACGTCGGGGGTAGGGGTTGTAAATGACTCAGTGTCAGTCCGATTGAGCTGATAATATCGGTTTCCGGGCTGATGTAATGCAAATCAAACCGACCCGCAAGTCGCAGAGTTTCTGCCGGACCGGTGACATCCAGGGTTAACACGCCGGGCAACAGCAGAAAATAGACTTGTCGTGTCATGATGTTATTACTCCGCGTGGTTAAGCTTTTCCAGACACTCATCCACAGTACAGATAGCGGCAAAACGGTCAATCAGCACAGTTTCTGTCCGGTGTTTCAGTTGGCTGGTGCTCAGGGTTTGCCCACGGTGAGTCATCGGGAATGTCATGGTAGCGTCAGTGACAAACGTTACCTGATAGCCCAGATCGGACGCAACCCGCGCGGTGGTTTCACAGCATTGTTCAGTGCGTAAGCCTGAAATAATCAGATGATCTATGCCTTGTTGCTGTAGCCATTCATTCAATCCTGATTCAGTCAGAGCATTGTGTACGTGTTTATGTACCTGAATATCGGGTTGATGGGTCAAAAATGGCAACCGGGTAACATAGCCGGATTCCAGAGAAAACGGTCCTGTATCGGAAACATGAAAAACGTCAACCAGAGAGACACCCAGCCGTTTACAGCCATCGATCAGTCGCAGTATTTCGCTCTGAAAGGCCGGTACATCTTGTTCTTGCCAGAAGGGGCGGTGAAGAAAAGATTCTTGTACATCAATAATTAATAGCGCACTGCGTGACATGGTCTGTCTCCTTATCGTGTTGGTGACAGCCATAATGCGGTAATCATCGAGAGGAAAGAAGGCCAAATCAGGACATAACCAGGCTGAATCAGGACGACTTGATCCCTGCTTTAACGACGTTGCCTGAAATGTTCTTCTTTTTCATTTACAGTGGCTAATGTGTTGCATTCACAACGACTAATTATGTAGCGGCGCGAGCCGCTACAATACAGGTTTGGTGAATTACACCATCAGCGGACTGAGTTGCTGATAAAGTTTCTGGAAAGTTTCCCGCTGTTGCGCATAGCTGGCATGGCGCTGCGGATCGGGATAATGGGTTTGTTCCAGCGGGAGTTGTGGCAATAACTGTTCCAGCGGTATTTGTGGGTTGAGTGCGATTTGTGCCAGACGGGCTGCCCCCAGTGCGGGGCCAACATCACCACCAGTACGGTATTCCAACGTTTTCCCGCTGATGTCTGCCAGTATTTGTCGCCAGTACGCGCTGCGGGCACCGCCACCAATCAGCGTGATTCGTTCAGGTTGTAAGCCCGTCATGTGCAGGGCATCCATACCGTCCGCCAGCGCGAATCCAACCCCTTCCAATACGGCGCGAGCCAATTCCGCCGGGCCATGCGAATGTGTCAGTCCCCAAAATGCCCCCTTTGCCTGAGGATTATTATGGGGTGTGCGCTCACCGGATAGATAAGGCAGGAACCAAACCGGTGTCGCTTTTTCATTCACCTGTTGTTCCGCTTCTGCCAGTAGTGCCGCTACGCTGTCAGCACGGGTCAACCGGGCGGCCCAGTCAAGGCAGGAAGCTGCACTGAGCATCACGGACATCAGGTGCCAGGTATCAGGTAGCGCATGGCAGAAACTGTGTACTGCACGCTGAGGATTGCTGAGGAAACCGTCACTGACGGCAAAATAAACCCCCGAAGTTCCCAGTGATAACATGGCTTGACCGGGTTGGTATAACCCCACACCGATAGCGCCTGCCGCGTTGTCTCCTCCGCCAGCGACGACCGGAACGGGTTTCATCCCCCAACGTGCTGCGACATCGGATAGCAAATGACCCGTGATCTGATTGCCTTCATACAGCGTGGGCATCTGGTCTCGGGTAAGAGAACAGGCTTGCAGTAGCGCATCGCTCCAGTCCCGTTTGGCAACATCCAACCACAATGTACCCGCGGCATCGGACATATCGCTGGCGAAGTCGCCGGTCATCCGCCAGCGTAAGTAATCTTTTGGGAGTAGCACTTTGTCGATTTTATCGAATATATCGGACTCATACTCCTGTACCCATTTCAGTTTTGGCGCGGTAAAGCCCGGCATCATCAGGTTGCCGGTGATGAGCCGGGAACGGGGCACCAACTGCTCTAGTTCCAGGCATTGTGCGGCACTACGCCCGTCGTTCCACAAAATGGCAGGTCGCAACACGCGTTGCTGCTTGTCCAGCAAGGTGGCACCGTGCATCTGTCCAGAGAGCCCCACGGCCTTTACTGTGTGTAAATCATGCTGTGCTGCCAGTGCTCGCATCGCTTCATCAGTGGCCTGCCACCAGTGCTCTGGCTCCTGCTCTGACCACAATGGATGTGGGCGGGAAACGGTCAATGTGGCATGGTGACTGGCGATAACCTCGCCGGTTTCACTCAATAAAATGGCTTTAACGCCCGATGTTCCGAGATCAATACCGATATACATGCGGTGCCTCGCTGTGCTGTTGTCCTATCCTGGTCAGACCGTTTTCTTTCACATTGGGAACGGGATGGTGTTCATTCCCCTTATTACTTATTCATTGCTGACTGATATATACCCGTCATCTTTAGCGTTGTCGGTGCGTGTGCTTTTCTCGGTTACTCGGCCCATTCTTGGGCCTCGCTCCTTTGGGGCCGCAGCCACCTCAGAGGCTGGCTTGAGTAAGCTTCCGGGGATTCGCTGCGTTGCCGCCTTCCTGCAATTCGAATTACTCAGGGTATATAAGCGTTAAGTCAGCGCGTTAATCAAACAGATAGTGATTAACCAGATTTTCCAGGCGTTCCTGATGTCCACTCTGGTGATGTGGCGCCAACTGATGACTTTCTGCGTATTTCGAGAGTATTTCCAGTGACGCTTTACCTTGTAGGATTTGCTGTCCCAATTCACTGTTCCAGCCAGCATAGCGTTTGGCAACCAATTGATTAAGCTGGTTATCCTCAATCATGCGAGCAGCAACCTTCAACGATAGAGCCATTGTGTCCATTGCACCAATGTGGCCGTAGAACAGGTCATATTTGTCAGTGCTTTGACGGCGGACTTTGGCATCGAAATTAAGCCCCCCGGTAGTAAACCCTCCGGCTTTGAGGATTTCATGCATTACCAAGGCATTCTCTTCGACACTATTGGGGAATTGATCGGTATCCCAACCTGATTGCGGGTCACCGCGATTGGCATCGACAGAACCGAAAATACCCAGTGCAATAGCCGTTGCAATTTCATGGTGGAAAGTGTGTCCGGCCAATGTTGCATGGTTCGCCTCGACGTTAACCTTAATCTCTTTTTCCAGTCCAAACTGTTTCAGGAAACCATAGACTGTGGCGACGTCATAGTCATACTGATGTTTTGTGGGCTCCTGTGGCTTGGGTTCAATAAGCAATGTCCCCTGGAAACCTATTTTATGTTTGTGTTCCACCACCATCTGCATAAAGCGACCAATCTGTTCACGTTCCTGACGCAGGTCGGTATTCAGCAGTGTCTCATAGCCTTCACGGCCACCCCATAACACATAATTCTCGCCGCCCAGCGTTTTGGTGGCGTTCATGGCGGTGAACACCTGTGTCGCGGCCCAGGCAAACACTTCTGGATCGGGATTGGTCGCGGCCCCGGCCCCATAACGTGGATGGGTAAAACAGTTCGCAGTTCCCCATAGAAGTTTCACGCCACTTTCCTGCTGCTTGGCTGCCAGAATATCCACCATTTCAGCGAAATTGTTCAGATACTCTTTCAGTGAGTTGCCTTCCGGTGAAACATCCACATCATGAAAACAGTAGTAAGGGGCACCCAGCTTGCTGAGAAACTCAAAGGCGATATCGGCTTTACGTTTTGCCAGAGCCAGGGCGTCACCTGACTGTTGCCACGGACGTTCGAACGCGCCGACACCAAACATGTCGGAACCATTCCAACAGAAAGTATGCCAGTAGCAAACGGCAAAACGTAGATGGTCGGCCATTCGCTTACCAAGAATTTCCTGATCGGGATTGTAATGACGAAAAGCGAATGGATTGGTACTGTTAGTACCCTCAAAACGGACTTTTTCAATTTGATCAAAATAAGCGTGCATTGTGAACTCCTTAGAAACCACCCATATGACAGTTCGGGACAATGATTCATATTCTGATCTTGCCGTGATTTGCTCAATTACGTTATTTCACACTGAAATTGAGATAATTATTAAATGTGCACTGCGTCGCAAAAAATGGACGTCATTAACGCTGAATACATTTCGCAAAGTTTGGAATAAGTAGGCTCGGCAACGACAATAAAACATGACCGCTATCAAAAAATAACAATTAAACCAAAAAACATAATTAAGGGATAAAAATCTGTAATTGATGCAAAACAGATTAACGTGAACAATCCTGCTGGTTATTGAAGTTTTGTGTCCTGCATCTATACCCGTCATATTGCACGTTGCAGGTGTATTAGCTGCCTTTGCTCACCTCAGTCACTTACTTCTGTAAGCTTCTGGTGGTTCACCTGGTTGCTGATTTCCTGCCACTCAAATTATTTAAGGTATATATAAAAAAAGGTACTCTACGATGAAAGCTAAACACTTTTTACTGTCAGTTTGTGCCGCACTTGCCATAATCGCTCAACCCGGGTTTGCCAAAGAAGTAAAAATAGGTATGGCGATTGATGATTTACGTCTCGAACGTTGGCAAAAAGACCGTGACATCTTTGTACAAAAAGCGGAAGCACAAGGGGCCAAGGTTTTTGTTCAATCGGCAAACGGTAATGAAGAGACTCAGATGGATCAAATAGAAAATATGATCAATCGAGGCGTCGATGTCCTGGTTATTATTCCTTATAACGGTAAGGTATTAAGTAATGTGATTGCAGAAGCCAAACGAGAAGGTATTAAGGTTCTGGCTTATGATCGTATGATAAATAATGCCGACGTGGATTTTTATATTTCCTTTGATAATGAAAAGGTCGGTGAGTTACAAGCGAAATATCTGATCAGCAAAGTTCCTCAAGGTAATTATTTTCTGATGGGAGGATCACCGGTTGATAACAATGCCAAACTTTTCCGGCAAGGGCAGATGAAAGTCTTAAAACCGCTGATTGATAGTGGGAAAATTCACATCGTCGGGGACCAGTGGGTGGATGCCTGGTTACCGGAAAATGCCTTGAAAATTATGGAAAATGCCCTGACGGCCAATAACAACAAAATTGACGCTGTTGTCGCCTCCAATGATGCGACTGCTGGCGGTGCGATTCAGGCACTGTCTGCTCAGGGATTGGCGGGCAAGGTCGCTATATCAGGCCAGGATGCTGACTTGGCGGCTATAAAACGGATTGTAGCTGGTACGCAGACCATGACGGTCTACAAGCCTATCAGCAAGTTGGCACAAGATGCCGCTGATATTGCCGTGGAACTGGGACAAGGGAAAACGCCGAAGTCTAATGCCACACTCAACAATGGTCTGAAAGATATCCCTTCCTTCCTGTTGACACCTATTCCTGTCGATAAATCGAATATTGACAGTACCGTCATTGCTGATGGCTTCCAGAAAAAATCGGATGTCTATAACTGATGCATATCACTTAAGCGTGATACGCAGGGTGAGTTCGGGGATGGGGTTCATTGAAGTGCTCCCATCCTCGAGCCATCAACACGTTAACTGATTGATAGTAGATGTTTACTGACCGGTTTTTCCTGAGTCAGGGGAGTAGCGTAGTCCCATCAACGATCGGGCTATTCTCATTAGATTTGGCACCTACCTGGTTTTATGGAGGTTGCTATGCCGTGTTTGTTGGAAATGAAAAATATCACCAAGTCATTCGGTGTGGTGAAGGCGGTGGACAATGTCAGCCTGCAGTTGGATGCAGGGCAGGTACTGTCACTGTGTGGCGAAAACGGCTCCGGCAAATCCACACTGATGAAAGTGCTGTGCGCGGTTTATCCGTATGGCAGTTATGAAGGCAGTATTACGTTTGCCGGTGATGAGCTGCGGGCAAATCATATTCGTGACACTGAGCAGAAAGGGATTGCCATTATTCATCAGGAGCTGGCGCTGGTGAAGGGAATGTCCGTACTGGAAAATATTTTCCTGGGTAATGAATGGTCACGTTATGGCGTCATGGACTACGACAACATGTATTTACGCTGCCAGAAAATGTTGGAACAGGTAAAGCTGGATGTCGATCCTCATACCAAAGTTGGAGAACTGGGCTTAGGCCAGCAGCAACTGGTGGAAATTGCCAAGGCGCTGAATAAGCAGGTGCGATTGTTGGTTCTGGATGAACCGACGGCATCTCTGACTGAGCGGGAAACCGCTATTTTGCTGGATATTGTGCAGGATTTACGTCACCACGGTATTGCCTGCATTTATATCTCCCACAAGCTGAATGAAGTGAAGGCTATCTCCGATGTGATTTGTGTCATCCGTGATGGCAAACATATCGGTACTCGTCCGGCAGCGGAACTGAGTGAAGATCAAATTATTGCCATGATGGTGGGGCGGGAACTGACGGAGCTGTATCCGAATGAGCCGCACACTATTGGCGAGGAAATTCTGCGCGTTGAACATCTGACTGCCTGGCACCAGGTTAACCGACATATTCGTCGGGTTGATGATGTTTCTTTTGCCCTGCATCGTGGCGAAGTTCTGGGGATAGCTGGGTTGGTGGGTTCTGGTCGAACGGAAACCGTCCAGTGTCTATTTGGTTCTTATCCCGGCCATTGGCAGGGTGAAATCTATCTTCAGGGGAAACGTGTCACTATCAATCATTGCCGTCAAGCAATGGCGCTGGGTATCGCCATGGTGCCGGAAGACCGTAAAAAAGATGGCATTATTCCGGTGATGAGCGTAGCGCAGAATATTACGCTGGCGGCACTTGATCAGTTTACGGGGTCTTTTTCGATACTGAATGATGCCCAGGAACAAAACACGTTACGAGAGTCAATCGCTAACCTGAAGGTCAAAACGGTATCACCGGAACTCGCCATTGCCCGTCTTAGCGGTGGGAACCAGCAAAAAGCAGTACTGGCGAAGTGTTTATTGTTAGAACCAAAAATCCTGATTCTCGATGAACCGACGCGGGGAATCGATATCGGTGCAAAATACGAAATATATAAACTTATTAATCAGTTGGTTAAACAACAGATCGCCGTCATTGTCATATCTTCCGAGCTGCCAGAAGTGCTGGGCCTGAGTGATCGGGTTCTGGTTATGCACCAGGGGCGTATCAAAGCTGATTTACCTAATCATGATTTGACTCAGGAACAGGTAATGGAAGCTGCATTAAGGAGTGAGCATCATGCTGAAAACGTCGTTGTCTGATCGGCATAACGCCATCGCAGAACCGGAATCGGTACTGCATCGTCTAAAACATATCAATCTGCAAGTTTACGTCATGATCGCCGCTATCATTGTGATCATGCTCTTTTTTACGTTTATGACCGAGGGGTCTTATCTTAGCGCACGCAATATTTCCAATCTTCTGCGCCAGACGTCAATTACCGGCATTCTGGCGGTGGGTATGGTATTCGTGATTATCTCCGCAGAAATCGATTTGTCGGTGGGGTCGATGATGGGGTTATTGGGCGGAGTGGCGGCTATCTTTGATGTCTGGTTTGGCTGGCCGTTACCTTTGACTATTATCGTGACGCTATTGCTGGGGTTGCTGTTAGGTGCCTGGAACGGCTGGTGGGTCGCTTATCGTAAAGTGCCCTCTTTTATTGTCACGCTGGCGGGGATGCTGGCGTTTCGCGGGGCGCTGATTGGGATTACCAATGGTACGACCGTTGCCCCTATCAGTACGGCGATGTCTCAAATTGGTCAAAGTTACCTGCCATCGGGTATCGGTTTCGTGCTGGGTGCTCTGGGGCTGATACTGTTTGTTCTGTGGCAATGGCGTCAACGTCGTCACCGCATGCATCTTGGTTTACCGGTTGTCGCTGCTGCGGGTGATGTCACTCGTCAGGCATTCACTGCCGTGATTGTACTGGGAGCGGTTTATCTCCTGAATGATTATCGGGGAGTACCGACACCGGTTCTGCTATTAACTTTGATCATGCTGGCCGGGATTTTTATGGCAACCCGCACCGCTTTCGGACGTCGTATCTATGCAGTTGGCGGTAATCTGGATGCGGCTCGTCTGTCTGGGATCAACGTGGAACGCAACAAGATGGCCGTATTTGCCATTAATGGCCTGATGGTGGCGGTCGCCGGGTTAGTACTCAGTTCTCGTCTTGGTGCCGGTTCCCCGTCAGCCGGGAATATTGCCGAGCTGGATGCTATCGCGGCCTGTGTTATTGGTGGAACCAGTCTTGCCGGCGGAGTGGGTAGTGTTGCTGGTGCGGTGATGGGGGCCTTTATCATGGCATCACTGGATAATGGCATGAGCATGCTGGATGTCCCAACATTCTGGCAGTATATCGTGAAGGGCGGCATTTTATTGCTGGCTGTGTGGATGGATACTGCTACCAAGAGGAGTGTCTGATTTAACGGTGTTAATGGCAGGAAATTCGTGGCGACTCGCAATAATAAGGAAATTATTTTGGGTCGTCGGGTAGCTGTGCTATTCAGAATGACACAATTCCGGATGGAAAATCATCATCATGTTTGAGAAACGCTATCGTATTACGTTGCTGTTCAATGCGAATAAAGTGTATGACCGGCAGGTTGTAGAAGGTGTGGGTGAATACCTCCAGGCCTCTCAATGTGACTGGGATATCTTCATTGAAGAGGATTTTCATTGTCGAATAGACAATATCAAAGATTGGCTTGGTGATGGGGTTATTGCTGATTTTGACGACAAGGAGATCGTCGAGTTGTTAGCGGGAGTGAATATCCCCTTGGTCGGTGTAGGTGGATCTTATCATAATCTGGCCGATTACCCGTCGGTACACTACATTGCCACCGATAATTATGCCTTGGTTGAAAGTGCATTTATGCATCTGAAAAATAAGGGATTAAATCGTTTCGCCTTTTATGGTTTACCGGCATCGGTGGGAAAAGGATGGGCGCAGGAACGTGAGTATGCTTTTCGTCAGTTGGTTGCTTCGGAGCGGTATCAGGGGGTGGTTTATCAGGGTATGGAAACAACACCTGACAACTGGCAGTATGCGCAAAACCGTCTGGCCGACTGGGTACAAACATTACCGTTGCAAACCGGCATCATTGCGGTTACTGATTCTCGTGCTCGCCATCTGTTGCAGGTCTGTGAACATTTGAATATCGCTGTGCCGGAAAAGTTGTGTGTCATTGGTATTGATAATGAAGAACTGACCCGCTACCTGTCTCGTATCGCATTATCCTCTGTAGCTCAGGGAACCCGACAGATGGGATACCAGGCGGCAAAATTGCTACATCAATTGTTGAATAACCATAACCTGCCATTGCAACGTACTCTGGTACGGCCAGTCAGGGTGGTTGAACGTCGTTCTACGGACTACCGCTCGGTACACGATCCGGCGGTCATTCAAGCAATGCATTTTATTCGTTATCATGCCTGTAAAGGCATTAAGGTCGAGCAGGTTCTGGATGCGGTAGGATTGTCCCGCTCTAATTTGGAAAAGCGCTTCAAGGATGAGATGGAACAGACCATTCATGGGGTAATTCACGAAGAAAAGCTGGATCGTGCTCGTAATCTTTTGATCTCGACCTCTATTTCGATCAATGAGATCTCTCTAATGTGCGGTTATCCGTCCCTACCTTACTTTTATTCGGTTTTTAAAAAAGGCTACAGCGTGACACCCAAGGAATATCGGGATCGTTACGGGGAAGTCGATTACAGTGATTGACTCAGAATAATGCTATACGCGGTCATTCAGACCGCGCAACGTATTGATTATGCTGGTGCGCGCCAGTAATCATAATCAATGTGCTCCACCTGGAAATTGGCGTCGGCGTTGTCGCCTGTAAGACGACTGGCAATGGTAAAGGCGAAATCAAACGCCACACCGAGTCCTTTGCCGCTGATCAGGTTACCGTCTTCCACCACTTTCTGGTCTACATAGACACCATCGGTAACATCCTGCCACAGGTCGCCCGAACACACATAACGGCGCCCTTTCAGCAGGTCGTTGCCACCCAGCACGCGAGCTGCGGCAGAACATAACGGGCAGATGAGCTTTTGGGCTGCATCGTGGCGGCGAATAAACTCTACAACCAGCGGATTTGCTGCCAGATTGACGGTTCCCTGTGGGCCACCTGGGATAACTATCGCATCAAACAGGATGTCCATGTTTCTTTCCAGCAACGCATCCGCAAACATACGGATATTGTGATAGCTGCGTAGTTCCAACATGTCCTGGCAGGACAGTGTCTCAACCTTCAGTTTCATGCGATGCAGCACATCAATCACCATAACCGCTTCTGCCTCTTCAAACCCCGGGGCCAGTAGAACGGCGACTTTCTTAGACATAGCATCTCCAGCAATATGCAAGGGGGAACAATTCATCACACGAAGGATAGCAAAGAAAATCGAATAAAATGAAACAAGGTTTTATTATTGTATGACGTGTCTCGTAACCGATTTTTGCTACTTAGACTGGCGGAAAAATCGCGTTATACTCACGCGCTGGCCATTGTTCTGCCGAAACTTTCGTTGTCGCCATTTCCGGTTGAGGACGTGATGCTGACGGGTTTAGGGTTAAACAACTTTCACGAACCCAGATAAGTGTAAATCGTCATCATTATCGCTGACCACCTGCCAGCCACAAATGTAGTCGCGATAACCCGTGCTGACGGGAATGAATTTTTTTCCTTAAAATGCGACTCCTCTCTTCCGGTTCAGCAGAAAAGATGCTTAAATTATCACTCACAAATTTTGCATAAATATGCATTGTGAAGGTGCGGCATCCGTTGTGACGATCAGCATAGAAAACGTTGTCAACCCGCCCCGTCTTCTCCTAATGTATTGCGTAACCTGGTGGTGAAGCGGCTAAGCTTAATACCATCGAACTTCGAGCAGGGATTAATAGTTATGACGACGATTCTGAAACATCTTCCGATTGGTGAACGTATCGGTATTGCTTTTTCCGGTGGTCTGGATACCAGTGCGGCATTGCTCTGGATGCGTCAGAAAGGCGCAGTACCTTATGCTTATACGGCGAATCTGGGACAACCAGATGAAGACGATTACGAGGCTATTCCCCGCCGTGCGATGGAGTATGGCGCAGAAAATGCCCGGTTGATCGATTGTCGTAAACAACTGGTGGCCGAGGGAATTGCCGCTATCCAGTGTGGTGCGTTTCATAATACCACCGCAGGCATCACCTATTTTAATACTACCCCGTTGGGGCGTGCAGTAACTGGTACTATGCTGGTGGCTGCGATGAAAGAAGATGGTGTGAATATCTGGGGTGATGGCAGCACGTATAAAGGTAACGATATTGAGCGCTTCTACCGTTATGGTTTGCTGACCAATGCGGAGTTGAAAATCTACAAACCATGGCTGGATACGGATTTTATTGATGAGCTGGGTGGTCGTCAGGAAATGTCCGAGTTTATGGTCAACGCGGGTTTTCATTACAAGATGTCTGCGGAAAAAGCCTACTCGACTGACTCCAATATGCTGGGTGCCACGCACGAAGCGAAGGATCTGGAATTCCTGAACTCCAGTGTGAAGATTGTGAACCCGATTATGGGGGTGAAGTTCTGGGACGAGAATGTGAAGGTGTCCGCAGAAGAGGTCGTGGTCCGTTTTGAGCGTGGCTATCCAGTGGCCTTGAACGGTAAAACGTTCAACGATGACGTTGAGTTAATGATGGAAGCCAACCGTATTGGTGGTCGTCACGGCCTGGGTATGAGTGATCAGATTGAAAACCGGATCATTGAAGCGAAGAGCCGTGGTATTTACGAGGCCCCGGGAATGGCGCTGCTACACATCGCTTACGAACGTCTGGTCACCGGTATCCATAATGAAGACACCATTGAGCAGTACCATGCCCATGGTCGCCAGTTGGGACGTTTATTGTATCAGGGGCGCTGGTTTGACCCGCAGGCATTGATGCTGCGTGATGCTTTACAGCGTTGGGTTGCCAGTGAAATTACGGGTGAAGTGACGGTTGAACTGCGTCGCGGCAACGATTACTCCATCCTGAATACCGTGTCTGACAATCTGACTTACCAGCCAGAACGCCTGACGATGGAAAAAGGTGAGTCGGTTTTCTCCCCAGATGATCGTATCGGCCAATTGACCATGCGTAATCTGGACATTACTGATACGCGTGAAAAACTACTCAATTACGTGGAAACCGGTCTGATTTCTTCTGGTAGCGCAGGTTTACCCCAGGTAGAAAATCACGATCTGCTACAGGATAAATCGAAGAAATAACCGGCCGTTATACTGAATAAAATCATCACGGGCATATTTCAATATGCCCTTTTTATTGGTCTAAGCTGGATTTTATCCTACTGATTTTATTTGTTTTTTTAATTTTTAGTGTTCATTGTTACAATAGTAACTTCATACTATGCTGCTTTCAGCAATTCAGGACAAAAAAGTAAATCTGTTTATTGGCAAAGTACCTGGAAAAATTTATATCAGAACATGCTGGAAATCGTTACCAAACACGATAGGTTTCAATAGGTAGGAAGGCGGCAACTGGGTGACGTCACTCTTCAGCGGGATAAAAAAGCCCTTGAAAAGGGCCGTTGATAACAGGCTAAGCATATAATGAATTAATTACATAGGTTTTGAATGTTATCCAATAAAACGGCGCGAGAAAAAATATGACGTTGTTTGCCAAAAATAATATCAAAGCTCATGTTGTTCATTGTCCGTGGCCGTTCTTTGTCTGAAAACACAGACTTACGATATTTTAGCGGTGGTATTTTATAGGTTTTGGTAAAGCAGCGGGAAAAATGAGGCAGGGATGAAAAACCGCAAGCATAACAAATGTCTGTTAATGACCAGTTCGGCGAAATGTGAATGATTTCCTTTGCCAGAGTGATGCGCACACGCCATATCCAGCGCATAGGGGTAATATTATAGACTTGGTTGAATAGCCTACAGATATCAAACTTGGATTTGCCACTGACCATTTCTAACTGATCGAGAGTGATATTGTTGCCAATATTATCGATAATATAGTCAATGATACTGGCCAGATTAGTCGCCTTATTATTCACCTCCAATGCTTTTCTTAAGTTAGGGTGGCGTCGATACATATCCTGAATGAGGTTGTTATTGAAGCTTTCATTATCTAGTGCGGGTGTGTAAGCGTGTAGTATATTCATGGCATTATCCCAAAAAAAATAATTTCCTTTATCTGGACCTGTTAATCACAAATACCAGTAACAGCGGCGAAATCCAGTTGTTAATTATTGTCAATACAGCAATTGCAGATAAATTAACGCAAATAGTGTGCCATTCTTGTAACAGCGATTTTTATGGGAATACATAATGGATATTTTATGAATTGTCCCATTGCTGGGATTTATTATTGCGATATTGGGACGCCTTGTCTCAGTATTGATTATCTCATTGAGAATAAAGGAAGGTAAGTATAGCGGTGATTATGTGATGAGTTTCTGGTAATGAATAGTATTAGCCAACCTATGATAATAAATGTTGTGCATAGTAATTGAATTTGAAGAAATAGTATTTCTACGCTGAATTATTCACAACGAATATCATTTTCTTATTCTATTTTTAGTGCGGAAAATGTTAAATTCCTCGACGAAAAATAATAACGGTAATGGAAGTTGCTATTATCAGTTGGGAGACTTTTATGTTGAAACTCTGGAGTAGGTCATTTTTCGGCTGGTTCAGCAAATAGGAGCCGCTTGTGGGGAGCTGAGTCACGATGCCCACATTGGCAACCTGAAAGATGGTGGGCATGAAACCAGAGGTAAAAGAATCGCGGCTGGAGTTGTAAGATACCATCAGTTTCGACCCTATTCATACACTGAGGATTTCTCATGACGGTGCTGGTTCAGCTTGATAATGTGCATAAAGTTTTTCTTACTGATGAAATTGAAACTCATGCTCTTAGCAAGATTAACCTTTCCATTCATGCTGGCGAATATGTATCAATTGCCGGTCCTTCCGGGTGTGGGAAATCAACCTTATTGTCGATTATGGGCTTGCTGGATGTTCCCTCAGAAGGTCGCTACTGGTTGAATGGGGTGATGATTGACGATATCAGTAAAAGAGAGATGGCTTGGCTACGCAATAAAGAAATTGGTTTTATTTTTCAATCGTTTAATCTTATTAGTGACTTGACGATTGAGGAGAATGTCGCATTGCCGTTGATCTATCGTGGGGATGTTTCGCGTTCACAACAGAAAGAACGAGTACAGCAGGCTTTGGCGATGGTGAACATGTCACATCGTGTTCACTATTACCCCTCGCAGTTGTCCGGTGGTCAGCAGCAGCGTGTGGCAGTAGCCCGGGCCATTGTCGGCCGGCCGTCGCTCCTGTTGGCGGACGAACCTACCGGGAATCTGGATTCCGCCAATGCTGAAGCGGTAATGGATATTCTTGATACGTTACATAACGACGGCACCACTATTTGTATTGTGACGCATGATTCCCACTCGGCCAGGCGTGCCCGGCGTATGGTTGTCCTGTTTGATGGGCAGGTCGTAGCTGACGGTGAGAATGGACAGTTAAGGCCGACGGTATAATTATAATACCGTGTGTATATTGCTTGAAATCTGCCCATTCGGGCTATGTAGTAGAGTGAGGGGTGTGTTGGTCAGGTCTCCCCTTCGTTTTACACTACAACAAAACCATGCAGTGGCATTGAACTGACAGCTTATGTATAGCGTCAGAACGGTGATAATGAGGAAGAAGAGTAAAGTATCCGCGCCAGGGATGGCGCGGCTTGAGCTTACAGGGAGGTACTTGCAGCATCTTTACGATCTTCTCATTATCGCCGTTATATAGACTTTGTCATCAAACTCACAGCCTCTCATCGAGAGGCTGTCCAGTCCCTGATTTTGGAGAACAGTTAAGGATGCTGAAGGCTACATCGTCAATACATACCCACTCTTTGGGTGAGCTGGCGGATGTTTTCTCTTCCGACCCGTGTTGTGTCGTGGTTGGGCGTTCGGCGCTGGAGAGTCCGGCATTACAGGCGGTGGCTGGTCAGGCTTGCAATATGGTAAACCCGAGCGTATTGACGCCTCGTCAGTTGGCGGAGGGTATTGCTCGTTTATTGTTGGCACCGTACTGCCATCAAATGGCTGTTGAGCTTCAGTTTGCCCGAGGGCCGTGGGGAAAACCGTTTTTACCGCATCATCCGGCCGTTCAGTTTAATATTTCTCATACCGCCGCCGCCTGTGCTTTCGTTATTGCCAATGGTTCTCGGGTCGGCGTGGATGTGGAAGGCTTGCAGGGACAGGCTCTGCGAAAGCGGGATGTTGCAAAGCGGTTTTTTCACCCTGATGAGTTGCAGTGGCTGTTGCAGTATGAAGAGGAAACACAATTCATAACGGCGTTTACCCGGCTATGGACCAGAAAGGAGGCCTATATCAAGGCACTGGGTACCGGGTTGTTTAAGTCACTAACGTCGTTTAGCTGTCTGACCGGGTTATCTGGTGGTGTCACCGTTGTTGATGAAATGCAACCGGTGGACTGCCAGCTCAATGAACGATGGCTCGAAGGGACGCCTTCTGTGGCACTCAGCTATTGCATTTTCCCTTCTGGGGTATCTCAACAACCAGTGAACTGGGAAATGTTCATTATCAATGAACAAGCTACGTTAACGCCTTGGTTGTAAGCTAATTTATCAGCCGGTTTTAGAAATTCAGGTAATATCCGTATCAACCTGAACTTTACGATTGAGTACATCCCTGTAATCTTGCACCCGCTTATCCAAGCGAAAGCTTTCCCTTATCTGCATTATGCCGGGCCGACATGATGCATTATTGTCTGAAATTGTAGAATAGATGAAATAAGCGCTGACAATCTATGTGCCATCTTTTCGGGCCGGAAAAGTAAACGAATCATTATCACTTAAATTGTAATCTATTGGAATTCTTTCACTTCTCGCGTTCCTGTCACTCGAAATTTATTGTGTGTAAGGGCGACATCATGACCAATCATCTACGCTTTCTTTTGAACGCTAGAATTTTAATTGATCCTTTATGGTTTAAATAAAACATCACGCCGAATTGTTAATGAATAACATAGTTATGTTATCGATATGTTAAATTATGACTGGCGGAATGTGGAATGATTTACCTGAATTAGGGAGTTGACGCCATAGCCGTATGGTAATTCCGGCCCGTATTTAATGTCAGTAACCTTATTTTTGATAGAAAAGATTTTTCTTCATGAGCATATTAAAAATAAATCATATAGAAAAATAACTTTATTATTCATGATGTTAATTTGTGTCGGTGGATTTATTAACATTAATGGAGAGCTGATGCCTATAGGTTGGCGCATGAGTTGCATTCTACATAGGCGTGCAGTAACAAGTCTGTACGTAGAACCTAATTACATATGTAATTTATGAACATTTTCTAGGAGACGCCATCATGGCTAAAGTACAAAAATCAACAGACTCTTCCAGCTTGGCTGAAGTAGTAGACCGTATTCTGGACAAAGGCATTGTGATTGACGCTTGGGTCAAAGTCTCATTGGTTGGTATTGAACTGTTATCCATCGAAGCACGTGTTGTTATTGCTTCTGTTGAAACTTATTTGAAATACGCAGAAGCGATTGGCCTTACCGCCAGTGCAGCGACTCCAGCGTAATTAAGTAAGCAGAATAAAAGTGCCCAAGTAGCTGAGTCATTCAGCTGCTTGAGTACTTTTCAACGCTTCAAGAGTGCTCTATCACATAAGGAGAATCCTATGGGATGCTTAACAGACGGTATGGCGCAGCTGCGTAAGAATATTGATGACAGTCATGAATCTCGCATAGCACAGCAAAATGCGCGGGTTTCCAGTGTGAGTGCGCAGATTGCCGGTTTTTCTACAACTCGGGCTAGAAACGCTGCTCAAGACGCACGCGCACGCGCGACATTCGTTGCCGATAATGTCAGAGGCGTTAATCGGATGTTGAGTGACTTCTGTCATACCCGCGAGGTAATGAGTCGTCAACAGAGTGAAGAACGTGCCACTTTCGTGACGGATATGTCGAAGAAAACGCTAGCTTTATTAGACGGTTTTAATGCTGAGCGTAAAAGTATGGCTGAACGCTGTGCTAAAGAACGAGCTGATTTCATTGCTAACGTGGCAAACGATGTCGCTGCTTTTCTTAGTGCTTCTGAGAAGGACAGAATGGCTGCCCATGCTGTATTTTTCGGCATGACCCTGGCTAAAAAAAAAACGAGCCTCACAGTCTAGCCACTCGTCCTCTTGATAATACTCTGGCGGTAAGTAGTGAAGATTTGTCGGCGCCTGGCAGTGAAAGTCCGGTAGTCCTCCGCAGTGAAGATTCGTTAGTACCTGATAGCAAAGGTTCATTCGCCCCTGGCAGTGAACAACCAGCATTACCTGAAATTGTGCAAACGACCGCACCGACATTGCCAACCACGCCACCAGCGACGGTTCTTGAGAAAAAGAACGTTGCTGAGCATACAGTCGATAAACAAACTAAAAAGCCTAAGAAGAAACTCGGTGAGTATTTAGGCCCGAAAAAAGGTAAATAGCGGTATTAGCCTCTGTCGTCCATGGAGGGTGAGGTGGATGAACAGTCTGCTCACAAACACGGAGTGACATTATTGGGCATACAGTTTCGATTAATCGCTGAGTTAAATCGAAATATAAGAAGCCGCTAAAATCGACCGATTCTAGCGGCTAAGACGATCACTGATTTGGCCATTTCGTAGAACTGGTGTTGGCTAGGGCGTACACGGTTTGGCACAGGAGTATTTCCATGATTAAGCAAAATACCGTTTCGCAGTATACCGTAGACGATGATCTTGTCGTTCCGGAAGCGAGTGAACATTTTGTAGCGACTTCTTATGTGAACGACATTATAGAACGCGCATTGGTTTATTTACGCGCTGGCTATCCCGTGCATTTTGCCGGCCCATCTGGGATAGGGAAAACAACCCTGGCATTTCATCTCGCAGCACTATGGGGTCGTCCCGTTACCATGTTGCAAGGTAACGAAGAATTTGTGAGCTCCGATTTGACGGGGAAAGACATCGGCTATCGTAAAAGCAGCCTGGTGGATAACTACATTCATTCAGTACTTAAAACTGAAGAACAGATGAACCGCATGTGGGTGGATAACCGTTTGACCACAGCGTGTCGTAACGGTGACATGCTGATCTATGATGAGTTCAATCGTTCCAAAGCAGAAACCAATAATGTGCTGTTATCCGTATTATCCGAAGGGATTTTAAACCTTCCTGGTTTACGTGGTGTAGGGGAAGGGTATCTCGATGTACACCCAGAATTTCGCGCTATTTTTACCTCCAATCCAGAAGAGTATGCCGGTACGCATAAGACCCAGGACGCTCTGATGGATCGTATGATTACTATCAACATTGGTCTTGTCGATCGGGATACCGAACTACAGATACTGCATGCACGCTCTGAATTGGAATTAAAAGAAGCGGCATATATCGTTGATATAATCAGAGAGTTGCGTGGTAACGAACACGAAACCAAACATGGGTTACGTGCAGGAATTGCCATCGCCCACATCCTACACCAGCAAGGAATAAAACCACGTTATGGTGACAAATTATTCCATGCTATCTGCTACGACGTCTTGAGTATGGACGCTGCCAAAATACAACACGCTGGACGTTCTATATACCGTGAAATGGTCGATGGCGTTATTCGTAAAATCTGTCCGCCAATAGGTTCAGACACGGTTAAAGCATCCACACAAAAAATAAAAGCAGTGGAGTAATTATCATGGCTATAAGTACTCGTCCTCTCAGAACACTGTCAGACATAAAAACTCATTCAGGTCGAGTGAGTGGTGAGCATCAAACCTATCGTGATTATTTTCAGATAGGTGCGCTGGAATTAGAGCGTTGGCGGCGAACACGAGAACGTGAGGCCGCCTCATCGCGTATTGCCAGTATTGATGAGCGTATCGCGGATATTGATAAAGAAAAAGCAGCGCTGCTTGCAGACGCGACAACGGCGAGTTCTGTGGCTGAAAATAATGATAAATCAGAGGCAGCCGAGAAGAAGAAAAAGCCTTCTGGTTTGCGAATCAAGTATTGAGGTTGTCATTATGAACAAAATTCGCACCCTTGCTCATATCCGTACTCCGCGTATGGTGAAGAGTTTTCGCACATGCGTCAATATGACGGGGAAGTCACAAATTCTCGCTGATTTCGGACGTATTTATTTAGAAGAATATCGCCGATTGAACCGTGTGCAATGCGCCAAAAGTAAACGTATTTCATTGAGGAGTGCATGATGAGTATTGATAAATCCAGAAATCATCGTGCCAAGGTGCTTTATGCGCTCTGTGTTTCCGATGACTCAACGCCTAATTATAAAATACGCGGATTGGAAGCAGCACCGGTTTATTCTATTGATCAAGATGGCTTAAGAGCGGTGGTCAGCGATACGCTCAGTACCCGGTTACGTCCGGAAAGACGTAATATCACGGCGCATCAGGCTGTATTACATAAGTTGACTGAAGACGGTACCGTATTGCCGATGCGCTTTGGGGTTATTGCCCGTAATGCTGAAGCAGTAAAGAATTTGCTGGTCGCTAATCAGGATACGATCAGAGAACATTTTGAACGCTTGGATGGCTGTGTGGAAATGGGGCTACGTGTTTCCTGGGATGTTGCTAATATTTATGAATATTTTGTTGCTACATATCCAGTCTTAAGTGAAACACGCGATGAAATCTGGAATGGAAATTCCAATGCCAATAATCACCGTGAAGAGAAGATTCGGCTGGGTAATTTGTACGAGTCATTGCGTAGTGGAGACAGAAAAGAATCGACGGAAAAAGTAAAAGAAGTTCTGTTGGATTATTGCGAAGAGATTATTGAAAACCCGGTTAAAAAAGAAAAAGACGTAATGAATCTAGCCTGTTTGGTAGCAAGAGAACGGATGGATGAATTTGCCAAAGGCGTTTTTGAGGCATCAAAGTTATTCGATAACGTTTATCTGTTCGATTATACCGGCCCATGGGCACCGCATAATTTCGTTACTCTGGATTTACATGCTCCTACAGCGAAGAAGAAAACGTTGACCCGCGCTGGTACTCTCTCTGACTGAGGCTAAGCCATGCTGCTGATCGATGACATCCTGTTTTCTCCTGTCAAAGGCGTCATGTGGATTTTTCGGCAAATTCACGAACTGGCGGAAGACGAATTGGCTGGTGAGGCGGATCGTATTCGTGAAAGTTTGACTGATCTTTATATGTTACTGGAGACTGGCCAGATTACCGAAGATGAATTTGAACAACAGGAAGCTGTACTGCTGGATAGATTAGACGCACTGGATGAAGAAGATGACATGCTAGGCGACGAGCCTGGGGATGACGAAGAAGAAGACGACGAAGAAGACGACGACGACGAAGAAGAGGATGACGACGAAGAAGAGGATGACGACGAAGAAGAGGATGACGACGAAGAAGATGATGACGACGAAGAAGATGATGACGACGACGAAGAGGATGAGCCAGAGGGTACGACGAAATGAAACCTGCTATTTATCCCAAGTTCTTACTGGAGTCGCCGCTGAAACTGGTTTTCTTCGGCGGTAAGGGAGGAGTAGGTAAAAGTACCTGTGCGACGTCGGCGGCGTTAAGGTTGGCGCAAGAACAGCCGCGGCATCATTTTTTGCTGGTTTCTACCGATCCAGCACATTCCCTGCAAAATATTCTCTCCGATCTGGTATTGCCAAAAAATCTGGACGTACGTGAATTAAATGCCGCCGCCTCCTTGCATGAATTTAAATCGCAGCATGAAGGTGTTCTGAAAGAGATAGCGTATCGTGGCACGGTTCTCGATCAAAACGACGTACAAGGATTGATGGATACCGCGCTTCCCGGCATGGATGAATTGGCGGCTTATCTTGAAATAGCTGAATGGATTCAAAAAGATACTTACTATCGCATTATTATTGATACTGCCCCTACAGGTCATACATTGCGGCTTTTGGAAATGCCGGGTTTGATTCATCGGTGGTTGACCGCTCTGGATACCCTGCTTGCCAAACAGCGTTATATCCGGAAACGTTTTGCCGGTGATAATCGATTGGATCATCTGGATCATTTTCTGCTGGACATGAATGATTCACTTAAAGCCATGCACGAGCTGGTGACGGATTCCACGCGTTGTTGTTTTGTGTTAGTGATGCTGGCGGAAGCGATGAGTGTGGAAGAAAGCATTGATCTCGCTGGCGCGTTGAATCAGCAACGAGTGTTTCTGTCCGATTTAGTGGTCAATCGACTATTTCCTGAAAATGACTGTCCAACCTGTTGTGTTGAGCGTAACAGACAAATGCTTGCGCTCCAGAACGGATACCAACGTTTACCTGGACACGTATTCTGGACGTTGCCTTTGCTTGCCATCGAACCGCGTGGGGCGTTGCTTCACGAATTTTGGTCCGGGGTACGTTTACTTGATGAAAACGAGGTCATGGCTACGACGTGTCATCATCAACTGCCTTTGCGTGTAGAGAGTTCCATTTCGCTGCCTGCCAGCACATTCCGACTGTTGATTTTTGCAGGTAAAGGCGGGGTGGGTAAAACGACACTGGCCTGTGCTACGGCATTGCGTCTGAATAGTGAATATCCAGAATTGCGTATTCTGTTGTTCTCAGCCGATCCTGCTCACTCGCTGAGTGATTGTCTGGGTGTAACCCTACAGCAGCAGCCTATATCAGTGTCGGTTAATATTGATGCTCAGGAAATTAATGCACAGGCTGATTTTGACAAAATCCGGCAGGGATATCGTGCGGAATTAGAAGCTTTCTTGCTGGATACGTTACCCAATCTGGATATTACTTTTGATCGTGAAGTGTTGGAGCATTTGCTCGATCTAGCGCCCCCCGGATTAGATGAAATCATGGCATTGACTGCGATCATGGATCATCTGGACAGTGGTCGTTATGACATGGTCATCGTGGATGGCGCACCTAGCGGACATTTGCTACGTTTATTAGAGTTGCCTGAATTGATTCGGGATTGGCTAAAACAGTTTTTCTCGTTATTGCTGAAATATCGCAAGGTCATGCGTTTCCCGCATTTATCGGAACGTTTGGTACAACTTTCACGCGAATTAAAAAATTTACGCGTTCTACTGCAGGATACCAAACAAACGGGGTTGTATGCAGTTACTGTTCCGACGCATTTGGCACTCGAGAAGACCTATGAAATGACATGCGCATTGCAGCGATTAGGTTTAACGGCAAATGCGTTGTTTATCAACCAGATTACACCTCCCAGCGATTGCACACTGTGCCAGGCAATCACGCGTCGAGAATCGTTGGAGCTGAAGTGCGCAGATGAGATGTTCCCCAGTCAACCACAAGCACAGATTTTCCGGCAAACAGAACCTACGGGATTGAGCAAGCTAAAGACATTGGGTTCGGCATTGTTTTTATAAACTGTGAGCGTACACATTATGCCAGTGAACAAACAGTATCAGGATGAACAGCAACAGGTCTCTCTGTGTGAGGCCTTGGACCGCGTTCTGAACAAAGGTGTGGTGATTGTCGCTGATATCACCATTTCAGTCGCTAATATTGATTTGATTTATTTAAGCCTACAGGCTTTGGTTTCTTCTGTAGAAGCGAAAAACCGTTTACCCGGTAGGGAGTAACACTATGACAACCAATCAGTTATCGCACCATAGTCCTGTGTTCGGCCCGACATCGCCAGCAATACAACGGCCAATTACTGAAGCTAATCGACATAAAATAGACATCGATGGAGAACGCGTCCGTGATGGTTTGGCGCAACTCGTCCTGACCCTGGTTAAACTGCTGCACGAACTACTGGAGCGTCAAGCTATAAGGCGGATGGATTCGGGTTCGCTTAGTGATGAAGAAGTCGAACGTTTGGGTTTGGCGCTAATGCGACAAGCTGAGGAGTTGACACATTTGTGCGACGTTTTTGGCTTCAAGGATGATGATTTGAACCTGGACTTAGGCCCGCTAGGCCGATTGCTGTAATGAAATTGTATGATTAACAACAATATACGATTATTTTTTAGTTTCCATATAAATGCTATCAGTCTGTTTTCGGCAGAGGGTGTGTACCATGGTTAATACTACCAATGACATAAATGCGGCTACTCGTGGTCTTCTACTGCGTATGGGCAATGCATGGTTTGAACAAAATGAACTGCGACAAGCAGTGGATATCTATCTGAAAATAATCGAGCAATATCCTGACAGCAAGGAGAGTAAAACCGCGCAAACGGCGCTGTTGACCATTTCACAACGTTATGAACGAGATGGGTTATTCCGGTTGTCACTCGATCTCCTTGAACGTGTTGGGGAAATAACACCGACATCCATATAAGTGTCAGGATATTAACGTGGCCTATTTATCAGGTTTGAATCCTATATTAAGTCGCAAGCGATATCGCCAGCAGTGTTTTCTATGCAGTGAGATCCATGTTCAGGATACCCTGGATCCAAGAATTAAGAGCATCAGTACGGTATAGATCATCTTTCAAGTTGCAGGTGCGTTGTCTGCCCACGCTAACCCCAGTCACTTACTGGAGTAAGCCTTGGGGATTTACTCGATTGTCGCCTTCCTGTGTGTTGAAATTTATTGGGTATATATGCTTTTGATTTTAGAGAGAAGGGGATGAGGATTTGAGGTCTTTAGGTTGTTTACCCTATAAGGATTTGCACCATGAGCGGCAACAAAAAACTAACCCACTCAACCGATTCGACCACCGTAGCGGATTTGTTAGAGCGATTACTGGACAAAGGGGTTGTCATCAGCGGCGACATTCGCATCAGACTGGTTGAAGTCGAATTGCTGACACTGGAAATTCGCCTGCTTATCTGTTCTGTAGATAAAGCGGTAGAAATGGGACTGGATTGGTGGAGTGGCAATCCGGCGTTTGATTCCAGAGCCAGAGTGTCATCATCAGCGCCTGCGCCAGAGTTGGAAGAACGTCTGCAGCGGCTAGAGGCTCGTTTGGACGCGGCACCGTCCGTCATAGAAGAAACTCATTTATAAGGATTATCTTTTTTATGCGAGCGCTGATTCATTTTCCCATTATTCATAGCCCTAAAGATTTAGGAACATTGAGTGAAGCGGCAAGTCATTTGCGAACCGAAACTCAAACGCGTGCGTATCTTGCTGCTGTCGAGGGTTTCTGGACAATGATTACCACTACGATTGAGGGTTTAGAGCTGGACTATACACATCTGAAACTTTATCAGGATGGTCTGCCAGTTTGTGGAAAAGAAAATGAAATAGTGACCGATGTTGCTAACGCTGGTAGCCAGAATTACAAGCTCTTGCTTACGTTGCAACATAAAGGCGCAATCTTGATGGGAACAGAGTCCCCTGAACTATTGTTGCAAGAGCGCGATCTGATGACGCAGTTGTTACAATCTCCGGAGCAAACTGAAGCGTCCTTGGAAACAGCAAAAACATTATTGAACCGGCGGGATGATTATATTGCTCAGCGCATTGATGAAACACTGCAAGATGGCGAGATGGCGATACTTTTCCTGGGGCTTATGCACAATATTGAAGCGAAGCTGCCCACAGATATTGTTTTTATTCAACCGTTAGGTAAACCCCCAGGAGGGGAAAGTATGTAGTGACTGCATTCCTTGTTCTGCATTATCGTTGGCATTAGAAGATTAGAAGTGGATTTATTCACCGAGAATATTAGAGGTGATATAAATATAATTTATATGTCATTTGAATAGACTACAGAATAATGATTCTTTGTTGCTTTTTTTATATTTTTATGCGCTTTTTTGACTGATGAAAAACGTAATAATAACCAACTATGTTTGTTTGTAAAAGTATCGGCATAGCAGAAATATAGTGCGTATGCAGTGATAAATAAATACTATGGAACCCGTGGTTGGAATTTCCATCACGGGATGATTTTGTTAATACCACCCTTCCAGTTTGTCTGTTTCAGTCCTCATTTTTGTGTAAAGAAATCGCAATTAATATTCTTTATTTTGTTAGATAATATATGGTGCATTTAGTGGAATTGATGCCAGATGTGCCATAGGTAAACGTCTTCCGGAGGTAGTTTGCGAGCTATTTATGTGATGCATGTCTCTTAGTTATTGCCAGTTTTATCGATAGTCCTATGATCTTTTGATACTAAAAGTGTGACCTAATCGACTAAAAAGGGTGTGTCACCCTTGATATGGCTGATAGCCATCAGTAGACAGATGATGGGATGATGTTTATCATGTCCAGAATAAAGTCTCTCGCTTATTTGACCGGGTAGTTAAAATATTCGTTAATAAATAGAAATACTTGCCTAAATTATTGTCACAAAATCGAAAAGAAAATTGTGTTATCTTAAATTTGTACTATAAGTATTAAGGATGCTATTCATTAAAATTAGGCATCGTCTAGGCGATGATTAGGCGGTTGTGTTAAAAAAATAACTAGAGTGTTAATAATTCTTTTTTTGCGTCAAATATATACGTGATAGAAGGGAGATTTATCCTCTCCTTCCCCGTATCTTTTAACTATTATTAAAAATGAAATAACCAATTGGATGTAGTCGATGAAAAGTATTGATCCTGGCTATGTTTTAATAATTGATGACGACAAAGATATTTGTGACCTGCTATCACACTTGCTGGAAAAGGCCGGTTGTGAAACTCAGCAAGGTTACGATGGCGACATGGCAATAGAGTTGTTGTCTCAGCGTGAACCGGATGTACTGTTACTTGATAGTATTCTCCCTAAACACAGTGGCATGGAGGTGTTAGCCAATGCCCATGCTCTGTATCCGCAACTCCCCGTTATCATTATCACTGGCAATGTCGGCATTCTTAGCGCGGTTGGTGCTATCAAAGCTGGTGCATGGGATTACATTCCCAAGCCGTTTGATAACAAACGAGTATTAGATCTGGTGAATCGTGCGATGCAAATGCGTTGGGGTAACTACGATTCAAACTGTAAAGCCAGCAAGGATACTAAAACGCGTATTGCTGCCATGATGGGCAATAGCCGCGAGATTCAGTCGGTGATCAGAGATGTCGTTAACGTGGCTCATACGGATTTCTCTGTCGTCATTCAGGGTGAAACGGGAACTGGCAAAGAATTGGTTGCGAAAAACATCCATTTAGCCAGTCAGCATGCCACAGGGGTTTTTGTTCCCATTGATTGTGGCTCCATACCTGACTCGTTGATCGAAAATGAATTATTTGGTCATGAAAAAGGCTCGTACACCGGGGCCGATCAGGTTCATGCGGGTAAGTTTGAAGCGGCTGACGGTGGTACGTTGTTCCTGGATGAAATCGCCAACATGTCTTTATCCGCACAGGCCAAGCTACTGCGTGTGCTACAAGAGCACGTTGTCTATCGTATTGGCGCTACCAAACCCATTCCTGTCAATGTGCGGGTCCTGGCTGCCAGCAATGATGATTTACTGGACGCGGTAGTTAAAGGGAAATTTCGCGAAGATCTCTATTACCGATTGAATGAGTATGTCATTCGGATTCCGCCGTTACGCAATCGGCATGAGGATATTCTGTTTTTGTCCAATCGGTTTATCGCCGAAACCAGCGTCGAATTGAGTAAAACACCGCCTGATTTGTCCGTTGCGGCTAAAGAAACACTGTTACGTTATCCATGGCCGGGTAACGTGCGAGAGTTACGTGCTGTCATTCGCCGTGCTGTTTTGGTATCCAACAGGAAAGTGGGGGTTGATGATTTAGGCCTGGTCATCAAAGAAGATCACTTTCCGCAATCAACGAAAAATCCGTATCTGAGAACGATACAGAATTTCTGTCTGGAAGGTTCGTCCCTTAAAGAGATCACTCAACTCAATATTGATCAAATAGAGCGAATTATCATTCAAGACACATTAGAAAAAACAGGCAATAACAAGGCAGAAGCAGCGCGGCGTTTGAATATTGACTATAAAACGCTGCACTCCAAACTCAAAAAGATCAATGCAGCCGAGGTAAACAATCATGAGTAGTAAAAAAAAAATGATGTGACAGGGAATGTTGAAGGTATTTTGCGCGGTTTGGGCGATCTGGTGGAAAAATTGGTTGAAACCGGCGAACAGATAAAGCGTAGCGGTGCGTTCGATATTGACACGAACGGTAAGAATGCCAAAGCCGTGTATGGTTTCTCCATCAAGATGGGTTTGGATGGAAACCAGGAGAATCGGGTAGAACCTTTTGGCAACATACGCCGGGATGAGCAAACCGGGGAAGCTACAGTGCAGGAAGTGTCTGAACCGTTGGTTGATGTTATCGAAGAAAGCGATCATGTGCTGGTACTGGCAGAAATGCCGGGGGTCGCTGATGAAGATGTGCAAGTCGAATTGGATGGCGACATTCTGACGTTACACTCGGAAAGAGGCAGCAAAAAATATCATAAAGAAATCGTGTTGCCGTGCTCATTCGATGACAAGGCGATGGAACGGTCTTGCCGTAATGGCATTTTGGAAGTCAAATTAGGAAAATGAGGCAGTCATGTCTGAAGAACTCAAGCTCAAGGTCGCTGAAGCTTTGCCAAAGGATGCAGGGCGTGGTTATGCTCGTTTAGACCCAGCTGATATGGCCAGGTTAAATCTGGCTGTCGGTGACATAGTGCAGTTAACCAGTAAAAAAGGCACCGGGATTGCTAAATTGATGCCGACTTATCCCGATATGCGGAATAAAGGCATCGTACAACTGGATGGTTTGACGCGGTGTAATACCAGCCTGAGTTTAGATGAAAAAGTGCAGATTGAACCCGCTTCCTGCAAACACGCCACACAGATCATCCTCATTCCCACCACGATTACGCCCAACCAACGTGACCTGGATTATATCGGTAGCCTGCTCGATGGGTTGCCCGTACAGAAAGGCGATCTGTTGCGCGCGCACCTGTTTGGCAGTCGTTCTGCTGATTTTAAAGTCGAAAGTACCATACCCGATGGTGCGGTACTGATTGATCCGACCACGACACTGGTGATTGGCAAATCAAATGCTGCCGGGAATTCGAGCCATAGCACACAACGTTTGTCGTATGAGGATGTTGGCGGCCTTAAAAACCAGGTGCGGCGTATTCGAGAAATGATCGAATTACCATTACGCTATCCTGAGGTCTTTGAACGTTTAGGTATAGATGCCCCCAAAGGTGTACTGCTCTCTGGTCCCCCGGGATGTGGTAAAACCCTCATCGCTCGCATTATTGCGCAAGAAACCGATGCGCAATTTTTCACCATCAGCGGCCCGGAAATTGTGCATAAGTTTTATGGTGAAAGTGAAGCCCACTTACGCAAAATTTTTGAGGAAGCTGGGCGCAAAGGGCCAAGTATCATTTTTCTGGATGAAATTGACTCTATTGCACCACACCGCGACAAGGTCGTCGGTGATGTAGAAAAACGTATCGTTGCGCAACTGCTTGCATTAATGGATGGTCTCAAGAATCGAGGCAAAGTCATTGTCATTGCCGCAACCAATCTACCTAATGCGATTGACCCCGCGTTGCGCCGTCCGGGACGCTTTGACCGTGAAATCAGCATTCCTATTCCAGACCGTGAAGGTCGCCGCGAGATTATCGAAATTCATAGCACGGGAATGCCGCTGAATGCTGATGTTGATCTGAACGTGCTTGCCGATATCACTCACGGTTTTGTTGGTGCCGATCTGGAAGCGTTATGCCGTGAAGCCGCGATGAGTGCGTTACGCCGTTTACTGCCTGAAATCGATTTCAGTTCGGCGGAGCTACCTTATGATCGCCTGGCCGAATTGACGGTGATGATGGATGATTTTCGTGCCGCCTTGTGTGAAGTATCACCGTCAGCGATTCGTGAGCTATTCGTCGATATTCCCGATGTGCGTTGGGAAGATGTCGGCGGTTTGGATGACGTACGCCGTCGATTGATCGAATCTGTTGAGTGGCCTATCAAGTACCCTGAGCTCTATGAACAAGCGGGTGTTAAGCCGCCTAAAGGTCTGCTGTTAGCTGGGCCTCCCGGCGTTGGGAAAACGCTGATCGCCAAAGCCGTTGCTAATGAAAGTGGCGTTAATGTCATTTCAGTTAAAGGTCCGGCACTGATGTCGCGTTATGTCGGTGATTCGGAAAAAGGTGTCCGGGAGTTGTTTCTCAAAGCTCGTCAGGCTGCGCCCTGCATTATTTTCCTTGATGAAGTCGATTCTGTGATTCCTGCCCGTAACGAGGGTGCTATCGACTCACATGTCGCAGAACGGGTGTTGAGCCAATTCTTATCTGAAATGGATGGGCTGGAAGAACTCAAAGGTGTTTTCGTTATGGGAGCGACCAATCGTGCGGATTTGATTGATCCCGCGATGCTGCGACCAGGACGTTTTGATGAAATCATCGAACTGGGCCTGCCCGACGAGGACGCCCGTCGGCAGATTCTGGCGGTGCATTTACGTAATAAACCGCTGGGTGACAATATTCGTGCCGACGATTTGGCAGAACGTTGTGATGGTGCCAGTGGTGCAGAATTGGCCGCCGTGTGTAATCGTGCCGCATTAGCGGCATTACGTCGTGCAATTCAGCAGTCCGAAGAAGCTGTTTTGAGTCCGTCAACGGTCGGAGAAACCCCTGTGGCGCTGACAGTACGCATTGAACAGCATGATTTTGCTGAAGTGATTACCGAAATGTTTGGCGATGATGCATGACGATGAACACAGAAGTACAGACTGAACAGGCCATTTATCTGTATGGCCTGACGTTGCCCGATTTAGCCGCACCGCCAATTTTGGGCGTTGATAATCAACATCCGATTAATATACATCAATGTGCCGGATTGAATGCGGTAATTAGCCCGGTGGCACTCTCCGATTTCACGGGTGAAAAGGGTGAAGACAATGTACAGAATGTCACTTGGCTAACGCCGCGTATTTGTCGACATGCGCAGATTATTGACAGCCTGATGGCCCAGGGGCCGGTCTATCCTTTGCCCTTCGGCACGCTGTTTTCCAGTCAGAACGCGTTGGAACAGGAAATGAAAAACCGCGCTACTGACGTGTTTGTGTTGCTACGTCACATAACCGGCTGTCAGGAATGGGCACTGGAAGCGACACTGGATCGTAAACAGGCCGTTGACGTTTTATTCACCGAAGGTCTGGACTCCGGTCGCTTTTGCCTACCTGAAGCTATAGGCCGCCGCCATTTGGAAGAGCAGAAATTACGCCGCAGGTTAACCACTGAGTTGAGTGACTGGTTGGCACATGCTTTGACCGCCATGCAGAATGAATTACATCCTTTGGTACGTGATTTCCGTTCACGTCGGTTGTTGGACGATAAAATTTTGCATTGGGCGTATTTACTCCCGGTGGAGGACGTTGCCGCATTTCAACAGCAGGTTGCTGACATTGTTGAACGCTATGAAGCTTACGGTTTTAGTTTTCGAGTGACAGGCCCGTGGGCAGCCTACAGTTTTTGCCAACCTGACGAATCATGAGCTTACTACTGTACGGTATCGTTGCCGAGGATACTCAACTGACGCTTGAACCAGACGGTACGCCGTACGCCGGTGAAGAGCCGATGCAGCTTATTAAAGCGGCAACGTTGGCGGCGCTGGTCAAGCCTTGTGAAGCAGACGTCAGTCGTGAGCCCGCGGCAGCGTTGGCTTTTGGCCAGCAGATAATGCATGTTCATCAACAGACCACGATTATTCCGATTCGCTATGGTTGTGTGTTGGCAGATGAATACGCGGTAACACAGCATTTACTCAACCATGAGGCACATTATCAAACGCAATTGGTTGAGCTGGAAAATTGTGACGAAATGGGTATTCGGTTATCCCTGGTGTCGGCTGAGGATAATGCCGTTACCACGCCGCAAGCGAGTGGTCTGGACTATTTACGGAGTCGAAAACTCGCTTATGCCGTACCTGAACACGCTGAACGGCAGGCTGCGCTACTGAATAATGCGTTTGCGGGGTTGTATCGCCGACACTGCGCGGAAATCAGTATGTTTAATGGTCAGCGGACTTACCTGTTGAGCTATCTGGTGCCACGAACCGAGTTACAGGCGTTTCGCGACCAATTCAATGCTCTGGCCGACAACATGACGGATATAGGGTTTATCAGTGGGCCTTGGCCTCCCTATAACTTTGCCAGCTAATTTGTTAACGACAGGCTACCATGTCAGATAATTCCTTTGAAAAGCAGTCAGAAAATCACTTTGAACTTCTTTACAACATGCTGTTGGATGCAATTCCTTCTTCCGTGTTAATGGTGGATGAGAAACTGCATGTGGTTTCAGTCAATCAGAATTTTTTAATCAAAGGTCATCGCGGCAACCCGGATACCATTGGTCGCCCGTTATCGGACGTCTTTCCGAGCGTCATTTTGGAAAATACGGGTCTTGAAGCACATATCCGGGATGTATTCCGTAGCGGCTTACCTGTTAATGGTCAGAAAATGACCTACCGTGCGCCAGGCGTACCGATTCGGATTTATTACTATTCTATTCTACCCATCCCCATCAACCAGATTATGCTGTTCATGGAGGATGTCACCGAGCAGGTTCGCCTGTCTGAAGAAGTCCATCGAGTAGAACGGCACCTCGCTTCAGTCGTAGAAAACGCCAGCGATATTGTTCTTTCGACCGATATCGAAGGATGCATATTGACGTGGAATTCAGCGGCGGAAAAGCTGTCGGGTTTACCTACGCATGAAGTCTATGGGCGATACTTTTTTGAGTTCTGCGATACCAACCAAAAGGAAGCAGTGCGTCTGATTTTCATGCGTATGAAGAACAGCAATGAATCACATACGACTGAATTCCATTTATTAACGCCTAACAATGGTGGCAGCATATTGATTTCCTGGGTATTTTCACCCATGAAGGATGACTATGGACAAACGGTGGGCACCGTAGTTGTCGGTCGTGATTTGGCTGAACGTCGGAAATTGGAGCTGCAATTACGTCAATCACAGAAGTTGACCGCGTTGGGCGTCATGGCGGGCGGTATTGCTCATGAAATTCGTAATCCTCTTGCTGTTTGTTCTTCAGCGGCGCAATTTTTGCTGGAAGACGAGATTACGGTTGAATTTCATAAAGAGTGTTCAAGAAAAATACAGACTAACATTCAAAAAGCCTCGGCTATCATCGAGAATTTACTCCGTTTTGCCCGTTCTTCCCTCGATACCGAAATGGTAGAGGTCAATCTGGTCACGGTGCTGAAAGAAACTATCGACCTGATCGCTAACCAGGCCAAAGTACAGAAAATTCAGATCCTGTTGCCGTTGCAAAAAGAAAATATATTGGTGTCAGGTGTGTCGGGATTACTGCAACAGGTGTTCATGAATATTTTTCTTAATGCCATTAATGCGATGCCGGAAGGCGGTGTGTTAAGTATTGCGGCAGAGACCTTTGAAGACCGGGTTATTGTGCGTATTTCTGATACTGGCGTAGGCATTCCCGCCGGGGAGTTGGATAAAATTTTCGATCCGTTCCACACGTCTTCACCCGTAGGCCAAGGTACTGGTTTGGGTTTGTCCATTTGTTACAGCATTATCCAACAGCACCTTGGTTCCATTCAGGCAGAGAGTTGTCTGGGTGAAGGTTCCACTATTATTGTTACCTTACCTATACTCTAAAATGATGAACGCACCCATTCTGATAGTTGATGATGAACCTGACATGTGTTGGGCTATTTCCCATATTATTCAATCACAAGGCATGAATGTCATTACCGCTTACAGTGGGGAAGATGCTTGCACTAAGCTGATGGCTGGCAATTTTTCCTTTGTATTTTTAGATGCCAAGTTACCGGATATGGACGGTCTGGAAGTGGCGCGCCGAGCCAGTACCTTGCTAGAGCGAAGGCCGCGCGTAGTGCTGGTTTCCGGTTATCACTATTACGATGATCCGGTTATTCGCCATGCCATCGTTGAAGGCATTATCTGCGGTTTTCTGGCGAAGCCTTTTACCAATAAAGAGCTGCTGAAAACATTGCAGACACTATCACAATCGAGCGAGTAGTTGCGTCGCTAGCTTAATGAACTCTCTGTTTCTTCGGGGAGGGAATTACTGACACGCTGCACCTTAAAACGGGCATTATGACGATAGTGCTCGTTTTAAGGTGCAAATGGTGTTTTATCGTTAGCGTCGTTATTGAGTCACCTGCACAGCAGGTCGTGCATTTTTGAGGAAATATCCCCCCAACGCACGTTCTAATTGTGCCGCCAATTGCAATAACACGCCGTCATTGGCCTGACGGGTCTGGAAATGCATTCCGAGTGGTACACCTGACTGTTGCCAGGCCAGCAGGCGCGGTTTTTCAATGTCAGTGTGATGACTGTGACCAATGCATACAGTCGGTTGGTGGCGGAAGGGTTTCTTACGGCGCAGGCGGGGCGGGGATACTTTGTCAGTGCGTCGCTACCACGCGGAGTGGGCGAGGCTGAACCGGGCAGTGGCGTCAAGGTGGATCGACTCTGGCTGATCCAGCGTGCATATGAAGAAGATAGGTTGTTGGTAACGCGTGATTTATGAGTTTCGCAACCCTTTGGGCCATAGAGAATCTCCAGTGTTTGGAGTACGAGAAAATTCTACTGATGAACACGCTGTTTTTTCGGTGGGGATTACCATGCGTTTTCCGTCACTCCCAAATGAGAGTGACTTACCAAAGATAGTCTTCCCCGACTTTTACTGCTCATGACGGTACGGTAAATGACACCGGCACTGTTTCCACGCTTATTAAGCGGTGACAATATTGACCAGTTTGCCTTTGACTACGATGATATTGCGTATCGCTTTATCTGCCAGATAGCGTTTGACGTTCTGCTCATTTAACGCTTCGTGCTTAACTTTCCCTTCATCAAGAGTGATGGGGAGTTCTACTTGCGCTCGTCGTTTACCGTTAACCTGGATAACAATACTCATTGAATCGCGGGCCAGCGCGCGCTCATCAATGGTCGGCCATGTTTCATCCACAACGGGCAAGGTATGTCCCAGTTTTAACCATAAGGCGTGTGTAACATGAGGAATAATAGGGGAAAGTAATAGAATGCTCGTTTCGATGGCATTACGGCTGACCGCCAGGCCTTGCTCCGAGTGATCATTAAAACGCAGGGTAGCATTGACCAGCTCCATCACCGCAGCGATAGCGGTATTGAAGGTCAACCGTCGCTCGATGTCGTCCGTGGTTTTTCTGATGGTTTCATGTGTTTTCCGGTATAACTCGCGTTGCGCGTTGGTCAGCTTATCAAGAATAATATCAGGTAATGCGATCCCCTGGTTGGATCCCAGATGTTCGGTGGTCATTTTCCAGACGCGTTTGATAAAACGGAACGCGCCTTCTACTCCGGAGTCTGACCATTCAAGGGATTGTTCAGGGGGCGCAGCGAACATCATGAATAGCCGGACGGTATCGGCACCGTAGCGGTCAATCAGATACTGGGCATCGACACCATTGTTTTTCGATTTGGACATTTTCTCAATGCCGCCGGTTTTCACAGGTAGTCCATCGGCGGTCAGGATAGTTTCAACGCTGCCGTCCTGACGTTTTTTCCTTTCCACGTCGACCGGGTTGAACCAGTCTTTACCGCCTTCTGTATTGTCCCGGTAATACGTTTCCGCTAACACCATTCCTTGGGTTAACAATCGTTTGAACGGTTCGTCGCATGTGACCATGCCGAAATCGCGCAGTAATTTGTGGAAAAAACGTGCATAGAGTAGGTGGAGTACCGCGTGCTCAATACCGCCAATGTATAGATCGACGGGTAGCCAGTAATTTACCCGATTATCGAGCATGGCCTCTTGATTATCAGCACAGCAAAAGCGTGCGTAATACCAAGAAGATTCCATAAAGGTGTCAAACGTATCAGTGTCACGAATCCAACCGTCGTCCAACGAGTAAAAACTGCTCATTTTCTTCAACGGTGAACCGCTGGCATCGATGCGAACATCGGTCGGCAAGATGACAGGTAATTCTTTATCGGATAATGCCCGCGTTTCACCTCCAGGCCCGTACTTCATCGGTATCGGCGTACCCCAATAACGTTGGCGAGCGATGCCCCAATCACGCAGGCGATAATTGATTGTGACACGTCCGGTCCCTGCGGTTTCCAGACGTTTGGCGATAGCATCAAACGCTTCGATAAACGATAATCCGTCAAATTCGCCGGAGTTAATCAGGCGGCCATTCTGGGTATAGGCGCTTTCAGATACGTCAGGTTGGTTACCGTCTGAATCGGCAATCACTGGTTTTATTGGTAGTTGGTATTGCTGAGCAAACTCCCAGTCTCTGCTGTCGTGGGCCGGTACGCACATAACTGCACCAGTACCGTATTCCATTAAAACAAAGTTCGCGATGTAGATCGGTAAGGTTTCTCCGCTAAGTGGGTGAGTGGCCAGATAATTTGTCGGCATGCCTCGTTTTTCCATGGTCGCGATATCAGCTTCCGACGTGCCGCCCAAATGGCATTCTTCACAGAATGCAGCGATATTCGGGTCTGCCTCTGCGGCGATTTTTGCCAGTGGATGTGCAGCGGCAATCGCCAGACAAGTCACCCCCATTAATGTGTCCGGTCGTGTGGTGAAGACCTTCAGATGAGGGTAGTTCTCATGGCTGCCAGCAACATCAAACGTCAGTTCCAGTCCGCGTGATTTGCCGATCCAGTTGCGCTGCATTGTCTTAACCTGTTCTGGCCAATCCAGGTTATCCAGGTCTGCCAGTAATTCTTCAGCATAATCAGTGATACGCAAAAACCATTGTGCGATTTCCTTTCTTTCCACTTTGGCACCTGACCGCCATCCGCACCCGTCGATCACCTGTTCGTTAGCCAACACGGTCCGATCTACCGGATCCCAGTTAACCAAGGCTTTTTTCTTGTAAACGAGACCCTTCTCGTATAGGTGGGTAAAGAACCATTGCTCCCAACGGTAATAGTCTTGGTCGCTGGTCGCGAATTCCCGCCCCCAGTCATAAGCAAACCCTAACGCTTGAAACTGGGCTCTCATTACTTTGATGTTGTCATAGGTCCATATTGCTGGAGGGATATTGTGTTTTATAGCGGCATTTTCCGCCGGCATGCCAAATGAATCCCATCCCATAGGCTGTAAGACATTCTTGCCTTTCATTCGCTGGAATCGCGCTACGACATCACCCAGGGCATAATTTCTCACATGTCCGACATGCAGTTTTCCACTGGGATAAGGAAACATGCTAAGACAATAGTATTTTTCTTTTTTAGGATCTTCCTTGCAATGGAAGCTTTTTTTATTTTTCCAATATATTTGTGCTTCATTTTCGATATTCTGAAAATTATATTCCGTATCCATTTTTTATTTTCACATCGATTATTGAGAGATAAACAATTGTCTAACAAAGACTCCGAATATTCTTTAACATAGGAATGGAGTAACGTTAGCGTGTAACGGATTAGTATCCTGACTAATGAGTGTGGGAATAATTCCTCTATCCTTTAAAATCATAATGAGAGTAGTAGCATAGCGCAACCTTACGGATAAATAGCTAATCACGATATCTGTCAGCACATCATATTGGCGATCAAGAAGAAATGAAACATGAATGCTAAAATGAAAACCACATGGGGTAAATTTTATACACAATAATTAAATGCGGATCAATATTAAATGAATTAACAGATTAACTATTAGGGTTAAATGTATTAAGTGATTAATTGTTTTTATTATATCTAATAAACCATAAGATACAAGAAGGCGGCAACCACATGAATCCAGACGAGCTTAACCGAGTAAGGGATTCGGAGGGTATGACAACTCCACCTGAAGCCTATTTTCACGCAGCTTGCTGAGGCCTCGAAGAGACCAGGCCCAGATAACGACGCCCAACAGACCTGTAACTTTAAATATGACGGGATATATGCAAGGAAATTTCTTGCAACGGTAATAACCGGAGCCTGACTGCTGTACAGCAACCGACCATTCCCGCTGTTGTACAATAGGCACCGGTTAATCAGGAAAAAATATCTATTTTGCGAGATTATTCATGGTATTTGCGGTACTACTAGCTAGTAGCTATGCTATTTTACACGACTCATCGGCGATAGCGGAATCATAGCATATGATCTTCTTGCCTATTGATTTGACATATTCTCTTTCATCCTCACATCCGATATTTTCCAGCCCTCTGATCGCCAGGTTTGCTATTTCCTGCACCATTTTTCTTACTGGTTTGCCTGAATGATCTATGGCGAATAACCCATTTTTGGCGATGGCGCTATAATTGTGCGCTACATCTTTTTTAGTCATTTTTCTGACCAGGTGGAGACTTTCGTCAAGGATGTCATCGCAATACATTAATCCTTTAATCACACTGAGGAATATCATGGCTCTATCGGGGGGACATGAATCGCATGACCTTAATTCGATGACGTTCTTTAACCTGGCGTCTGGGTACAATGTGCTTAGATGCGCAATCCAGTCACCGAGGTGAGCATCATTTTCATCCCTCGCAAGATAATCCTGAAAAGTAATGGTATTCATCCCGTTAACTTCATCATCACGAATGATGTAGAAAAGCTCTTTTTGAAAAGCCCACTCGGTATACAATTCGTAAGCACTGCTAAAAAAATCACTGGACCAGATAAAATCAGGTGTACCTGAGCGGTCTTTATCAAATGCCCGTAAGCATTTTGTCCGATAACTGACGAAACCAGAATACTGGCCTTTGTAGAGAAAGGAGTTGCCAAAGAATCCGATCAAGTAAGGTTGAATCAGGCTCGCCAGCTTCATCCGTTTGCCTGCATCCGTTCTGTTGCTGTAGTCAAGGGAGCATTGCATGGACGCGGTCAGCTTCTGATTATCGCAACCGTTTAATAATCTGGTGATATTTTGGTAACGAGGACAAGGTATTACGCTTACCTCATCGGTCGAACAAAATGGGTGATATCCTACGCTATGCAGCGATATCTGTTCGCCGCAGACTGCTCGCATGTCGGAGAGAGAAGTGTTAAGGCGGTGAGAAATCTCCGCCACTTTACTTTCCGGGTCGCAGGCGAATTCAACCTGGCCGCCTGGTTCGAGGGTAATTTTTATTTTCCCTTTGATCACGCCAGCTAAAAATTTATTGATAATGATGGATGAATAGCCGTAGTCCTGTAATGCAATCAATAGCGTATGTAACCCTTTTTCACCATAGTATGTGACAGGTTTACCCGGCTCGTTGATATTAATAGGAATGGTTTCATATTCAAATCCCAGCATTCTGTCAGTTTTGGCGTTACTGACAAAAAAATTCACACAGTCGTCAAAGTTCATGCTCGGCCTCACTAGTTTACCAGACAAGAGATAGCGTTTAATGATGAAGTCAGGGCGTCAATATCGTCTCTATTGTTATAAAAATGGAGCGATACTCTCATGCCTCCCTGAAGATGACTTCGCTTGTAAATGAGCTGATTGCACTGATATCCGGTACTGACGCAAATTTTTCTTTGCGCGGACAGGATCTTGGCAACAAAGTTAAGATCAATATTGCTATTGAAATTTAGCGTTAACAGCGGGATCCTTTCCGGGGATAATTGAAATGGTAACCTGACACCGGGAACACTCCTGACAGATTCAATAAGATAAGCATTAATTTTCTGCTCGTATTGGGTAATATTTTTGATACCGATGCTCTCAATATAATCTATCGCCGCCCCCATCCCCAATACGCCTTCTATATTTGGTGTGCCCGCTTCAAATTTTTTGTGTCCAGAATAATATTCAATATCATGAGATAAGCTAATGCTATTCACCATTCCACCGCCGACTTTATAGGTGGATAGATCTTTATTGTTAAGGTGACTATTTATATATAGCAGGCCCACTCCAGAAGGCCCCAACATTTTATGGCCGGAGAAGGCAAAAAAATCACATCCAATTGCTTTTACATCAATATCGACATGTCCTACGGCTTGTGCGCCATCAATCAGACATAGCGCTCCATATTTTTTAGCCAGCGCGGTAATAGCCTTAGCCGGTTGAATATTTCCTGTTACATTCGAGGCCATGCAACATGACACCAATTTTATCCTGTTCTCTCTTAACATCTCCTCGAGAATATCCAGATTTATTTGTCCATGGATATCAGTTGGCACAATTTTAATTTTGCTGTATTTCATCCAGGGAAGAGTATTGGAGTGATGCTCTAATTCGCTAATAATGATAAAATCATCGTGGCTGAGATTCAAAGACGAGGCCACTGTGTTAATCGATTCCGTACAATTCATCGTAAATACGATTTCGTCGCTATCACATCCAATAAAAGATGCTACCTTATTTCGTACCTCTTCAAATTTCTCAGTGGCTATCTGCCCTATAAAATGGTTGGAGCGTCCGACATTGGCGCTGAAATTTTGATAAAACTCGGAAATCTTTTCTATGACGGGATAGGGCTTAAGTGAAGTTGCGGCACTATCCAGATAAATGATTCCTTTGGTTAGTACAGGGAAGTCTTTACGTAGGGTTGAAAAATCAATGTCCATATTCTAGTCCCTTAATGTGATATTAACGAGAACTTGCCGGAGATGGAGGGTGAAATACTAGGTACTTGCATAAAAATCACATTACTGAACATGGCATCAAGTTCTGACAAGGCTTCTTGAAGAGACACGTCCAGTATTGCCTTTTCGGTATTGCCGCTTATGACCCCTTCAATAATAAAGGTATTGGATAAGGTGATTTTTATCCTATACATGAGAAGATTTGGCATGGCATGGAATATTGCATCGTCAATCATAGCAATAGATATCGGCCTTTTTTCTGTACCATAAAAAAGATCTTTCTTCCGACCATGAAAAATAATATTGCCGAGGTTATCGGTATTTACACGCCCATTAGCGGACAGTTTTTCCTGAGCGACCTCAATCAAATCGCAGGTAGAGTATCGCATAAATGGCATATATTTGTTTTTCCACGAGGTGACAACTATTTCTCGTATATGATCATTTGTAGGTAAGAATTCTATTATTTCATGATGTGTAGCTCGAACCATTTCATGGTTTTCATTTTCTATAAATAAAAATCCGAGTTCAGTCGAACCGAAGGCGGTAAACAAGTCACATGCATAATGTTCACTAATGAATTTTTTGCATCCGCGAGATAGATACTCGTAGGAGAAGACTATCGCTAAGGGTTGAAAGAGATCTTCATTCGGAAAATTCGTTTCCCATTTTCGTAAGAATATCAGTAGATAAAATGGATCGACTTGTAATACACCAGGGTTGTAATCCAATAATTCATGGTGAATTCTTCTAATGTCTTTTTTAGTCCAGGTGTTAGGATCTACTGTCGAATTTAAACTTAAGAAGTTGCCATTGATTCTTTCCTGATAGGAAGGATTGGAAATATAGCAGACACCAGAGGAACATACCGCGGTTGTCAAAAAGGCTATTCTTGGGTTTTTCTCTGTAATACCGGCCAGTTTTCTGTTTTTATTATAAGCTCTTTGATATTCCGCCACCCACCAATTTTTATTGCGGATGATATTAATCTGTAAACCACTGGTTCCGGAAGTAGTCGCATATTCTATCTGCCCATCACTGATCGCCTTTTCCATATTTTTATTCATGAAGCCCAAAGGAAAATTACGCGCAATCATTTCTTTCGAGAATAACGGAAGGCTATTCATGTCGGTATGAAAATTATTTCTACTCTCAATGACTTTATTATATAGTGGGATATCACGGAACAGGCTGATTTCACTTTCTTTCATAGTGATATTCCTTGGATTTTTCCACAAAGGATGCCCATATATTCATATATTGTTTATAGGTGTTTTCCAAGAATTCGAAATGACCTTGGATACCTAAAATAAAGCTATTTTTATTTTCTGATTCTATAACTTCGATAATACCATCTTCGCTACTGGCTGATGCTATTAGTCCTTTACCCAATGTTTTGACAGCTTGGTGATGAACCGAGGACATGGCAATATTCGCTTGTCCCATAAGAGCATAAAAGATACTATTTTCCTTGATAAATAGCTCATGGTAGTGAATCCAACCGTCAGAGCCTATATTATGTGTAATGTTAGTTTCTTCTATTTCTTGAAACAGAGTGCCTCCAAAGGCGACGTTAATAATTTGCATTCCTCTACATATTCCGAGTATAGGTAGATTTCTCTCTTGGGCTTGTCTGCATATTTTTAACTCTGTCATATCACGGTATTTATCCGGGCGATAGGCTATCGGCCTTTGGTATTTTTGACCCAAACCGTTAATGTTCTCTGTATATTTAATATGCAGTGTTTCACCATAATATTCGGGAGAAATATCCTGACCTGGAGTTAATACTACTCCATCGATAATGTCTAATATCCTGTCATCCAGAAATTCATAATTAGGTATTATAATAGGCTGAGCACCAAATTCGAAAATTTTATCAACAATTTTATTGGAAACAGTACAATTGCTAAATTTAAAACTATTAATCGCTTCTATCATCCTATTTGAGGAGGATACTGCTATGACCGGTTTCATTTCTTCTCTCATCAATTTTTTTCATGATATAGTCAACTAACATAGTTAATTTCTTGTGGTCATATTCCCGGAAAAAATCAGGCAATATATTTTTACCGTGCCCATATCTGGCGGCGACAGCAGCTTCAACAAAAACACCCAAGAGGTAATTGGTTTCTAACACGTAAAAACGATCATTTTCGATTGACTTCACCATATCAACGATGGTGCCATCAATATTGAGCACTCGGGCGGCTTTAAGCGCTAAATCAATGTGACTTCCTGTACTCTCGCATTCTTTGACTACGCCACCGGATGTGACGTTAGTTTTGAAGCCGTGCGACTTAACTCGACTGTATCCTCCAATAACATTGCCACCTATAATTTCAACCCGGTAATCTCTATCGCCGAAATTGATGAATTTTTCTATATAGAAATTTTCCTCACGCGGTTTGGAATACTGGATAAAATCATAGAATTGTTCAGCATCGATGAATTTTATGATACCGATTGCCCCATGCCCTTCTCGTGGTTTATATACCACGGCATTCCATCGCTCAAAAATACTTTTAACCACATCAAGACTGACGTTCTTGTTGAGTAGGGCTGACTCAGGAACATCGACTCCTGACTCCCTCAGTAAAAAATTAGCGATAAATTTATCCCGGCACTTTAGGTAGGCTTCTACACCATTGATAACTGTAACGCCTTTATTTTCTAAAGCCCAAAGAATTTCGCGCTGGTGGATGCTCTCATGATCAGCATACATGTGATATAAAATATCGACACAGTTAAGTTTTTCCCCTGAAGGTAAAAAAACGTCACCATTTAAGATATAACATTCATTAAGATCAAAATTATCGATCACTGTTACATCTTGCCGTTGTAATTCACTAATCAGTTCTTTCTTAGGAATGTTGCCATTGTCATTATCATACATCCATATAGCTACGGTGGCTTTCATAGATCACCTTTTATCACTTTTCAAAAATATATTCTTCTTGCTTGCCTGTTCTTTGGTATTACATACCAGACACATGTTCATATTACCCAGATTTTTATATCTCGAATCTATTATTTTTTTGATACTCATATCACGTATATTTCCAAGAACATGCTTTTTACCAAAATCCTGGAAACATGTCAGAATACTGCCGTCATGAGAGATACATATACTACTATCTCCGACCGGACAGTAATTGAAATTATGTACCCATTTTTTGAGGAAGTTGTACATGTAACTTATTTTACTTTCTCCACCTCTGCAGGTAGATTCGATGGCATTTAAATTAAGCTGATTTATTAGCAGACTTCTTTTGTTTTCGACGGGATCAACCTTTATATCACCACCTCGATTCCATAACGGGAAAAGATTGATGTCCTTATAACCTAATTCGCGCAGTCTACTGACGGTTTCAGGAACGGAATTGTAAATGATATCGCCACCGACCAGATGAATAGTGGTCTTATCTGCACCAACATTTGCCAGATTTTTTATATTCTCCCAAGTTCTTTCATATTTGAGACCTTTATGAACTTTTTCGAAGATATCTTTGTTTATTGAACTTACCGACAAACGAATCGCGTCGACAGAATTAACAAGAAAACTTAATCTCTTCTCAGAGAATGTGACACCAGTTGTAGTTAATTTTTTAGGAACAGGAGCATCTCTGGCAATATCCAGCATATCGTAAAAATCTGGGTGGACAGTTGGCTCACCTCGCCCCGCAAAATCTATTTCATATACATCGTCTTTATTTACCTTGCTGATTATTAATTTTAACATTTCAGCAGTCATAAATCCTTTATCGGTAACGACATGTCTTGGACATATACTACAGGACGCTGGACATGACGACGTAAGCTCTATATTCAACAGAACCTTTTTCATGAATACATACCTTTTATTTGTTCGTCTAATCTCTATTTATATATAAGCCAATAAGGCTAAATCATAGGTTATTTTTTGTAAATGGATAAATAATATTTTTTTTGTTATCAAAGGAATAATTAGTGGTAAATTAATTATGTTTTTTTCTTTCAGAGTAATCAGATATAAATTAATTATTTTAAATCAAAGAGGTGGTGGATATATGTATTTTGATGAATATTAATATCCTCATAATAATATTATTTGTTTATTTTTGATTAAATATATAACTAATAAAAATAATTCACTATATGTTAAATAATTAATTGAATGGGCGTAATTAAGTCCTCTTAATATTTTTCTCATGTTGATTATTAATATATTAAAAGTATGCTACCGAAAAACACCAAAGTAGTTAACAATAAGATAAAGAAAAGCTAATTTTGCTCAGCAATAGTGAGAGAGAATGGCTATATCGCCAACCGATTAAAGTAAGAAATTACCGGTACGCTACACAATGAATAATCCCACTACCCACCTATAAAATTGATAGCGGTTCCACCTTTGAGGGCGAAACAGTCGTGCCGGGCAACAAAGGGAATAATTCGCAGCAGTAGCTGCACTTGTCGGTAGTAGTGGCCTTGTTTGTCCATTTTATTTACATCTCCTTAGGTACTGTGATCTGCCAGGTTGGCTCCAGCCTGCCGCCTTTAGCGATCAGTCGTTTACCGGTGCCCAGTGCATAGTGATCGGGTGTCAGGTGTTTGAGCCAGGCGTGTTGGTGTCTCCCTGCCAGCCAGAGAAAGAGTCGTTTCGCTTTGATACCGCAACAGGCTTTCAGTAACGGGTCGCAGCTTGCGAGGCGAGAGGTTGTGCAGCCCCGGCATCAGTTGGTCGGCATGTTCAAAACTGATGGTGTTGGGCACCGTTGCCAAGAGCTCCAAAATGGCTTTTTCTGGACAGGAATAGTGCAGTGGGGGGAGTGATACCTGCCAATTGTCTTGCCGGAGGTACTTATCGTCTTGCATCAGCGTCTTGGACCACAGGCGACGTGTGCCGTGCCACTCAAATTGTGCCGGAGCATCTTCTGCCCAGCCGTCGAGGGAGCGCCATATCGGAATAGAGCTGAACCCTTGGTTTGCTTCCTTTGGACAGGTAATGGCCAAACCCTTCCAGCTCTAACGTGGTCAAACCTCCAACATGGACAGGCTCACCGGACATTCGTTGCAATGAGGCAACGATTCCTTTCCAGGACAGACTTGCTTTCTGCCTGGCGTAAACACCGGCTACGAGAGGGATCAGGGTCTGGCTGCGCACCGCATTGTCCAGAAAGTGCAGGTTGAGCCCTTGTGCCTCCAGCCATGATTTGGCAGCGACCATATCCAAAGGCAGCACCTTCTGTAGCTGCTGTCTGGCTTCAGTATTCAGCATGGCTGGCCTCAAGGTGGTTTGAAAAAAATTAAATATACGTTGATTATTGACGTTAGATATTTAGCAAACCAATTTGTTTCTTGTAGTTTGTTAATTTGTTATTTCACGTCAATTATTGCCGTGAAAATAATGGTTTACAAACTGTATCAAAATCAACAATCTCATTTGCCTCGCTACCATTAACGATAGGAGCTAGCCACTCACCGAGCTTGGCATGTGCCGCCTTGCGCTCATCGAAATAGGCATAGCGGTTGTAGATCTTTCTGCTTGCTGATTAAGGCTGCGCTTGGCGAGACTATCGTCAAACCCCATCTTGCCGAGCATCGTTCTGGCGGTGCCGCGCAAATCATGGACCCGGCGCTTATCGAACGAGAAAAAGTTCTGTTCGAATAACGTCTTCTGCGCATGATTGAGGGTGCTCTCGCCGAGATGCGAGGTGTGCGCCAGTATGACTCTTTTTAGGCGGATAAAAAGTATTCAACTTATACATGGGGATATGGGGGAAACAATCCTTAGCGACGCTGTTCAACCCGGCTTTTTATCAGCGCCAGAATCTCGGGTTTTTCCTCTGGCGATAAGGCCTGAAATGCCAGTATCAGTTCGGCCAGTTCATCATCGGCGGTATGAAAATGCCATGAAAACATAGCATTATGACGTTCAGTGACGGTTGGACTGAATATTGAGTGAAGGCTTATTTGTATTGATTTTATTTGATTTTTATTAATCTATTTTGCGGTTAAGTACACGGGAAACGAAGATGTTCAACGAGTTTGGATAAAATTGTCCACTAAGTCCCGTAAATGCTGCGCTAATTGGTTAACGGTTTTCTCGCCTGTCGCTGCCTCTACTGTTAAGTGTTCCAGTGTATTGTCGGTATCACGGATCCTGATACCGTTGCGGTAGAGAAACGTCATGGTAACAAAAAACGCAGTGCGCTTATTGCCATCATTAAAAATGTGTCCACGAGCAATAGCCACCCAGTAGGTGGCTGCGAGATCAAAAACATCTGTAACGCCTTCATAGTGTGTGCGATTTTGCACCCGATAGATGAGTGCTTCGGCCCTGCTGGAATCTGGCATGCCTGCAACACCGGGAAGCCGTTGCAATATACGGTCGTGGAAAGCGATAACTTCCTGAGCGCTGATCCATTTCATCGGTTTGTCAGTGCCTCTACAGTATGACCATGGCGTTGCATAATCATATCGAACTCGGCATCCAGTTTAGCGTTCTGGTATGTCTCGAATTCAGCCTTACTGATAACCACTGCTGAGCTACCGTCTCGGCGGGTGATTTCAATTGGTTCGCCACGAGTGGCCGCATCCAATACCTCTGAAATATTGGCCCGAGCCTGAGTTGAGGTGTAAGTACGCATAATGTGTCTCCTGAGATGTACATCTAGATTGTACACTTAGTGTTATGTTGACTCAATTATAAAAAATTATATATTAATTATGTGGTTAGCTTTTATTATTGACATGGGTATGACGTGGTTACTTTTTAAAACACACTTGATAAAAATTAAAAAAACGCAAGATTATTGTTGGGCATTTCACCGAATCCCCCTCACGAGGGCTTGTAGTGGTTTAATGAATTTAGCCTCCAAATACTCACCATTTGGTGCAAGTATAGCGAGGCATTACTCACCCGTTAGCTCACCGCTTAGTTGAACCAAGATGAAACAATTTCGCATCGCATAAAAATTAAAAGCCCTGATTTCTCAGGGCATTGCAATAAAAAAGAACGTGAGAGAAAGCAAGGGGAAATTATTCGATATTCTGGATCTGCTCCCGCATTTGCTCAATCAGTACTTTCAGTTCGATGGCGGAGGTCGTTACGTCGGCGTTGATGGATTTAGACGCCAGCGTGTTAGATTCGCGGTTGAATTCCTGCATCATGAAATCCAGACGGCGACCGACGGCTTCCTGTTTATCGAGGATTTTGTAGGTTTCCTTAACGTGCGCTTCCAGTCGGTCCAGTTCTTCGGCAACGTCGGCACGTTGGGCCAGCAATACCAGTTCCTGTTCCAGACGGTTGTTTTCCAACTGTACATTTGCGTCTTCCAGCTTGTTTACCAGCCGCTCACGTTGCCATTGCAGGATATTCGGCATATGAGCGCGGACTTTGGCAACTTCTTCGCTGACACCCGCTAAACGTTGTTCGATCAATGTTTTCAGCGCATTGCCTTCGCTTTCGCGGGCGGCGATAAAATCATCCATGGTACTTTCCAGCGTTTGCAATAGTTCAACGCTGATGGCGTCCAGATCCTGTTCCTGGGCGACCATTACACCGGGCCAGCGTAGAACTTCTAATGGGTTGACCTCACCTTCATCGCTTTGCATTTTGACCCAATTGGCGGCTTCCACCAGTTGTTTGGCCAATTTTTCATTAAGGATCAACGAGCCTTGTGCGCGTGGGTCGAGCTCAAAACGTAGGTTACATTCAATTTTGCCGCGAGTCAGGCGGTTACGGATGCGCTCGCGGATTATCGGTTCCAGGCCGCGAAACTGTTCCGGTAAACGAATATAGGTTTCCAGATAACGTTGGTTTACGGAGCGCAGCTCCCAGGCTGCACTGCCCCAGTCACCCTTGATTTCTCGCCGGGCGTAAGCGGTCATGCTACGAATCATCGGTGCATACCTTAAAGAAGTGATGAAGTGAGTATAGCGTTGTGACTGGCGGCAGTAACGGGAATTTTGCCATCGGTGAGGATGATTGCCCGAGCAAGTGGCTATATCCAATAGATTTCCAGGTGCAGAGGGTGACAAGCTAAGTGAGTGGTTCGGGTTACAAATCTCCGGGAGCAGCTTTGAACTCGGGTTTGCAGCAGCCCCCAAAAGGGGCAGGGCTGAGTAACTGAACGTAGCCAACGCAATCGGCAACGTGAAAAATGATGGATATAAGCGCGCTATATCACGCAGCGTTGAGTATGGAACTGCATTGGCTGGCCAGTTCCCAGCATTTGTTTTTCAGCATATGTTTGAGTTGTAACGCCGCGCGTGACTGTGGCGTATCCCGGCGACTGATCAACATGACTTCAAACGGCAATGGCTGGGCGATAGGCACGATTTTCAACTGGTCAGCATAGCGGCGTGCAGTAAAGAGATCGACGATGCCGGTACCACCACCTGCCAACACCATATCGGCAATCACCGAATAGGTTTTGATAAACAGCGACGCGGCCGGTTTCAGCCCCTTGTCACGCAGGGCGCGGTGAACCACCTGACCGAGGGGATCCTGCTGCTGCATCATCAACAGGTTGTTATCACATAACCATTCCAGTGTTACCGGGCCTTGTTGTGGGCTGTCTTTGGGTAACAATGCCATCATTGTGGACTGGAACAACGGTTCCGCCAGTAAGTCTGACGGCACCTGTTGACCAAATACCAGCGCGAAATCAAGCTGATGTTGCAGAATATTCTGACATAGCGTACTGAAATGCTCGGTAACCAACTCGACATTTACCAGTAACGCTTGTTGGTGATATTCCACCATCGCCGGAGCGACGATCATTTGCCCGAAAGCATGGGCGGCACCCAGTCGTACTGTTTGTCCCTTACCTTTGCGAATCTGTTCGGTCAGGGAATTGATGGCCTGCAAATGATTGTAGAGCGCCTGGACTTCGGGGATCAAACGCTGTCCTTCTACCGTGGCAATCAATCCCTGGGCCCGGCGTTCAAACAGGGCAAAACCAAGTTGTTGTTCAGCGTGGCTCAATACCCGACTGACATTAGGCTGGGAGACGTTAAGTAACCGTGCAGCACCACTGATGGTGCCAGCTTGCACAATTGCCTGAAATACCTCGATATGACGTAACCGCATTTATCTTGCCCCGAATAGCTATTATTTATTCCAAATGAACAGATACTCCAAATGAACCGATCGCGTTCACATTCCAAGCTATCCATGCCATAGGTTTATGCAATATTTATGCCATTCCTGCCTTTTTTGCTTATTATTTCGACGGAATGCTACTCACCCCAGGTAGCATCGAGTACACGCAGCCAATTACCGTAACAGATCTTTTCCAGCAACGAGCGTTCATAACCCTGTGCGGCCAGCGCTTGCACCAAAATGGGGAGACTGGCGATATCTTTCAGGTCTGGTGGCGTAGTGGTGCCATCGAAATCGGAGCCAAATCCCACGCTATTTTCACCGACTTTCTCCAGTAGATATTCCACATGGCGAACAATTTCCTGCACGGTGGCGTTCGGGTCTTTTCTGCCATCTTCGCGCAGGAACGCGGTGCCAAAATTTACCCCGACAAATCCCTGACTATCACGGATCGCGGCGAGTTGACGGTCAGTCAGATTGCGGGATTGCGCGCACAATGCATGGGCATTGGAGTGGCTGGCGACCAACGGAGCGTCGGAAATGTCGGTGGTCTGCCAGAAACCTTTCTCATCCATATGCGAGACATCCACCATGATGCGTTTGGCATTACAGGCACGTACCAGCCGGATACCCGCTTTGGTCAGGCCATCTCCGGTATCTGGCGAAGATGGAAAGCGAAACGGGACGCCGGAACCGAAAATATTCGGGCGACTCCACAGCGGCCCCAGGCTACGTAATCCGGCGGCGTAAAGAATATCCAGAAGATTCAGGTCCGCATCCAGCATCTCCGCACCTTCAATATGCATCACCATCGCCAGTACGCCTTCCGCCATACAGCGGCGGATGTCCGCCACGCTGCGGCAAATTTTTGCTCGACCGGCGGAGTCGGCCTCAATACGCAACAGTGTGGAGAGCATGAAAAAAGCGATATCACGTGCGTCTTGCATTGACGGTGTGGCATGCGGGGTAAACAGAGGATCACCGTCTGGTACGGTTATTGCTTTCGGTTGTGGGGAGGGGATATAGGTGGCAAACAATCCGCCAGCCAGTCCGCCTTGCCGGATACGAGGCAGGTCGATCTGACCCTGTGCCGGACCGGTGATGAAGGCTTCAACCGGGTGCTCTCGGTGTTGACGCCACAACTGTGACAGCACGTCGTTGTGACCGTCAAAAACGGGGATGCGCTCGGTATTACAAATCAGCTTGTCGGTCATGGGCGAAAGTCCCGGTACTTGTTTGAAATAAAACGCTCTTTGCTCTGATGAAGCCTGTTTTGCACCATCATGGGGCAATCCTGGCAAAGAAAAAATCACTCTTTGCTGTGCTCATTTAAGCCAGTGCCGTTTGCCGCTGTCAAGACGAAGCTTGATACTAAATATATTAGTTTTATTTATATATCAATCACTTGGGGGATTCATGGTTACCAGAAGACGTTTTCTTGCCGGATGTACCGCTGTGCCTTTTCTCTCTTACCTTAGCCTCAATTCCGCTTTTGCCGCCACACCACCTTCTATTCTGGTGATGGCGATGCAGCTTGATAATATGACCAGCCTCGACCCACAAGAGGGCTTTGAAGCGACGGGTTCTGAAATCAGCGGTAATCTCTATCAGCGATTGGTGATGCCAAATCCGAGCAATCCGCAGGAGGTGCAAGGTGAGCTGGCCACCGATTGGGAAGTCAGTAACGACAGCAAGACGTTTACCTTTCATATTGATCCCAAAGCGACGTTCTTCGATGGTAGCCCGGTGACAGCGGAAGATGCGGCCTTTTCACTGCAACGTGCAGTAAAACTGGATAAAAGCCCGGCATTTATCATCAATCAGTTCGGTTTCACCAAAGACAACGTTGAGCAGCATGTTACGGCTCCTGACACACATACGCTGGTGATTAATCTGGATCAACCGGCGTCGGAATCCTTCCTGCTGTACTGCCTGTCCGCGCCAGTTGGCAGTATTGTGCAGAAAAAGGCCGCGCTGGCTAACCAGCAGGGCAACGATTTGGGTAACCAGTGGCTGAAGCTTAATAGCGCCGGTTCCGGTCCCTTTGAACTGGTGAGTTGGAAAGCCAGTGAGAGCGTGATTCTGAAGAAGAACCCGCATTTCCCGTCCAAGAACCCAATCAAACGCATCATCATGAAACACATCGTCGACCCTTCGGCACAGTTGTTGATGTTGCAGAAAGGGGATGTGGATATCGCCCGTAATCTTACTACTGAGCAGATCCGCCCGCTCCTCAATGACAGCCATTACCATTTGGTGCAGCAACTTGTATCCAGCGTGATGTTTCTTTCCTGCAATACCACTAACGAATTGCTGAAAAAACCGCAGGTGTGGCAGGCGATCAAATGGGCGCTGGATTATGACAGTATCCAGCAGAACATTGTGCCGATGACGCACAAAGTACATCAAAGCTTCCTGCCACGCGGTTTTCCGTCGGCACTGGCTGATACGCCATTCCATCTGGATGTGACCAAAGCCAAAGCATTGCTGGCGGAAGCAGGTTATCCGGATGGTTTTGAAATCACGCTGGATCACTACTCGCCACAGCCGTATCCGGATATTGCGCAGGCGGTGCAGACTCAACTGGGTGCGATTGGCATCAAAGTGAAACTGATTGCGGCGGAAAACCGTCAGGTGCTCACCAAAATGCGCGCCCGTCAGCATCAGTTGGCGATGACCGTATGGGGAGCGGATTACTTCGATCCTAATTCCAATACCGAAGCATTTTGTGTCAACACGGATAACAGCGATGGTGCCCGCAATCGTACGTTGGCATGGCGTTGTGGCTGGTCTGATGCAAAATTCAATGAGATGACGGAACAGGCATTGCATGAAACCGATCCGGCCAAGCGTATTGCCCTGTATGAAACCATCCAGCGTGAACACCGTGAGCACAGCCCGTTCGTGATGATGATGCAGGAACAGATGAATATCGCCAGCGGTAAAAACGTCAGTGGTATACAGATGTCTGTATTACGTAAAAGCCCTTATCAATTGGTGAAGAAAGCCTGATGCGGATACTGATGCGTTTTTTCAGTACGCTCGGCAGTCTGGCCCTGACGTTGTTGGGGCTTTCCATCCTGACGTTCTGTATTGGTCGGGTGATGCCGACCGATCCGGTACTGGCAATGCTGGGAGATAACGCCCCGCAACCCGTGGTAGAGCGGGCGCGTCAGGAGCTGGGGCTGGATCAACCAATCTGGATGCAATACGGCCACTATATCAACCAACTATTGCACGGCGATCTGGGGCGTTCCATTCTTACGTCCAACTCTGTTACGGATGACATTTTCCGTTACTTTCCCGCCACGCTTGAGCTGGCGACCGCCGCCATTATCATTGCGGCCCTGGTGGGCATTCCGCTGGGCGTATGGGCAGCAGTACGGCAGGGCAGTTGGCTGGATCAGACTATCCGGGTCATCTGTCTGGCCGGACATTCATTACCTGTTTTCATACTGGCGCTGCTCAGTCTGCTTATCTTCTATGCCGTACTGGGTATTGCGCCGGGACCGGGTCGTCAGGACATTATTTTTCAAGATATGGTGCCGCAGGTCACCGGGTTGCTGACCGTGGATTCCCTGCTGGCCGGGGATATCGACGCCTTTAAAGATGCGCTGGCACATATGGTGCAACCGGTATTGATTCTGGCGTACTTCAGCATGGCGTACATCACGCGTATGACACGTACTTTTATGTTGAATGCGCTCAGCGGTGAGTTCATCACTACGGCGCGCGCAAAAGGGCTGTCGTCGCGCCGGGTGATTTGGCGACACGCGTTTCCCACCGTGGCGGTGCAATTGGTGACGGTGCTGGCGTTGACCTATGCCAGTCTGCTGGAAGGTGCGGTGGTGACCGAGAACGTCTTTTCCTGGCCGGGTCTGGGCCAGTATCTTACGACCGCACTGTTGAATGCTGACATGAATCCGGTAGTCGGTGCCACGCTGTTGGTGGGAGCAGTCTACGTACTGCTCAATTTGCTGGCTGATATTCTCTATCGACTTTTGGATCCCCGCGTAACATGACTTCTTTTGTCTCACGAGCCTGGTTGCTCGACGAAACGCCAACCACACGCCGTCAGGCGGTGTGGGGACAACGCTATCGGCTATGGCTGGGATTGCGCACCAACCCATTGGCGATGGTAGGTTTGATGATTATCGTGTCGGTGTTGTTGCTGTCGCTGGCTGCGCCGTTACTGACACCGTATTCCCCCGGCTTTCAGGACCTGTCCAACAGGCTGGCGGCGCCTTCTATCCAACATTGGTTGGGTACGGACGAACTGGGGCGCGATGTGTACAGCCGTATTTTGTATGGCGGTCGTACCACTCTGGGGATGGTGATCGCTGTTGTGACCATCACCGCGCCTATTGGGTTGCTGGTGGGGTGTATCGCTGGTTACATCGGGGGTTGGCTGGATAAGATTCTGATGCGTTTGACGGATATCTTTTTGTCATTTCCCCGGTTGGTGCTGGCACTGGCATTTGTCGCGGCGCTTAAACCCGGTGTGGAAAGTGCGATTCTGGCGATAGCGCTCACGGCTTGGCCACCCTATGCCCGACTGGCGCGCGCCGAAACGATGCAGTACCGCTACAGCGATTTTATCGCTGCCAACCGCCTGACTGGAGCAACACCGATGCGCATTATTCTGCGTCATATCATGCCGTTGTGTTTGCCGAGCCTGATTGTGCGTATCACGCTGGATATGAGTTCCATTATTATCACCGCTGCCAGTCTTGGTTTTCTCGGCATGGGGGCGCAGCCGCCCTCGCCGGAGTGGGGCACGATGATTGCTACCGCCCGTCGTTTTCTGTTCACCGAATGGTGGGTGCCGCTGATGCCTTGTATCGCTATTTTTCTGACCTCGCTGGCGTTTAATTTTCTGGGCGACGGTCTGCGCGATGTGCTGGATCCCAAGGAGCGCTAAATGCTGGTGGAAATTGAAAATCTGCGTATCGCCTTTACCCATCGGGCAGAAACCTTTGAAGCGGTACGCGGCGTATCGCTGAATGTCGGCAAAGAAAAGTTTGCCATCGTTGGAGAAAGTGGCTCCGGTAAATCGCTGACGGCCCGTAGTCTGATGCAATTGCTGCCGGGTAATGCGCGGATACAGGCCGATAAGCTCCGCTTTGATGGCATCGATCTGCGTGGCGCCAATGAAAAAACGCTGTGCCAGATTCGTGGCAGGCGTGTGGGTTTCATTTTGCAGGACCCGAAATATTCGCTGAATCCGGTGATGACTATTGGTCAGCAGGTGGCGGAGTCCTGGCGGCAACACAAAGGTGGTAGCAAGCGTGCAGCGATGGACGCAGCGGTGGATCTGCTGGCGCAGGTGCGTATCCGTGATCCAGAGCGGGTGGCCACCAGTTACCCGCATGAAGTATCCGGTGGGATGGGCCAACGGGTGATGATCGCCATGATGTTGGCGCCTGACCCGGAGCTGCTGATTGCCGACGAACCTACTAGTGCGTTGGATGCCACGGTGCAGGCGGAGATCCTGAGGCTGATCGACGATCTGGTGTCACAACGGGGGATGGGGCTGATCCTGATCAGTCACGATCTACCTTTGGTGTCGCATTTTTGTGATCGGGTGGCAGTGATGTATGCCGGGCGGATCGTGGAAATGTTGGCCGCCAATCAACTGCAACAGGCACAACATCCGTATACACGTGGCCTGCTGGAGTGCTTGCCCTCGCTCTTGCATCCACGGGAACGCTTGCCGGTGATGAAACGTGATATTGCCTGGAGGGATGCATGATTAAGTTAGATAAATTACGCATCGCATTTGGAGCTGTGGCGGTGGTAAAAGGCGTCTCATTTGAGGTGGCGAGCGGGGCCAGCTTTGGCATCGTTGGTGAAAGTGGGTCCGGTAAATCCACTATTTTGCGGGCGTTGTCGGGGCTGAATAACCACTGGAGCGGCACCATTACCTTCGGTGGCATGGCGTTATCCGCGCATCGCGGCCGGACGTTCTTTCGTCAGGTGCAGATGGTATTTCAGGACCCGTATGGTTCTCTGCATCCACGCCAGACGATTGACCGTATTTTGCATGAACCGTTGTTGATACATCGTGTTGATCGTGCCGAGCAACGCATTACACAGGCACTGGACGAAGTCGGATTACCGTCTGCGGTACGTTTTCGCTTTCCGCATCAGCTTTCCGGTGGACAGCGCCAACGTGTCGCCATTGCCCGGGCGTTAATCGCCGAACCTGAAGTATTATTGCTGGATGAGCCGACTTCCGCGCTGGATGTATCGGTGCAGGCGGAAATTCTCAATCTGCTTACCGACCTGCGAGCGGAACGTAAACTGACCTATATTATGGTCAGTCATAATCTGGCGGTAGTCTCGCATCTTTGCCAGCGTATCGGGGTGATGCAGAACGGCGAAATGGTAGAACAGCTCAGTGCCGACGACTTACGTGCGCGGCGTATTCAGCATCCGCACACGGCTGAACTGTATGATTTAAGTATGACACTGGAGGAGCCAGTATGACACTGCATTGGCAGCGTGCCATCGATGTGGCCCAGTCGCTGACCTGCGACTGGAATCAAGGCGTACAGCCAGGCGGTGTCATCGCCCTGTTTGATGGCAAACAGATTCAGTCCGTATGTTGTGGTGGCCTGGCAGATTTGGCGCAGCAGACGCCGTTTACCCCCCACAGTGTGGTGCGTTTCGCATCCGTGACTAAGCATCTGTTTGCCGCCATGGTCACCGGCCCCGCCAGCCATGCTATTTCCCTCACTGATACCTTGAACCAGCATTTGCCACAACTGCGTGGTGATAACGGTAACGTCACGATAGGTCAGGCGCTGGATATGACCTCCGGTCTACCGGATGTGCGGGAAACCTTGTCGTTGCTGGGAATTTCCGTTTACAACGCGACCTCGGCGGCAGATTTACTGGATTTTTTGGCACAATGGGGCTCACTCAACTACCCAGCGGGCAGCGAGATTTCCTACACCAACACGGGTTATCGATTAGTAGAGGAAGTGCTAAAAGCCAAAGGTATTTACTTTGCTGATCTATTACGCCAGCAAGTGTGTGAACCCTTGGGTATTCAACTTCATGCGCCGGAAACCTGGTTTGATATTGTACCCGGTCTGATGCCGGGGTATTGGCAAAGCACAACGGGCTGGCAGCTTGCCAGCGCAGGTTTGCACCTGTCGTCGTCCGGTTGTGTCGCTGGCAGTGTGCAGGATTTGACAGTCTGGCTGCAATCGCTGCTGATGAACTCGGGTCCCGGCGACGGTGTATTGTCCCGCTTGACGCAACCACGTCGGATGAACGATGGCCGGATTACCGGTTATGGGCTGGGCATTACACACTGCCGGGTCGGCGATGCATTGCTGGTCGGGCACGGTGGTTCTCATGCGGGTTACAAAAGCTATTTCCTGCTCGACCCGGTGCGACAAGTCGGTGTCACACTGGTTGCCAACCGTGAGGATGTCACGACCTACGATAGTGCGATGCGTGTTATGGCGGCACTGCTGGATCAGCCGTTGCCGCAGCAAGGTCATTCGCTGACTCCCGGTCTTTACGTGGCGGAACAGGGCGGCGATTGGCTGGAGATCAACGAGAAAAGTGCTTGTTGGCTGGGGGCCTCAGAAACGCTGTATCACAGTGGGCAGCCCGAAGTGACAACATCCCTTTCCAGCCATTTACCAATGCGTCTTCGACAAAATGGTATGGCGATTGAGGGTGAAATTGGTCATACATCACGCCGTTTTGTCCCGGCGACGGCTGATGACAGCCTATCTCACATTCAGGGATGCTGGCGGTTGACAGACACCCGCAGTGAACTGGTGATTGATGGCGACCAATTGGTCATGGGTATTGGCCCGGCAGCGATTACCGCCACACTCAAATCCCTCGGTCAAGGCCGGGGACTTGCCATCGCGCAGGATGGCCCGTGGGAGAAGCGGTTTGGTCTCTATCTGGATGGTGATCAACTGCAGTTACTGCTTAATCGTAGTCGAGTCGTGATATACGAGCGCTGACGATTAACCGTGCATAGCGTGGTCTGATAATGTGTTGTGCAATAACCGGAGACTGACTGCAACGCGAACGTCTTTATGCAGTGGATTACTGAAGCCGCCTCCCACCGCTTAACGTATCTGTCCAATTCTTTCTGGACATCCATACAGTATCAATTTACCTTGACGGGCAGCAGCGAGGTAAAGCGGAGGCCGTGTGGATATCTCTCTATTTTATGGTATTGGTGGCGTAGCAGTAGGCTTGTTACTCGGTTTGCTCATTGCGGGTTTGCTTCAGCAACAGCGGCAGGCGCGATCTGAAACAGAGCAGCGTTTGTTGGCACAAGCGTTGGAACAGGCCCGTCAGTCTTTAAATGAGAGTCAGCAGGCCAGGCAACAGGATCAGCAGCGACTTGGTCAGCAGGAAATGGAATTGCGAACACTGCATGCGCAACTGGCAGCCAGTCAGGAGAAGTTGCAGCAACTGGTGGAACTACGCCAGGAATGTGAGCTGCTTAATCAGGAACTGCGGGCGCTTCGGGAGGCCAATGGCGCACAAGAAGCTGAATTACGGGAAGTGACTATCCGCCTGGAAGAGACGCGTCTGGCGGCTGAAGAAAAACAGCGCTTGCTGACCAACAGTGAGCAGCGTCTCTCCACTCAATTTGAAAACCTCGCCAACCGAATTTTTGAGCACAGTGGCCGTAAGGTCGATCAGCAGAATCAGCAGAGTCTGGATCGTTTGCTGACACCATTGCGGGAGCAACTGGATGGGTTTCGTCGTCAGGTGCAGGAAAGCTTTGGTTCTGAAGCCCGGGAACGCCATACGCTGGCGCATGAGATTCGTAATCTGCAACAGCTTAATGCCCGGATGACACAGGAAGCGGTTAACCTGACCAACGCACTGAAAGGTGACAACAAAACGCAAGGAAATTGGGGTGAAGTGGTGTTGAGCCGGGTACTGGAGAGTTCCGGGCTGCGCGAAGGGCACGAATATCAAATTCAGGTCAGTGTGCAGACCGACACTAATTCACGTTTACAGCCGGATGTCATCGTGCGCCTGCCACATGGTAAAGATGTGGTCATTGACGCCAAGATGTCGTTGGTGGCCTATGAACGTTACTTTAACAGCGACGATGAGATCGAACGGTCCGCCGCACTCAATGAGCATTTGGTGTCAATCCGCAGTCATATCCGTCTTTTGGGTAACAAAGATTATCAACAATTACCGGGATTGCGCTCGCTGGATTATGTGTTGATGTTCATTCCGGTGGAGCCCGCATTCCTGGTCGCAATTAATCGCCAGCCAGATGTTATCACCGAAGCGCTTAAACATAATATTATGCTGGTCAGTCCTACTACCTTACTGGTAGCGTTGCGGACGATTAATAATTTATGGCGTTACGAGCAACAAAGCCGCAACGCACAGCAGATCGCCGAGCGAGCTTCCCGGTTGTACGATAAGCTGCGCCTATTCGTCGACGATATGTCATCACTGGGGCAAAGCCTGGAAAAAGCACAGGGAAGTTATCGTCAGGCCATGAAGAAGCTCTCTTCAGGTCGCGGAAATCTGATTAATCAGGCGGAAGGTTTCCGGGCATTGGGTGTAGAAATAAAACGGCCTATTAACGCATCGTTGATTGACGATGCCGAGTCAGTCAATGTGGAGTATCACCCGATTGTCGGGGACGACGAGCCCGTTGATGAAAAACCAGCGTAAGTCGCTGCCGTACTGGTATAAACTGTTCCAGCATCCTTTATGTAGTAGGTATATGGCGTTCTACTTCTCTCGGTATATCGGTAAATAAGGACGGTAGCTTTTAACTTGGGTCTGTTACACTCTCCCCATTAGTAGGTAGATCCAAATTTTGACTGAATGGTAGGCGGATAACATGGTAGACAATTCAGAGAAAACTACACATTTTGGTTTTCGCACCGTAGCGAAAGAAGAAAAAGAAGGCATGGTCGCTGACGTTTTTCATTCTGTGGCTACAAAGTATGATTTGATGAATGACTTGATGTCTTTTGGTATTCATCGTGTCTGGAAAAGATTCACCATTGAGTGCAGTGGCGTGCGGCGCGGTCAGCATGTGCTGGATCTTGCCGGCGGCACTGGAGACTTGACTGCCAAATTCTCACGTCTGGTCGGTGATGACGGTGGGGTTGTACTGGCGGATATCAATGCTTCAATGTTGAAGGTCGGTCGTGAAAAGCTGCGGAATAATGGCGTGATCGGCAATGTCGATTATGTCCAGGCCAATGCAGAGGCTTTGCCTTTCCCAGATGATTTTTTTGACTGTATTACCATTGCTTTCGGCCTGCGCAATGTCACTGACAAAGAGAAGGCGTTGCGCTCCATGTATCGCGTGCTGAAACCTGGGGGCCGTTTACTGGTGCTGGAATTTTCCAAACCGACAGTGAAAATGCTCAGTAAGGTCTATGACGCCTACTCTTTTCACATACTGCCTCGTATTGGCGAAATGGTGGCAAGTGATGCCGATAGCTATCGTTATCTGGCAGAATCTATCAGGATGCACCCGGACCAGGAAACGCTGAAAAACATGATGAGTGACGCGGGATTTGACAACGTCAATTATTTTAATCTGACCGGTGGAGTTGTTGCATTACATCGCGGTTTTAAATTCTGAGTTTGGGAATACCAATGCTGTTAATGCCTGTACTGATCGCTGCGCTGGAAACGGCGTTTAATCAGCTATTGTTTCGTGACCGGAGTATGAAGGCCGCACGTCAACGTCTGCATGGGAAAACGCTGCGTATTGACGTCGCCGAGCTAGGCACGCCTCTGGTGCTGGTTTTTACTGAGCATCACCTGGATATCGTGAGTCAATGGGATGATGTTCCTGATTGCCATTTGCAAACTCGGTTATCCGCTTTGATGAAATTGCGTGATCGCCAACACCTTTCCGCGTTGATGCGCAGTGATGAACTGATCGTAGAAGGTGATATTCAGGTCATCCAACAATTTATCGGGCTGCTGGATCTGGCTGAGTTCGATCCTGCAGAATGGTTAGCGCCTTATCTTGGTGACGTTGTGGCAGAAGGATTGAGCCAGGCTGCACACAAAACGGTAGGGGCATTGACTCGTACGCTGTGCCGTCAGCAGCATTATTTATCTGAAACGCTCACAGAAGAGTGGCGCCTGGTACCAGGCAAGCTGGAAGGCCTCTGGTTCCAGGATGAAGTGACTGCGTTGGAGCAATCTGTGAGTGCATTAACCGAAAGGTTGGCAAAGCTGGAGAGATCTCAATGACGCCAGGAGAGTTGGTCCGCCTTTACCGAATTATCCGTGTACTATTGAGTTATGGACTGGATGAATTGATTCCGCGGATACGCCTGACGCTCCCTCTTCGTTTGGGTCGTTATTTCCTGTTCTGGTTGCCTAACCGTCATAAAGATATGCCGTTAGGGGAGCGTATGCGTCTGGCATTACAGGATCTCGGGCCGGTGTGGATTAAGTTCGGGCAGATGATGTCTACTCGACGGGATTTGTTTCCACCCGCTATCGCTGATCAACTGGCAATGTTGCAGGATCGGGTAGCGCCTTTTGATGGTGCTCTGGCTCGTAAGCAGATTGAAGCGTCAATGGGCGGTTCACTGGAAACCTGGTTTGATGATTTTGACTCGATCCCATTGGCTTCGGCGTCCATTGCTCAGGTGCATACGGCTAAACTGAAAACATCGGGCAAAGATATTGTGATTAAAGTGATTCGCCCGGACATCCTGCCAGTGATTAAAGCCGATATGCGCCTAATGAATCGGTTGGCTAGCTGGTTGCCAATTTTGTTATCGGATGGCCGTCGTCTGCGACCACGTGAAGTCATACGTGAATATGAAAAAACGCTTTTGGATGAGCTGAACCTGCTGCGTGAGGCAGCAAATGCCATCCAACTACGACGTAACTTTATCAATAGCCCTATGCTTTACATACCGGAGATCTATTCGGATTACTGTACAGAACGCGTGTTGGTTATGGAGCGTATTTACGGTATTCCGGTTTCTGATGTGGATGCGCTCAAGAAGCACGGTGTTAACATGCCTTTGCTGGCTGAACGTGGTGTGCAAGTATTTTTCACTCAGGTTTTTCGGGATAGTTTCTTCCATGCGGATATGCATCCGGGCAATATCTTTATCAGCTATGAACATCCTGAAGATCCGCAATATATTGGTATTGATTGCGGCATCGTCGGTTCTCTTAACAAGGAAGATAAGCGGTATCTGGCGGAAAACTTCATTGCCTTTTTCAACCGAGACTATCGTCGGGTTGCTGAACTGCATGTGGACTCTGGCTGGGTTCCTGCAGATACCAATGTGGAAGAGTTTGAGTTCGCTATTCGTACTGTTTGTGAACCCATTTTTGAAAAGCCGTTGGCGGAAATTTCCTTCGGCCATGTATTATTGAACCTCTTTAATACGGCGCGCCGCTTCAATATGGAAGTGCAGCCGCAACTGGTATTGCTCCAGAAAACATTACTTTATATTGAAGGGATAGGACGCCAGCTTTATCCTCAGTTAGATTTATGGAAAACCGCCAAGCCTTTTCTGGAAACCTGGCTGAAAGATCAGGTCGGATTACCTGCGATGTTGCGTGCATTTAAAGAAAAAGCACCATTTTGGGCGGAAAAATTGCCTGAAATTCCGGAATTGTTTTATGACGGATTAAGGCAACATAAGATGTTGCGGCAGAGTATGGAGCAACTTGCCAATGAACTACATGTCCAACGGGTTCGTCATGGTCAGTCCCGTTATTTGCTAGGTGTGGGGGCAGCACTGTTAATCAGTGGGACATTGCTGTTAGCCAGTCATGTTGAAGCGGATATTGTACCTGCAGGTTTGATAGCCGCAGGTGTTGTTGCCTGGTTGATTGGTTGGCGTTGTACTCGTTGAATAAGATCATAATCAGTAGCATGATTACCGTTTATAATAGTGGTGATCTTGATAGTTATCCCTTGTATAAAGAGGTAAAGCGTTATGGGCGGTATTAGTATTCCTAGTTTGTTGATCATCGCGGTCATCGTGGTGTTGTTGTTTGGCACCAATAAGCTGAGAACGTTGGGATCAGATCTCGGTGCTTCCATTAAGGGCTTTAAAAAAGCTATCAGTGAAGAGCCGTCATCTGCCGACGACGAAAAAACACAGCAAGATGCTGACTTTGCGACTAAATCCATTGCGGATCAAAAGCCGGAAGCCAAGCAGGAAGAGAAGAGCAAGAATAAAGAACAGGTGTAATCTGTGTTTGATATCGGGTTTAGTGAACTGCTGCTGGTGATGATAATCGGCCTGGTAGTCTTGGGGCCGGAGAGATTGCCTATCGCAGTAAGAACGGTTGCCGGTTGGATCAGAACACTGCGCTCATTGGCTTCTACCGTACAAAATGAGTTATCACAGGAATTGAAGTTGCAGGAATTGCAGGACAGCCTGAAAAAAGTAGAGCAGGCCAGTAGCCTGAGTAATTTATCTCCAGAGCTTAAAGCTTCCATGGATGAACTGAAAGAAGCCGCCGAAGCCATGAAACGCAGCTATGTTGCCAAACCTGAGCATACGGTTCCTGTGGAGCAGCTGAACGATCCTGAAGTCATCTATGACGGGGTTGTAGAACAGGAAGAGACACCGGTTACTCCTGTGATAACTCCGCCATTGGAAAACATGCCAGATACAGTAGTACCTGAGTCCGATAAAAAAATAAAACCTGAGCAAATTGCTGCGGTTCCCACTTCTCAACTAGGTGATGATCATTAGTGTATGGCCGTTGATGAAACACAACCGCTGATTAGCCATCTGATCGAGCTGAGAAAGCGGTTAATAAATAGCATTATCTGTGTGCTGGTCGTGTTCTTGGCGCTGATCTATTTTGCTAATGACATTTATCAGATTGTCTCTGCTCCATTGATCAAACAGCTTCCTGCTGGCGCGAGCATGATTGCTACTGATGTGGCATCGCCTTTCTTTACGCCGATAAAACTTACCATGATTATTTCGGTATTCGTGGCGGCTCCGTTAGTGTTGTATCAAGTGTGGGCATTTGTCGCACCGGCGTTGTATAAGCATGAACGTCGTCTGATGGTTCCACTGTTGGTTTCCAGCAGTTTGTTGTTTTATCTGGGTATGGCATTTGCGTACTTTGTGGTATTCCCACTGGCGTTCAGTTTTTTCGCCCATACGGCACCGAAAGGGGTAATGATTGCAACCGACATTAATAACTACCTCGATTTTGTCATGGCATTATTCATGGCATTTGGTGTGTCATTTGAAGTTCCGGTGGCGATAGTTCTGTTGTGCTGGAGTGGTGTGATTACGCCTCAGGACCTGAAGAAGAAACGTCCTTATGTGCTGGTAGGGGTTTTTGTTGTCGGCATGTTGCTGACTCCACCAGATGTTTTATCCCAGACACTATTGGCGATCCCCATGTATCTGTTGTTTGAAGTCGGTATATTTTGCTCCCGGTTTTATGTTGGTAAGGGACGCCGTCAGGATAACGCCACCACAGAAGACTCTTCACAGTAATTTTACCAGCCCGGTAATTTATCTTACCGGGCCTTGCCTGACTGATTAATCATGTTGCCCTATTTTAAGACCGCAAACATCGTTCTCGTCAGCACACCTCTCAATGAGAGGTTTCGTTTTTTTCATCATCCCTGATTTTTTGGGAACAGAAACGAGGTGGAGAGGATGTTCGATATTGGTGTCAACCTTACCAGTTCTCAGTTTGCCCTGGACCGAGAACAAGTCATTATTCGGGCCCGACAGGCCGGCGTTACCGGGTTGTTAGTGACTGGGAGTAATGCATCAGACAGTGAACATGCCGCCGCGCTGACGACTATTTTTCCTGATTATTGCTGGTCTACGTCGGGTGTTCATCCCCATGAGGCGAGCACCTGGACAGATGGGGTGGCAGAACAGATTTACAGTTTGACACTGCGTGACAAGGTTGTGGCAGTAGGAGAAAGTGGTTTGGACTTTAATCGTAACTTCTCTACTCCATCACAGCAGGAGCGTGCTTTTACCGCTCAACTGGCAATCGCGGCGGAACGATCATTGCCAGTGTTTTTACATTGCCGCGATGCCCATTCCCGCTTTATCAGTCTGTTGACTCCCTGGTTGGATAAGCTTCCTGCGGCCATTGTGCATTGCTTTACGGGTACTCGTCATGAACTGGACGATTGTCTGAATGCTGGATTGATGGTGGGGATCACGGGTTGGGTCTGTGATGAACGTCGTGGCCTGGAACTGCGTGCTTTGCTGGAATATATCCCCGATGATCGGCTATTACTTGAAACCGATGCACCGTATTTGTTACCCCGGGATTTACATCCTAAACCTGCATCCCGCCGTAACGAACCCTGCTTTCTCCCACATATTGTCCGTCAGGTGGCGATCTGGCGCAGTCAGGATGCCAACCTGCTGGGGGAGAGAGTAGATGAAAACGCCCGCCGGGTTTTCCGGCTGGCCTGATTCAGGAGAATAATATATGAGCAATGCTTTTCCCGGTACGTTTCCCGGACGGCGGATGCGCCGTATTCGTCGTCATGATTTCAGCCGTCGCCTGGTGGCTGAACATCAGGTAACCGTGAATGATCTGATCTATCCCGTGTTTGTCATGGAGGGAAATCATGACCGACAGGAAGTCCCTTCCATGCCGGGAGTCTATCGGCTGACAATAGATGAAGTTGTGAAAGAAGCCGAAATCATCTCCAAACTGGGTATCCCTGTTCTGTCGTTATTTCCGGTGATTGAGGCGGATAAAAAATCACTTCACGCCGAGGAATCATATAACCCTAATGGGTTGGTTCAACGCGCGGTGCGCGCCCTCAAAGATGCGGTTCCTGAATTAGGTCTACTGACTGATGTGGCACTCGATCCTTACACCACTCACGGTCAGGATGGCGTCATTGACGAACAGGGTTATGTGGTCAATGACATCACCAAAGAGATACTAGTTCGTCAGGCATTATCCCATGCTGAAGCGGGTGCCGAAATTGTGGCGCCCAGCGATATGATGGATGGGCGTATCGGTGCTATTCGTGAAACCCTGGAAACACGAGGGTTGTTTAACACCCAGATTATGGCGTATTCCGCTAAATATGCTTCCTGTTACTACGGGCCTTTTCGTGATGCATTGGGTTCCTCAGGTAATCTGAAAGGTAGCAATAAAAAAACCTACCAGATGGATCCGGCTAACAGTGATGAAGCATTGCAGGAGATCGCCCAGGATCTGCAGGAAGGGGCCGATATGGTAATGGTAAAACCGGGTATGCCTTATCTGGATGTGGTCCGCCGTGTGAAAGATACGTTTGGTGTTCCCACATTTGCTTATCAGGTTTCAGGGGAATATGCCATGCAGATGGCAGCGATCCAGAATGGGTGGCTGCAGGAGCAGCCGTTGGTAATGGAATCACTGTTGTGTTTTAAACGGGCAGGCGCGGACGGTGTATTGACTTACTTTGCCAAGCGAGTGGCACAGTGGTTACATGATCAGCATCTGGAACGCTAATTGTTTGATGTACCGTCAGAGCCAACGTGCCTCTGGCGGCCTAAATCTTTTTGAATTGCCGGTTATCAATGCTCTGCTTGACCTGTTTGTTCAGCAGATTAAGCAGTAGCATAGAACGTGCTTCTCCATCAGGTTCGGTATAGATAGCCTGCAGCCCACTGAATATGCCCTCCATAATCATTACCTGATCGCCGGGTTGCGGTGTTTTAGGGTCAGTCAAAATCTGGATTTGATATTGAGACAGTTCGTCGATCACATTCTGCGGAATAGTGGCCGGCAATGCACCAAAACGAACAAAATGGCTTACACCACGTGTCGCGCTGATGGTTGTGGTGTGAATCCGTTCGGGATCGAACTCCACAAACAAATAGTTGGGGAATAGCGGTTCGCTGACTTCAATACGCTTCCCTCGCACCATTTTTTCCAGCGTAATCATTGGGCTTAGGCACGTTACTTCCTGGCGCTCCAGGTGCGATCTCGCGCGTAACAATTGACCGCGTTTACAATAAAGCAGATACCAGACTTCCATAATTTCACTATTCTGTTGCGTTATTCTGAGGAGGATAGCAAAAGAAAGCCGGGATAAATAGCGGCACCAGGAGCGACAGCATGTCGAAGAGACTTTATAATAGAGGCACCTTCGACTACTCAGATGATCAGCATGAAATACCGTGACTTACGTGAGTTTCTCTCCTTGCTTGAAGAGAGGGGCGAATTAAAACGCATTAATCAGCCTATTGATCCTTATTTGGAGATGACTGAAATTGCTGATCGTACCCTGCGGGCTGAAGGCCCTGCGCTGCTGTTTGAAAAACCCAAAGGTTATAATATGCCGGTGCTTTGCAACCTGTTTGGTACACCTAAACGTGTTGCAATGGGAATGGGGAAGGAAGATGTCAGCGCATTGCGTGATGTTGGCAAGTTACTGGCTTTTTTGAAAGAACCGGAGCCACCACACGGTTTTCGAGATTTGGTGGATAAACTGCCTACGTTTCGTCAAGTGCTTAATATGCCGACAAAACGTTTATCTGAGGCACCTTGTCAGGAGATTGTATGGCAAGGGGATGACGTGGACTTGAGCCGTATTCCGGTGATGCACTGCTGGCCAGGGGATGCTGCTCCGCTGATCACCTGGGGATTGACGGTCACCCGCGGTCCGTTTAAGGATCGGCTGAATCTGGCTATTTACCGTCAACAGGTATTAGGAAAAAACAAGCTTATTATGCGCTGGTTATCTCATCGTGGCGGTGCGCTGGATTATCAGGAGTGGTGTCAGGAACATCCGGGGAAACGTTTCCCGGTTGCCGTGGCGTTAGGTGCTGACCCGGCGATGATCCTGGCGGCGGTGACACCTGTACCGGATACTCTTTCAGAGTACGCTTTCGCGGGCTTACTGCGTGGTTACAAAACTGAAGTCGTGAAATGTCTGTCCAATGATTTGGATGTTCCCGCCAATGCTGAAATTGTGCTTGAAGGTTATATTGAACCCGGAGAGTTGGCGCTTGAAGGTCCGTATGGCGATCATACCGGTTACTATAACGAGGTGGATAACTTTCCGGTGTTTACCGTCACACATATCACTCAACGGCGGGACGCGATTTACCATTCAACCTATACTGGGCGTCCACCGGATGAACCGGCTGTGATGGGCGTGGCATTGAACGAAGTTTTTGTCCCGATTCTGCAAAAGCAGTTTCCAGAAATTGTTGATTTCTATCTTCCTCCAGAGGGTTGTTCTTACCGTCTGGCGGTGGTTACTATGAAGAAGCAGTATGCCGGACATGCTAAACGGGTAATGATGGGTGTTTGGTCTTTCCTGCGGCAATTTATGTATACCAAGTTTGTTATTGTTTGTGACGATGATATCAATGCCCGCGACTGGAAAGATGTTATCTGGGCGATAACCACGCGCATGGATCCCGCTCGTGATACGCTTCTGGTTGAAAATACACCCATTGATTATCTGGATTTTGCTTCACCGTTTTCTGGATTAGGCTCCAAAATGGGGCTGGATGCTACCAATAAATGGCCAGGCGAAACACAACGTGAATGGGGACATCCAATTATAAAAGATCCTCAGGTATGTGCCCGTGTTGATGCTATCTGGGATGATTTGGCCATTTTTAGTGACAGCGGTAAACGACGTTAATTCGCCATTGCCCTGTTCCCCATTTTGTTTTGATGACCCGATAGAGGGAACGCATGACAACATTGAGCTGTAAAGTGACTTCGGTCGAAGCAATAACTGATACGGTTTTCCGGGTGCGTTTATTGCCTTCAGCCCCTTTTTCCTTCCGTGCTGGTCAGTATTTAATGGTAGTTATGGATGAACGGGATAAACGCCCATTCTCAATGGCTTCCATACCAATGGAAAAGAATTTTATTGAACTGCACATCGGGGCCTCTGAACTGAATCTGTATGCGATGGCGGTAATGGAGCGCATCCTGAAAGAGAAATCCCTGATAGTTGATATTCCTTATGGGGATGCCTGGTTCCGTGAGGAGAGTGATCGCCCATTGATACTGATTGCCGGTGGGACTGGATTTTCTTATACGCGTTCCATTTTGTTAACGGCGCTGGCGCAGCAGCCGGAGCGTTCAATCTCTTTTTATTGGGGCGGTCGTGAGCGCAAGTACCTGTATGATTTGGCTGAGTTGGAATCGCTGGCATCTCAGCATACCAATTTGAAGGTGATTCCGGTTGTTGAGCAACCGGACGAGCATTGGCATGGCCGAGCGGGTACGGTTTTAAGCGCTGTACTACAGGATTTTGGCTCATTGGCCGAGTATGATATCTATATTGCCGGTCGATTTGAGATGGCAAAGATTGCCCGTGAACGTTTCTGCAATGAGCGCGGAGCGCTGGTGGCGCATATGTTCAGTGATGCCTTTGCTTTTATCTGAATCCCCGTTTTTCTGACGGAAAAATATCTTGGCGTAATGTGGATCGGTTATTCAACCGAGATATCTGGCGTTGGGGGAGGTGTCCTTCGTGAACCTCATCCCCATGTTTCTCATAATGGGCTACAAAGTGTAGCGTTTACACCATCAGATACGTTCAAAAACGGTGGCGATACCTTGGCCGAAACCAATACACATGGTGGCTATGCCAAATTGGACATCATGCCGTTCCATCAGATTAATTAGTGTAGTAGAGATACGCGCTCCAGAGCATCCCAGTGGATGACCAAGCGCGATGGCTCCACCGTTGAGGTTTACCTTTTCGTCCATCACATCCAGTAAACCCAGATCTTTTATGCACGGTAACGTTTGTGCAGCAAAGGCTTCATTCAGCTCAAACAGTCCGATATCACTAATGCTCAGCCCGGCGCGTTTCAGTGCCAACTGTGTGGCTGGCACGGGTCCATATCCCATAATAGAGGGTTCGCAACCCACAACGGCCATCGCACGAATGTATGCTCTTGGCGCTAATTCCAGTGCGCTGGCGCGGGATTCACTCATCATCAATATGGCTGCTGCGCCATCGGAAAGCGCGGATGAACTACCTGCAGTTACGGTACCGTTTATCGGGTCAAATACGGGTTTAAGTGCTGCCAGAGTGGCAATGTCGGTATCAGGACGGATGACTTCATCATCTTCAAAACACAGTAAAACCCCATCGGCATTGTGGCCGGTAGTGGGAATGATTTCTTTGTGGAACGCACCGGACTGTGTGGCAGCATAGGCACGCTGATGGGAGCGGGCGGAAAATGCATCCTGCATTTCACGGCTGATATGGTGTACTCGTGCCAGCATCTCTGCTGTCAGCCCCATCATGGCAGCGGCTTTTGCCACCGTTTTGCTCAGACCAGGATGAAAATCCACACCGTGGCTCATAGGCACATGGCCCATATGTTCAACACCACCAATCAGGCAAACCTGGGCATCGCCTACCATAATGGCCCGCGCTGCGTCGTGTAGCGCCTGCATGGAAGAACCACATAAACGGTTAACCGTCACGGCGGGTACGGTATGAGGAATTTCTGCCAGCAGAGCCGCATTACGGGCGATATTAAATCCCTGCTCCAGTGTTTGTTGCACACAGCCCCAGTAAATGTCGTCGATACTATCCGCTTTCAGCGCAGGATTTCGGCTTAACAGACTGCGCATCAGATGTGCAGATAGATCCTCAGATCGTACCTGACGGAATGCTCCCGCTTTGGATCGCCCCATTGGGGTTCTCACAGCGTCAACAATCACTACTTTTTCCATAAATATAGACCTTATGCTGGTTGACGATGGGAGATGTCGGCGTGAGGCGCGACAGTCGGATAATAACCTTCTTTATTTCTGGCTTTTTGCCGCACGCTTTCAGGAATTTGATAGAGCGGCCCCATGTGTGACAGTGGCTGAGCCATCTCCAGATAACGCGCGCTGCCCAGGGTGTCGAAATAGCGGCAGGCTCCACCGTGGAACGCTGGAAATCCCAGGCCATAGATCAGTGCCATATCTGCTTCAGCCGGACTGGCGATCACGTTTTCTTCCAGACAGAGCGCCACTTCGTTAATCATCGGGATCATCAGGCGGGAGACGATCTCTTCGGCACTGAAGCGACGACGTGCCTGACAAACTGTGGCCAGCAGCTCATCAATATTTTCATCGAATTCTTTGTGTGGTTTGCCCTTGTTGTCGGTCTGATAACGATAAAAGCCCACTCCATTTTTTTGACCAAACCGCTGATGTTCAAATAACACGTCAATAACGTCGCGGTAATTTTTGTCCATACGTGAGGGAAAGCCTTCTGCCATAACGGATTGGGCATGGTGGGCTGTATCGATTCCCACGACATCCAGCAGGTATGCCGGTCCCATTGGCCAGCCAAATTGTCGTTCCATCACGTTATCAATTTCACGAAAATCCGCGCCGTCACGCATCAGTAGACTGAAAGCGGCAAGGTAGGGAAACAGGACACGGTTAACGAAAAATCCCGGGCAATCATTCACCACGATAGGGGTTTTCCCCATGTGGAGCGCATAAGCGATAACACGGGAAATGGTTTTTTCGTCAGTTTGCGGACCCCGAATGATTTCTACCAACGGCATCCGGTGAACCGGATTAAAAAAATGCATACCGCAGAAGTTCTGTGGCCGCGTCAGTGCCTGGGCCAGTTTCACAATCGGAATGGTCGAGGTGTTGGACACTATCACTGTATCTTCATGGACGTGGGATTCAGTTTCAGCCAATACGCTGGCCTTCACTTTGGGGTTTTCTACCACGGCTTCGACGACCACATCGGCACGTTCAAAACCGGCGTAATTTAAGGTGGGATGAATACTGGAAAAAATACCCGCCATTTTTACGGCATTGAGCTTTCCGCGTTCCAGTTGCTTATTCAGTAGTTTGGCTGCCTCATTCATACCAAGTGTCAGCGCGGTTTCATTAATATCTTTCATCAGGATAGGAACGCCTTTTAATGCCGATTGGTAGGCGATACCGCCACCCATGATCCCTGCACCTACGACGGCGGCCTCCTCGGGGGCGGAAGTACTCCCCACCTGTTTTTTCGCTGTTCCCTTAACATACTGATCATTCAGAAATACTCCCACCAGAGTATGGGCAGCATCAGTTTGTGTGAGGGCGACAAAGTTATCTGTTTCAACGCGCAGGGCGGCATCACGCGGCAAACCCGCTGCCGCTTCAATGGTTTTTACCGCAGTGATCGGGGCGGGATAATGTTTTCCAGCGGTTTGCATCACCATGGCTTTGGTAGTAGCAAAACTCATGGTGGCTTCAACTTTACCGAGTTTTAGCGGTACCAGTTTGGGCGCGCGATAAGCACGCCAGTTCAACTTTCCTGCAATTGCCTGATGCAACATGAGTAACGCCGCCGCAACCAGTTTATCGTCTGCGACGACGGCATCAACCAGGCCAACTTTCAGTGCTGCTTCAGCACCGATATCTTTACCTGCGGCGATAATATCCAGTGCGCTATCCGCACCCAGCAAACGAGGCAGTCGAACCGTACCGCCAAAGCCGGGCATGATCCCCAACTTCACTTCCGGTAAGCCGATTCGTATATCCGCAGTAGCAATGCGGAAATCAGTTGCCAGCACGCATTCGCAGCCGCCACCCAGAGCATAACCTTTGATGGCAGAAATCGTCGGTACTGGCAAATCCTCCAGGCGGCTGAAAATGTCATTTGCATCCGTCAGCCATTGGTGCAGTTTTTCTTTAGGGGCCGCAAATAAAGAGAGGAATTCGGTAATATCTGCCCCGACAATAAACGCGGGTTTGTCCGAACGCAGTACCAAACCTTTTAGATCATGCTGTAGTGCCAGTATATCCAGAGCAGCACCGAGGCTACTAACTGTCTGTATATCGAGTTTATTAACTGACCCTGTAGCAGAAAATACCAGCTCAGCAATGCTATCTTCAAGCCAGTTAACGTAGAGGTTTTCGCCTTGATAAAGCATCTCTGTCTCCAGATTAAGCAAGTTGGCTGGTATGACCAAACACTAAAATTGTGGATTTGATGTTAATAAAATGCAAATAAGTGATTAATTTTTTGCCGAAAAGATCACAAAGCGTCGGGCAATGCCGTCATTGTGCCACTGTGTTAAAATGAAGAATTCACTGTTATCAATGGAGATTCTGATGGAAACGATGACTTCTCTGTATCAGCAACATTTGGTGACCTTGCAGCAACGTACGCAGGCCGTTTTGGCGCGTCATAATCTTGATGCTTTACTGATTCATTCCGGAGAACTGTTGACGGTGTTTCTGGATGATCATGATTACCCGTTTAAGGTTAACCCACAGTTCAAAGCTTGGTTGCCGGTGACACAAGTACCTAATTGCTGGTTATGGGTGGACGGTGTTAACCCACCAAAGCTGTGGTTTTACTCTCCGGTTGATTACTGGCATAACGTTGCACCGATGCCGGAAAGTTTCTGGACTAATGACATTGATATGACTGTATTGCGTCGCGTTGATGATATCGGTCAATTGTTGCCGACACCACTCCAGCGAGTCGCCTATATCGGCTATGTTCCACAACGTGCACTCACTCTTGGTTTTAATCCGGAAAATATTAATCCGCAAGGTGTGCTGGATTATCTGCATTACTATCGTGCCTATAAAACCGATTATGAACTTGCCTGCATGCGTGAAGCGCAGAAAACGGTGGTTGCAGGTCATCGTGCTGCATATGATGCTTTTCAGTCTGGTATGAGTGAGTTCGATATTAATCTGGCCTATCTGGCGGCCACCGGCCACCGTGACACCGATGTGCCTTACAGTAATATCGTTGCATTAAATGAACATGCCGCTGTATTGCATTACACTCAACTGGAACATCGGGCACCTGCGAAAATCCGTAGTTTCCTGATTGATGCCGGTGCAGAGTACAACGGTTATGCGGCGGATATCACCCGCACTTATTCTGCTCAGAGTGACAATGATTTTGCTGCCTTGGTGAAGGATTTAAACCATGAGCAGCAAGCATTGATTGAAACCATGAAGGTGGGTGTCCGTTACACTGATTACCATCTTCAGATGCATCACCGTATCGCCAGTTTATTGAAAAAACATCAATTGGTGAGTGATATGAGTGAAGAAGCCATAGTTGATGCCGGAATAACCAGCCCGTTCCTGCCACATGGGTTGGGGCATCCGTTAGGATTACAGGTGCATGATGTCGCCGGTTTTATGCAGGACGATACCGGTACATCCCTGGCGGCACCCACTCAGCATCCGTACCTGCGTTGTACCCGGGTTCTTGAACCCCGTATGGTTCTGACAATTGAGCCGGGGCTTTATTTTATCAATTCGCTGTTGGAACCATGGCGTCACGGTAATTTCCGCCAGCATTTTAATTGGCAGAAAATTGATGCATTGCAGCTATTTGGCGGTATTCGCATCGAAGATAATATAGTGATGCATGAGAATCGCGTTGAGAATATAACTCGGGCGTTGAACCTGAACTGATGCTTGTTTATCCAGTTCCTGTCTCTGCAGTCAGCTATAGTGAAGAAGTTAAAAAAAGCCGTTTTATCACAGAATTAAGCGCTACTGACGGTATTGATGCGGCTAAGGCCTTTATTCAAGACATCAGGAAGCATCATCCGGCAGCTGCTCATCACTGCTGGGCATTTATCGCGGGTGCGCCTAATGATTCCCAGCAGCTTGGATTTTCTGATGATGGTGAGCCTGCCGGTACAGCCGGTAAACCTATATTGGCGCAACTGATGGGCAGCGGTGTCGGTGAAATTACCGCTGTTGTCGTGCGCTATTATGGTGGGGTGAAGTTGGGAACCGGAGGTTTGGTAAAGGCTTATGGCGGTGGTGTCCAGCAGGCATTAAAGCTGTTGGTACTAAAACAGAAGATATTGCTGCAAGAGTATCACCTGCAGTGCGAATATTCACTACTACCTCAGGTTGAATCAATAGTGCATTATCTGGGGGGGAAAATAGTATCAAGTGAGTATGGTGCGGACGTTAGGATCCGGCTGGCTCTCCCTGTCCATACTGTAGATGAAGCTGAGATGAGGTTGCGTGATATTAGCCGTGGGGTGTTACATTTACTGTCAATTTCACAATAATTCCAGCGTTGTTTATTGAACCATAAGGAAGACATCTGTAATGCACTTGCGTGCCATAACCCGCATTGTTGGCCTGCTGGTCATACTTTTTTCCGGAACGATGTTTATTCCCGGGTTGGTCGCCCTGATTTATCGTGATGGTGCCGGTCGGGCTTTTACTCAGACATTTATCGTCGCCCTGATCATCGGTCTTATCCTGTGGTTGCCCAATCGCAAGCAAAAGCATGAACTCAAAACCCGCGAGGGATTTTTGATAGTGGTGCTTATCTGGACGGTATTGGGTAGCGTAGGCGCATTGCCTTTTCTCTTCGCCGAACATCCCAGTATGACGGTAACGGATGCTTTCTTTGAGTCTTTTTCCGGTCTGACAACGACAGGTGCAACCACGTTGGTGGGGCTGGATTCGATGCCGAAAGCCATCCTGTTTTATCGGCAAATGCTGCAATGGATGGGGGGGATGGGAATCATTGTGCTGGCAGTGGCTATTCTGCCAATCCTCGGTGTCGGGGGGATGCAGCTTTATCGTGCCGAAATGCCAGGACCATTGAAAGACAACAAGATACGTCCGCGCATTGCTGAAACGGCTAAAACACTGTGGTTGATTTACGTCTTGCTGACCATCATCTGCGCGATATCACTCTGGCTGGCCGGGATGTCGGTGTTTGATGCTATCAGTCATAGCTTTTCAACCATCTCTATTGGTGGATTTTCTACTCATGATGCCAGTATTGGGTATTTCAACAGTCCGACCATTAACACGATCATTGCCGTATTCCTTTTGATTTCAGGTTGTAATTTCAGTCTGCATTTTGCTGTACTCAGTGGTCGAAGCCTTAAAGTCTATTGGCGTGATTCCGAGTTCCGTATGTTTATTAGCGTACAGATATCACTGGTGGTTATCTGTACGCTAATACTGTGGTTCCATGATGTGTATAAAAGCGGTATCGAAACACTCAATCAGGCTTTTTTCCAGGTAGTATCGATGGCAACGACGGCGGGCTTCACTACTGGAAGTTTTTCAAACTGGCCACTGTTTTTGCCTGTTCTGTTACTATGCTCGGCGTTCATCGGTGGCTGTGCCGGTTCTACTGGTGGTGGTCTGAAAGTTATTCGTATTTTGCTGCTGTTTTTACAAGGCTCCCGAGAACTGAAACGCTTAGTGCATCCGAATGCGGTTTATACCATTAAGCTTGGTTATCGAGCGTTACCTGAGCGTATACTCGAAGCCGTATGGGGCTTTTTTTCAGCTTATACGCTGGTATTTATTGTCAGTATGCTGGCTATTATTGCGACTGGCGTCGATGATTTTTCCGCTTTTGCTGCTGTAGCGGCGACATTGAATAACCTCGGGCCTGGGCTGGGTGCGGTAGCTGATAATTTTACTTCCATGAATGACGCTGCAAAGTGGATTTTGATCGTAACAATGTTGTTTGGCCGTCTGGAAGTATTCACACTGCTGGTACTATTTACTCCTACTTTTTGGCGGGAATAACGGAAGAGGACCCGGTACAATGAAAGCGTTAATATTGTTTTCTAGTAGAGATGGGCAAACGAGATCGATAGCCTCTTATATTGCTACCATATTAAAAGGTACGTTGGAGTGTGATGTCGTTAATATCCTCAATACTCATGAAGTCGATATCGGGAAATATGATCAAATCATGATTGGCGCTTCGATACGGTACGGCCATTTTCATCCTTCACTGAAAAAGTTTATTCATCAGCATCTCTCCTTATTGCAGCAAAAACCGAGTGCTTTTTTTTCAGTCAATTTAACTGCCCGCAAACCTGAAAAAAGATCACTACAAACTAATGCTTATACACGTAAGTTTCTGCTACGTTCGCCTTGGCAACCTGACTTGGGAGCTGTCTTCGCTGGTGCATTACGTTATCCGAACTACCGTTGGTTTGACCGCGTGATGATTCAACTGATCATGCACATGACCGGGGGAGAAACGGATAGTACAAAAGAAATCGAATATACTGATTGGGAACAGGTTGCGCGATTTGCTCAAGAATTTGGACAAATAGCACTGAAAAGATCAGCATAACGTGGTTTATTCCCGCGTATCGGTGAAAAAAAACGCACTTGTGATTTTTTTTGCAATTACCCCTTGTCAGGCCAGGAGAAGTGCCTATAATGCGCCTCCACTGACCCGGTGCTGGTGAACAACACAACGCCGAGTCAGGTGGGGAAAAACGAATTATTCGTTGACTCTGCAAGAGGATGGCGTAGCATACGCGACCTCACGTCAGCGGCAGTGCCGCGACGAACGCTCTTTAACAATATAATCAGACAATCTGTGTGGGCACTCACAGGACCCTATCGTAATCAATACGAAAAGACTTGAAGAGTGACTGACAGTAAATTCATTACGAATAAACAGTTATAAATTCTTTGAGCATCGCTTCTTCGGAAGCACATCAAACAAATCTTAAATTGAAGAGTTTGATCATGGCTCAGATTGAACGCTGGCGGCAGGCCTAACACATGCAAGTCGAGCGGCAGCGGGGGGAAGCTTGCTTCCCCGCCGGCGAGCGGCGGACGGGTGAGTAATGTCTGGGGATCTGCCTGATGGAGGGGGATAACTACTGGAAACGGTAGCTAATACCGCATGACGTCGCAAGACCAAAGTGGGGGACCTTCGGGCCTCACGCCATTGGATGAACCCAGATGGGATTAGCTGGTAGGTGAGGTAATGGCTCACCTAGGCGACGATCTCTAGCTGGTCTGAGAGGATGACCAGCCACACTGGAACTGAGACACGGTCCAGACTCCTACGGGAGGCAGCAGTGGGGAATATTGCACAATGGGGGAAACCCTGATGCAGCCATGCCGCGTGTATGAAGAAGGCCTTCGGGTTGTAAAGTACTTTCAGCGGGGAGGAAGGGGAGCACTTTAACAGAGTGTTTCATTGACGTTACCCGCAGAAGAAGCACCGGCTAACTCCGTGCCAGCAGCCGCGGTAATACGGAGGGTGCAAGCGTTAATCGGAATGACTGGGCGTAAAGCGCACGCAGGCGGTCTGTTAAGTTGGATGTGAAATCCCCGGGCTTAACCTGGGAACTGCATTCAAAACTGACAGACTAGAGTCTCGTAGAGGGGGGTAGAATTCCAGGTGTAGCGGTGAAATGCGTAGAGATCTGGAGGAATACCGGTGGCGAAGGCGGCCCCCTGGACGAAGACTGACGCTCAGGTGCGAAAGCGTGGGGAGCAAACAGGATTAGATACCCTGGTAGTCCACGCTGTAAACGATGTCGACTTGAAGGTTGTGGCCTTGAGCCGTGGCTTTCGGAGCTAACGCGTTAAGTCGACCGCCTGGGGAGTACGGCCGCAAGGTTAAAACTCAAATGAATTGACGGGGGCCCGCACAAGCGGTGGAGCATGTGGTTTAATTCGATGCAACGCGAAGAACCTTACCTACTCTTGACATCCTCAGAAGAGACTGGAGACAGTCTTGTGCCTTCGGGAACTGAGAGACAGGTGCTGCATGGCTGTCGTCAGCTCGTGTTGTGAAATGTTGGGTTAAGTCCCGCAACGAGCGCAACCCTTATCCTTTGTTGCCAGCGCGTAATGGCGGGAACTCAAGGGAGACTGCCGGTGATAAACCGGAGGAAGGTGGGGATGACGTCAAGTCATCATGGCCCTTACGAGTAGGGCTACACACGTGCTACAATGGCGCATACAAAGAGAAGCGAACTCGCGAGGGCAAGCGGACCTCATAAAGTGCGTCGTAGTCCGGATTGGAGTCTGCAACTCGACTCCATGAAGTCGGAATCGCTAGTAATCGTAGATCAGAATGCTACGGTGAATACGTTCCCGGGCCTTGTACACACCGCCCGTCACACCATGGGAGTGGGTTGCAAAAGAAGTAGGTAGCTTAACCTTCGGGAGGGCGCTTACCACTTTGTGATTCATGACTGGGGTGAAGTCGTAACAAGGTAACCGTAGGGGAACCTGCGGTTGGATCACCTCCTTACCAAAAGATAGCGGTTATGTGAAGTGTCCACACAGATTGTCTGATGAAGTACGAGCAGAAATACCTTTATAGGCTTGTAGCTCAGGTGGTTAGAGCGCACCCCTGATAAGGGTGAGGTCGGTGGTTCAAGTCCACTCAGGCCTACCAATTTCTTTCCATGCTGTGTTGTGTTTTTGTCACGGACGAGAGTCTGTGTCGAGAATGAGGCCTTGCCTGACGGAAATTTGTGTAAAGGTTTTCATGCGATGGGGCTATAGCTCAGCTGGGAGAGCGCCTGCTTTGCACGCAGGAGGTCTGCGGTTCGATCCCGCATAGCTCCACCATACAAAAAAAGACTTCAGAGTATATTGGCAACAGTATGCTGCGAAGTATTTTGCTCTTTAACAATCTGGAACAAGCTGAAAATTGAAACGATACAGCGAAACCTGGCCTTGATGGCGGGAGTTGGCTGTATCAGAGTCTCTCAAATAATCGCAGCGCGAGGTGGTCTTGCTCTTCATGAAAAAGACACCTTCGGGTTGTGAGGTTAAGCGACTAAGCGTACACGGTGGATGCCTAGGCAGTCAGAGGCGATGAAGGGCGTGCTAATCTGCGAAAAGCGTCGGCAAGGTGATATGAACCGTCATAGCCGACGATACCCGAATGGGGAAACCCAGTGTGTTTCGACACACTATCATGTCATGAATACATAGTGGCATGAGGCGAACCGGGGGAACTGAAACATCTCAGTACCCCGAGGAAAAGAAATCAACCGAGATTCCCCCAGTAGCGGCGAGCGAACGGGGAAGAGCCCAGAACCTGAATCAGTTTGTGCGTCAGTGGAAGCGTCTGGAAAGTCGCACGGTACAGGGTGACAGTCCCGTACACGAAAATGCATGTGCTGTGAGTTCGACGAGTAGGGCGGGACACGAGATATCCTGTCTGAAGATGGGGGGACCATCCTCCAAGGCTAAATACTCCTGACTGACCGATAGTGAACCAGTACCGTGAGGGAAAGGCGAAAAGAACCCCGGCGAGGGGAGTGAAACAGAACCTGAAACCGTGTACGTACAAGCAGTGGGAGCCCCACCACCAAAGCATTCTCTGGTGATGAAGGCACCGCAACAGCAGCATCGCGGTGGCGGCGCGTCTTTTGCGACGCCCAACACACAAAACAGGCGGTGAGTGCTTTGGGGTGGGGTGACTGCGTACCTTTTGTATAATGGGTCAGCGACTTATATTTTGTAGCAAGGTTAACCGAATAGGGGAGCCGCAGGGAAACCGAGTCTTAACTGGGCGTCAAGTTGCAAGGTATAGACCCGAAACCCGGTGATCTAGCCATGGGCAGGTTGAAGGTTGGGTAACACTAACTGGAGGACCGAACCGACTAATGTTGAAAAATTAGCGGATGACTTGTGGCTGGGGGTGAAAGGCCAATCAAACCGGGAGATAGCTGGTTCTCCCCGAAAGCTATTTAGGTAGCGCCTCGTGAAGTCATCTTCGGGGGTAGAGCACTGTTTCGACTAGGGGGCCATCCCGGCTTACCAACTCGATGCAAACTGCGAATACCGAAGAATGTTATCACGGGAGACACACGGCGGGTGCTAACGTCCGTCGTGAAGAGGGAAACAACCCAGACCGCCAGCTAAGGTCCCAAAGTCATGGTTAAGTGGGAAACGATGTGGGAAGGCCCAGACAGCCAGGATGTTGGCTTAGAAGCAGCCATCATTTAAAGAAAGCGTAATAGCTCACTGGTCGAGTCGGCCTGCGCGGAAGATGTAACGGGGCTAAACCATGCACCGAAGCTGCGGCAGCGAACGTATCACCCAAGACAACTTTGCGGAGTTGCATGACGATTGACGGAGCGAAGCGACGTCAACGCGTTCACAACGTCGAGTTGGCTTAGGGATACGTTCGTTGGGTAGGGGAGCGTTCTGTAAGCCGTTGAAGGTGGTCTGTGAGGATTGCTGGAGGTATCAGAAGTGCGAATGCTGACATAAGTAACGATAATGCGGGTGAAAAACCCGCACGCCGGAAGACCAAGGGTTCCTGTCCAACGTTAATCGGGGCAGGGTGAGTCGACCCCTAAGGCGAGGCCGAAAGGCGTAGTCGATGGGAAACAGGTTAATATTCCTGTACTGGGTGTTACTGCGAAGGGGGGACGGAGAAGGCTATGTTGGCCGGGCGACGGTTGTCCCGGTTTAAGCGTGTAGGTGGGTGCTCCAGGCAAATCCGGAGTGCTATTAACGCCGAGGCGTGATGACGAGGCACTACGGTGTCGAAGTGACAAATGCCACGCTTCCAGGAAAAGCCCCTAAGCTCCAGGTAACATCGAATCGTACCCCAAACCGACACAGGTGGTCAGGTAGAGAATACTCAGGCGCTTGAGAGAACTCGGGTGAAGGAACTAGGCAAAATGGTGCCGTAACTTCGGGAGAAGGCACGCTGTGCGAGGTGAAGTCCCTGGCGGACGGAGCGTTGCGCAGTCGCAGATACCAGCTGGCTGCAACTGTTTACTAAAAACACAGCACTGTGCAAACACGAAAGTGGACGTATACGGTGTGACGCCTGCCCGGTGCCGGAAGGTTAATTGATGGGGTAAGCCGCAAGGCGAAGCTCTTGATCGAAGCCCCGGTAAACGGCGGCCGTAACTATAACGGTCCTAAGGTAGCGAAATTCCTTGTCGGGTAAGTTCCGACCTGCACGAATGGCGTAATGATGGCCAGGCTGTCTCCACCCGAGACTCAGTGAAATTGAACTCGCTGTGAAGATGCAGTGTACCCGCGGCAAGACGGAAAGACCCCGTGAACCTTTACTATAGCTTGACACTGAACCTTGAGCCTTGATGTGTAGGATAGGTGGGAGGCTTTGAAGCGTGGACGCCAGTCTGCGTGGAGCCAACCTTGAAATACCACCCTTTGATGTTTGATGTTCTAACGTGGGCCCGTGAACCGGGTTGCGGACAGTGTCTGGTGGGTAGTTTGACTGGGGCGGTCTCCTCCCAAAGAGTAACGGAGGAGTACGAAGGTTAGCTAATCCTGGTCGGACATCAGGAGGTTAGTGCAAAGGCATAAGCTAGCTTGACTGCGAGAGTGACGGCTCGAGCAGGTGCGAAAGCAGGTCTTAGTGATCCGGTGGTTCTGAATGGAAGGGCCATCGCTCAACGGATAAAAGGTACTCCGGGGATAACAGGCTGATACCGCCCAAGAGTTCATATCGACGGCGGTGTTTGGCACCTCGATGTCGGCTCATCACATCCTGGGGCTGAAGTAGGTCCCAAGGGTATGGCTGTTCGCCATTTAAAGTGGTACGCGAGCTGGGTTTAGAACGTCGTGAGACAGTTCGGTCCCTATCTGCCGTGGGCGTTGGAAGATTGAGGGGGTTGCTCCTAGTACGAGAGGACCGGAGTGAACGCACCACTGGTGTACGGGTTGTGATGCCAATTGCATTGCCCGGTAGCTACGTGCGGAAGAGATAACCGCTGAAAGCATCTAAGCGGGAAACTTGCCCCGAGATGAGTCTTCCCTGGGCCTTCAAGGCCCCTGAAGGGACGTTTAAGACGAAGACGTTGATAGGCTGGGTGTGTAAGCGCAGTGATGCGTTGAGCTGACCAGTACTAATGACCCGAGAGGCTTAACCTTACAACACCCAAGGTGTTTTGGAATGAGAGACGAGATATTTTCAGTGATGTTCCGGTATTGGTTCTGATGGTTGCGCGGAAGTGTGACGGTCGGGATGAAACAGAATTTGCCTGGCGGCGATAGCGCGGTGGTCCCACCTGACCCCATGCCGAACTCAGCAGTGAAACGCCGTAGCGCCGATGGTAGTGTGGGGTCTCCCCATGTGAGAGTAGGGAACTGCCAGGCATTCAACTAGTAGACGAAGCCCTCTGTGAAAGCAGAGGGCTTTTTCACGTCTGTCGTGTTGATACAGCCGGCAGGCACGGAGGGATATCTGCCCAGCATGTCGCCGCCGGGCCAGTATCAAATAACGGTAAACCTTCAGTGGATACCGCGGTTTTTCGCTTTTTCGTAGAGTTATTATTCTTCCTCAAAATAATTTATCTGAATCAGGTAGACTATGGATATCTGAATTGCTGGGTGTTGAATATTATCATGAACTCTGCCACATCTTTAAAACAGCTCAATTCTTTCTCTCTGCCTGTCTGTGCTGCAGATGTAGTCGTTGCCAAAACTCGGGAACAGTTGATTTTTGCCTGGAATCGAGCAAAAACACTTCAGCAACCAGCCCTAATCTTAGGGGAGGGAAGCAATGTCCTTTTTCTGGAAGATTTTTCAGGTAGCGTGATCCTGAATAGAATTAAACATATTGAAATAGAAGAAAAGGATATAGCCTGGGATCTACATATAGGGGCTGGGGAAAACTGGCATCATTTGGTTGAATATACTCTGAACCGCAATATCGCCGGTCTGGAGAATCTTGCATTAATTCCTGGTTGTGTAGGTTCAGCACCTATTCAGAATATTGGAGCCTATGGCGTTGAATTAAAAAAATTTTGCTCATATGTGGATCTGTTAGATCTTAATTCTGGTATAACAAATCGGCTGACTGCAAACGAGTGTCAGTTTGGTTACCGTGAGAGTATCTTTAAGCATCAGTATCGTAATGGATTTGCAATTACTGCTGTAGGATTAAGTTTGAAAAAAGCATGGGAACCGGTATTGGAATATGGCACTTTGACTGGCCTCGATACTCAGACTATAACACCGAAGCAAATTTTTGACGCTGTGTGTAACATGCGGCGTAGTAAATTACCTGATCCTGCTATTATTGGAAATGCAGGAAGCTTTTTCAAAAATCCAGTAATTAGTGGGCAACAGGCAATCGAGTTATTAAAGAAATATCCTCTGGCTCCCCATTATCCTCAATCTGGTGGTGATGTTAAAATTGCAGCCGGATGGCTCATAGACCAATGTCATCTGAAAGGATTTCAGATTGGTGGTGCTGCTGTACATAATCAGCAGGCTCTGGTATTGATTAATCGAAATGAAGCAACGAGTCAGGATATTATCAAGCTGGCACATCATGTTTTACTTCAGGTTGCTGAGAAATTTGATATATGGTTGGAACCAGAGGTGAGGTTTATTGCCCATGATGGTGAAGTTAATGCCATGGAGGTTCTATCATGAGAGATAATACTGTTCCGCTTAAGATTATTTCCATTTTATCTGATGGAGAGTTTTACTCAGGAGAATATTTGGGTGAATTGCTGGGGATGAGCCGAGCTGCAATTAACAAACATATTCAAACTATCCGTGAATGGGGTATCGACGTATTTACTGTTACAGGTAAAGGTTATTGTTTCCCTACGAAGATGCAACTACTTAGTGAAGAGAAAATCCTGAATTCACTAAATGAAGGCCGAGTAACCGTTTTGCCTGTGATCGACTCTACAAATCAGTATCTGCTAGATCGCTTTGACTCACTCTCATCAGGTGATGCGTGTGTTGCCGAATATCAACAGGCGGGACGTGGGCGTCGTGGCAGAAGATGGTTTTCACCGTTTGGTGCCAATCTTTATTTGTCTATGTATTGGCGTCTGGAGCAAGGACCCGCTGCGGCAATAGGAGTGAGTTTGGTTATCGGCATTATTATGGCGGAAGTGTTACACAGTTTGGGTGCTGACGGTGTCCGTGTAAAATGGCCTAATGATCTTTATTTAAAGGATCGCAAATTAGCCGGAATTTTAGTCGAACTCAATGGTCGTACGGGTGATGTGGCCCATTTGGTCATCGGTGCAGGGATTAATCTATGCATGCGTGAGCCAGATTTAGATGTGATTAATCAAGGGTGGATTAATTTGCAGGAGGTTGGCGTTAATATCGACAGGAACACTCTTTCCGCTAGACTTATAACGGAATTACGTGCGGCATTAATATTATTTGAACAAAAAGGGCTTGACCCTTTTATTCATCGTTGGAAATTTCTAGATAATTTCTATAATCGTCCAGTTAAGCTGATTGTCGGTAATCGTGAAATAAAGGGTATTGATAGAGGGATTAATAGTCAGGGTGCCTTACTCCTCGAGCAGAATGAAGTAATGACGCCTTATATAGGCGGTGAGATTTCTCTGAGAGGAATGTAATTATATAAAGGGGATTGATAGCCCCTCTTATATTATTTACGCAGACTAACATATTTGACGGCATGATTTTCGCTTTTCGTCATTATTAAACTGGCTCTTTCTCGTGTGGGAAGAATATTCTGTTTAAGATTAAGACCATTAATCTCTTGCCAAAGTTGTGAAGCAATTTCTACCGCTTCTTTTTCTGTTAATTTTGCATAATTATGGAAATAAGAATCAGGGTTAGTAAAAGCTCCTTGCCTGAATTTCAGAAAGCGATTGATATACCAACTTTTTAACAATATTTCTGGTGCATCGACGTAAATAGAAAAATCAACAAAATCGGATACAAAAACGCGATGTGGATCATGAGGATAGTTCATCCCACTTTGTAGAACATTCAGCCCTTCAAGAATGAGAATGTCAGGTTGTTCTATGATTTTATAACATCCAGGTACAATATCATAAGTCAGATGGGAATAAGCAGGTGCGGTGACACGAGAATACCCGGATTTAATATCTGAAACGAATCTCACCAAACTATGCATATCATAGGATTGGGGAAATCCTTTCTTTTTCATTAGATCTTTTTCTTTGAGCACTTTGTTAGGATGTAGAAAACCATCAGTAGTAATTAATTCGACACTGCGATGTTCTGGCCAACGACTCAATAATGCTTGTAATACACGGGCAGTCGTACTTTTACCAACCGCCACACTCCCGGCAATACCAATGATATAGGGGATTTTCTGTCCATCAGTACCCAGAAATTGTTCCAGAACCGCCTGACGGCGCAGGTTAGAACTGATATAGAAATTCAGTAAACGAGATAATGGCAGGTAAATCTCAGCAACTTCATCCAAGGATAGATCTTCATTAATACCTTTAAGTTTAACTATATCCTCTTCCGTTAGTGTCAATGGCACGGAATCACGTAAGGTAGCCCATTGCTGACGATCAAATTGCAGATAAGGCGTTGCCAAAGATTGCTTTCTATTTCTCATAAATGTGCTTCTGCCTGCCAGTACAGATTAAGAAAGGGGATCTATCAGCCAGTACGTTGAGATAAGGCTCTCTGTTTCGCTGGCTAAATGGATGTCATTGTAACCTTTCTTTAAGTAATTAAGTGCATGACAGGCAGGTTACCATCAGGAGGGTAAAAAAAAGAAGCAGAAATCAGTGGGAAGATCGGTACCTTATTTCCTTAAGGTACCGGTTAATGCTAGCTCGCTAGCGATCGTTCCATACGATTAACGGCAAATAGACGCTTATAATAAATGGCTGTCGGATGGTAATAGCCATTTGGCGAGCTGGCATAGTCAGGAAGTTCTCCCAGATAGCGATACCTTTGTGAACGGTAAAAAGACTCGGCTGGGGAGCCTGCCTGAGTGTCCAGATAAAGTAATCCACGCCGGTATTGTAGCGCGGCCTTTTCAAGAGTGGAGAGTAATTGCTTACCTATTCCTTGCCTGCGAGCATGGCTATGCACAAGTAACTTTTGAATTTCAGCGCGGTTTTGCCCATTTGATTTCTGACACAGTTCAAGCTGTATACTACCCACCATACCATCAGCGTTACGCGCTATCCATAGAAGGCGTTCTCCCTCTGCAACTGAAGGCCTTAAACCATGTACATATCTTTCCGCCTCTTCATGAGAAAATGGGGTTTCGTATCCTACCGAAGCTCCTTCTGTGACAGCATTCACCAATAAGTTGGCTAACTCATAACGGTAAACCGGGAGAGTCGCGACATTAAGTAATACTATCTTCATGGAGTCTCTCCTGGATTAAGGGTTAATGATTCACTGAATTACTTCTAATAAGCAATAATCGTTCCAGTATGTAGTTAGGTAAATGACAGGGAAATTCCCTACACTATGCCAGAGAGCATTGTATCAGGGTGTGCAGTTGCCTCCTTTTGGTGCGGGGAAGATATATGCAATGGGGCATGACTGGTTTTCGGTTTTGATATGAATGCGGTATTTTTCTGTATCGAATTCTCTCTTGTCGCTTATTTGCACAAATCATTGGCGGCAATGTGAAACAACGTTCATTTTTGTGCAAAATATAATCGATAGTGCATTTTCCGCAATTTTTTTGTTGCATAGGCGGTTCTGTCTACCTAGAATGCGCAGCACTTGATGCCGGCTTAGCTCAGTAGGTAGAGCAACTGACTTGTAATCAGTAGGTCGCCAGTTCGATTCCGGCAGCCGGCACCATCAAGTATAGTAATCAGGTGGGGTTCCCGAGCGGCCAAAGGGAGCAGACTGTAAATCTGCCGTCACAGACTTCGAAGGTTCGAATCCTTCCCCCACCACCAAATCCAATCCGGTAATAGGATAAAATCGATACGGTATATATTCAAAAGCCGAATCGAAAAAGTAGAGTATAAGTTGTACTTTGCTTTTGTAGAGTTTACGGAGAAGTCAGGTAGCCGAGTTCTAGGATGCGGGCATCGTATAATGGCTATTACCTCAGCCTTCCAAGCTGATGATGTGGGTTCGATTCCCACTGCCCGCTCCATAATGTGCTGATATAGCTCAGTTGGTAGAGCGCACCCTTGGTAAGGGTGAGGTCGGCAGTTCGAATCTGCCTATCAGCACCACTCCTTTATTTTCCTCCTGATTTTTTTCTGTTAAAAACTTAACAAGTGATTACTTGGTTAATGTGGTGATACCACCGATTTATCCGTGTCTTAGAGGGACAATCGATGTCTAAAGAAAAATTTGAACGTACAAAACCGCACCTTAACGTCGGTACTATCGGCCACGTTGACCATGGTAAAACAACGCTGACCGCTGCTATCACAAGTGTTCTGGCTAAAACCTACGGTGGCCAGGCTCGTGCATTCGACCAAATCGACAACGCGCCGGAAGAAAAAGCACGTGGTATCACCATCAACACTTCTCATGTTGAATATGATACCCCGACTCGTCACTACGCACACGTTGACTGCCCAGGACATGCTGACTATGTGAAAAACATGATCACCGGTGCTGCCCAGATGGATGGCGCGATCCTGGTGGTTGCCGCGACTGACGGCCCGATGCCTCAGACTCGTGAGCACATCCTGCTGGCTCGTCAGGTTGGTGTTCCGTATATCATCGTGTTCCTGAACAAATGTGACATGGTTGATGACGAAGAACTGCTGGAACTGGTAGAGATGGAAGTGCGTGAGCTGCTGTCTCAGTACGATTTCCCAGGTGATGACACTCCGGTAATTCGCGGTTCTGCGCTGAAAGCACTGGAAGGCGACGCTGAGTGGGAAGCCAAAATCATTGAGCTGGCGGAAGCCCTGGATTCCTATATTCCAGAACCTGAACGTGCGATTGACAGACCGTTCCTGCTGCCGATCGAAGATGTATTCTCCATCTCTGGTCGTGGTACGGTAGTGACGGGTCGTGTAGAACGCGGCGTCATCAAAGTGGGTGAAGAAGTTGAAATCGTGGGTATCAAAGACACCACGAAAACCACGTGTACTGGTGTTGAAATGTTCCGTAAATTGCTGGACGAAGGCCGTGCGGGTGAGAACGTTGGTGTTCTGCTGCGCGGTACGAAGCGTGATGAAGTGGAACGTGGTCAGGTACTGGCTAAACCGGGTTCAATCAAGCCGCATACGCAGTTTGAATCAGAAGTTTATATTCTGAGCAAAGATGAAGGTGGCCGTCATACGCCGTTCTTCAAAGGCTATCGTCCACAGTTCTATTTCCGTACGACGGATGTTACGGGAACGATTGAACTGCCAGAAGGCGTAGAGATGGTAATGCCGGGCGACAACATCAAGATGGTAGTAAACCTGATTGCGCCAATCGCAATGGATGACGGTTTGCGTTTTGCTATCCGTGAAGGCGGCCGTACAGTAGGTGCTGGCGTTGTTGCTAAAGTTATCGCTTAATTGCTGATAAAATTTGACGCGACATGCGGTAAAAGGGCATCATTTGATGCCCTTTTTCTACGCTGTCATGGTAGAACCTATCTCATCAGCGATTGTGAAGTATAATCATTGGTGAGATAGGCTCTGTAGAAACGGCGTAAATCCCGAATTGTTTTATTCAAGAACAGTTTTCGGTCTGGTTTGCCCTAGATTGCAGGGCAAAGATTATTTGTCTGAATTATTGTGACAGGTTGGTTTATGAGTGCGAATACTGAAGCGCAGGGCAGCGGGCGTGGCCTGGAGATGTTTAAATGGCTGGTAGTAGCTGTTTTACTGGTCGCTGCTATTGTAGGTAACTATTACTACCGAGAGTTCAGTTTACCGCTACGTGCATTGGTTGTTGTCATCCTAATTGCTATTGCTGGTGGTATAGCGTTACTTACTACCAAAGGTAAGGCAACAGTCCTGTTTGCTCGTGAAGCTCGTACCGAGGTACGTAAGGTCATATGGCCAACACGCCAGGAAACGCTACACACTACGCTGATTGTTGCTGCAGTTACTGCCGTTATGTCACTGATTCTCTGGGGATTGGACGGTATCTTGGTCCGTCTGGTGTCGTTGATTACTGGCCTGAGGTTCTAAAATGTCTGAAGCTCCAAAGAAACGTTGGTACGTCGTTCAGGCGTTTTCTGGTTTTGAAAGTCGTGTTGCCCAATCATTGCGTGAACACATTAAACTTCAGAACATGGAAGATCATTTTGGTGAAGTGATGGTCCCAACAGAAGAAGTGGTGGAAATCCGTGGTGGACAGCGCCGTAAAAGTGAGCGCAAATTTTTCCCCGGTTATGTGTTGGTGCAGATGACAATGGATGACGCTAGCTGGCATTTGGTACGTAGCGTGCCGCGTGTCATGGGATTCATTGGCGGAACATCTGACCGTCCGGCACCTATTAGTGACAAAGAAGTCGATGCCATTATGAATCGCCTGCAACAGGTTGGTGATAAACCGCGTCCGAAAACGTTATTTGAGCCGGGTGAAATGGTTCGTGTTAATGATGGTCCGTTTGCCGATTTTAACGGTGTGGTCGAAGAAGTTGATTACGAGAAAAGCCGCCTGAAAGTATCTGTTTCTATCTTTGGTCGTGCAACGCCGGTAGAGTTGGACTTTGGCCAGGTTGAGAAAGGCTAGTAACGCCTTCGTTGAATAAAAATTGCTGCTTGTATCTGGCGCGAAATTGACCTACAATTTCGCGCCTTTGTTTTATGTGCCAGCAGGCACATAATATAAACTGTCTATAACTGCGGGGAGCTTTATTTTTAAAGCGCTATTACCCATTCGAGGAAAGTTAAATGGCCAAGAAAGTTCAAGCCTACGTTAAGCTGCAGGTTGCAGCTGGTATGGCTAACCCGAGCCCGCCAGTCGGTCCGGCTTTGGGTCAGCAGGGTGTTAATATCATGGAATTCTGTAAGGCATTCAATGCTAAGACTGACAGCGTTGAAAAAGGCCTGCCGATTCCGGTTGTTATCACTGTTTATTCTGACCGTTCCTTCACCTTCGTTACCAAAACGCCGCCAGCTGCAGTGCTGTTGAAAAAAGCGGCTGGTATCAAGTCTGGTTCCGGTAAACCGAACAAAGACAAAGTCGGTAAAGTAACCCGTGCTCAGGTACGTGAAATCGCAGAAACCAAAGCTGCGGACATGACTGGTGCTGACGTGGAGGCCATGTCGCGCTCCATTGAAGGTACTGCTCGTTCCATGGGCCTGGTAGTGGAGGATTAATAAATGGCTAAGCTGACCAAGCGCATGCGCGTGATCCGTGAAAAAGTTGATGTGACCAAACAATATGACATCAACGAAGCTGTTGCTCTGCTCAAAGAGCTGGCCACCGCTAAATTTGTCGAAAGTGTGGATGTTGCTGTTAATCTCGGCATCGATGCACGTAAATCTGATCAGAACGTACGTGGTGCAACTGTTCTGCCGCATGGCACTGGACGTACTGTACGTGTCGCTGTGTTTGCTCAAGGTGCAAACGCTGAAGCGGCTAAAGCTGCTGGCGCTGACCTGATAGGTATGGACGATCTGGCTGATCAGATCAAAAAAGGCGAAATGAATTTTGACGTAGTTATCGCTTCTCCGGATGCAATGCGCGTTGTCGGCCAATTAGGCCAGATTCTGGGACCACGTGGTCTGATGCCAAACCCGAAAGTGGGTACTGTGACGCCTAACGTTGCTGAAGCAGTTAAAAATGCTAAAGCCGGTCAGGTTCGTTACCGTAACGACAAGAACGGTATCATCCATACTACGATAGGTAAGGTTGATTTCGATTCTGACAAACTGAAAGAAAACCTGGAGTCTCTGTTGATTGCGCTGAAAAAAGCGAAACCAGCTCAGGCGAAAGGCGTGTACATCAAGAAAGTCAGCCTGTCGACCACGATGGGTGCTGGTGTTGCCATCGATCAGAGTGGCCTGAACGCTGTTGCAGGCTGATAGCGTTTGTTTTTCTTTACCGGGACGTGAGATTTCTTTATAATCTTACGCCCGTTGTTCCATTAAGGAACAAAAACGAATTTTCGGTTGGAGCCTGGCCTAATCCAGGCCTCCGTCCAAGACCGCAGGTGTTTCGTAAGAAACTTAATCTTCCTGCGTAGACGGTGACAGAGCCTAAAGAACATTTTTTCTTTATTTTTATAGAAATAGTCTTTGCTGGATTCTGCTCACCGTGTTTTAACGCCTGTTCGCTATTTTGGTGTCAGGTGAAGTGAGTTCCGGAGAATTTCTCCGGCTAAATCCAGGAGCAAAAGCTAATGGCATTAAATCTTCAAGACAAACAAGCGATTGTTGCTGAAGTCAGTGAAGTGGCCAAAGGCGCGCAGTCTGCGGTTGTTGCGGATTCTCGTGGCGTTACCGTAGATAAAATGACCGAACTGCGTAAAGCAGGTCGTGACGCTGGCGTATACATGCGTGTTGTTCGCAACACCCTGCTGCGTCGCATCGTTGAAGGCACTCAATTTGAATGCCTGAAAGACACGTTTGTTGGTCCAACCTTGATTGCATATTCTATGGAACACCCGGGTGCTGCTGCCCGTTTGTTCAAAGAGTTCGCCAAAGCGAATGCAAAATTTGAGGTTAAAGCTGCAGCCTTTGAAGGTGAGTTGATTCCGGCGGCTCAAATTGACCGTCTGGCAACGCTGCCGACTTACGAAGAAGCACTGGCACGTCTGATGTCGACCATGAAAGAAGCCGCTGCCGGCAAACTGGTCCGCACTCTGGCTGCTGTTCGCGACCAGAAAGAAGCTGCTTAATTGCACTTTTTCTGTATCGGATTTGCTAACGTATAAACTATTTCTGATTCTTAGGAACAATTGTTATGTCTATCACTAAAGACCAAATTCTGGAAGCAGTAGCAGCGATGTCTGTTATGGACGTTGTTGATCTGGTTTCTGCAATGGAAGAAAAATTCGGCGTTTCTGCTGCGGCTGCTGTAGCTGTTGCTGCTGCGGGTCCGGCTGAAGCTGCTGAAGAAAAAACTGAGTTCGATGTTATCCTGTCTGCTATCGGTGCTAACAAAGTTGCGGTTATCAAAGCCGTTCGTAGCGCAAGTGGCCTGGGCCTGAAAGAAGCCAAAGATCTGGTTGAATCTGCACCGGCTGTTGTTAAAGAAGCTATCAGCAAAGATGACGCTGAAGCTCTGAAAAAATCCCTGGAAGAAGCTGGTGCTTCTGTTGAAGTTAAATAAGTTTAACTTCCAGGTTGCAGCCTGACTTAATCAGGCTGGCGGCTGGTGACTTTTGGGTCACCAGCCTTTTTGCGCTGTAGGGAGTCAGTGGTGTTCCACACTGTTTGACCACTGATTAGCCCACAATATTTTTTTCTATCGACGACTTAATATATTGCACTTCTTGTTAGAGCTTTTCTCTGTACACGGTGTAATGAAATGATTTAAGAGTGATAGAAATAAATATTGCGGAAAGTGTTCCATTTTCCGATCGATATAAACGGTGTTGTATGAACTGTCCTTTTTATTTAGGACGGACAGAGTGGTTCGACTTTTCAGCGAGTTGAGGAACCCTATGGTTTACTCCTATACCGAGAAAAAACGTATTCGTAAGGATTTTGGTAAACGTCCGCAAGTGTTGGACATACCTTATCTCCTTTCTATCCAGCTTGACTCGTTCCAGAAGTTCATCGAGCAAGATCCGGAAGGTCAGTACGGATTGGAAGCAGCATTCCGTTCTGTTTTCCCAATTAAGAGTTACAGCGGCAATTCAGAGCTGCAATACGTTAGCTATCGCTTAGGCGAGCCGGTGTTTGACGTTAAAGAGTGTCAAATCCGTGGTGTAACGTTTTCTGCCCCGCTGCGTGTGAAGTTGCGTCTGGTGATCTACGAGCGCGAAGCGCCGGAAGGCACCGTTAAAGATATTAAAGAACAAGAAGTTTACATGGGCGAAATTCCGCTCATGACAGAAAACGGCACCTTTGTCATTAACGGTACTGAGCGCGTTATCGTATCTCAGTTGCACCGTAGTCCAGGTGTGTTCTTTGACAGCGACAAGGGTAAAACCCACTCTTCCGGTAAGGTGCTGTATAACGCACGTATTATTCCTTACCGTGGTTCCTGGCTGGATTTTGAATTCGACCCGAAAGACAATCTGTTTGTCCGTATCGACCGTCGCCGTAAATTGCCTGCGACCATCATTCTGCGTGCATTGAGTTACTCTACCGAAGAAATTCTGAATTTGTTCTTCGACAAAGTAGCCTATGAAATCGACAACAATAAGTTGCAGATGGAACTGGTGCCAGAGCGCTTACGTGGCGAAACTGCTTCTTTTGATATTGAAGCGAATGGCAAGGTCTACATTGAAAAAGGCCGTCGTATCACGGCTCGCCATATCCGTCTGTTAGAAAAAGATGGCATTGAGCGTATTGAAGTACCGGTGGAATACATTGCCGGTAAAGTATTGGCTAAAGATTATATTGATGTCGGCACGGGTGAAGTGATCGCTATGGCGAACATGGAACTGTCGCTGGATTTGCTGGCTAAACTGAGCCAGGCAGGCCACAAACATATCGAAACGCTGTTTACCAATGATCTTGATCATGGCCCGTATATGTCTGAGACACTGCGTGTCGACCCAACCAGTGATCGTTTGAGTGCATTGGTTGAAATTTACCGCATGATGCGTCCGGGTGAGCCACCGACACGTGAAGCGGCTGAAACGCTGTTTGAAAACCTGTTCTTCTCTGAAGATCGTTATGATCTGTCGGCGGTTGGTCGTATGAAGTTCAACCGTTCTTTGCTGCGTGAGGAGATCGAAGGCTCCGGTATCCTGAGCAAAGAAGACATCATCGAAGTGATGAAGAAGCTCATCGATATCCGTAACGGTAAAGGTGAGGTGGATGATATCGACCACCTGGGTAACCGTCGTATCCGTTCTGTTGGTGAAATGGCTGAAAACCAGTTCCGTGTGGGTCTGGTGCGTGTTGAGCGTGCGGTGAAAGAACGCCTGTCATTGGGCGATCTGGACACATTAATGCCGCAGGATATGATCAATGCCAAGCCGATTTCTGCTGCAGTAAAAGAGTTCTTCGGTTCCAGTCAGTTGTCTCAATTTATGGATCAGAACAACCCACTGTCTGAAATTACGCATAAGCGTCGTATTTCTGCTTTGGGCCCTGGCGGTCTGACCCGTGAACGTGCGGGCTTTGAAGTTCGAGACGTACATCCGACACACTATGGTCGTGTATGTCCTATCGAGACACCTGAAGGTCCTAACATCGGTCTGATTAACTCGTTGTCTGTATATGCACAGACTAACGAATATGGTTTCCTGGAAACCCCGTATCGTCGTGTTCGTGATGATGTGGTGACAGATGAAATTCATTACCTGTCCGCGATTGAAGAAGGCAATTACGTTATTGCCCAGGCGAACACCAATCTGGACGAAGAAGGCCATTTCATAGATGAATTGGTTACTTGTCGTAACAAAGGCGAATCCAGCCTGTTTAGCCGCGATCAAGTTGACTATATGGACGTTTCCACCCAGCAGGTGGTTTCTGTCGGTGCATCACTGATTCCGTTCCTGGAACACGATGACGCCAACCGTGCATTGATGGGTGCGAACATGCAACGTCAGGCGGTACCGACTCTGCGTGCTGATAAGCCGCTGGTAGGCACTGGCATGGAGCGTGCGGTAGCGGTGGACTCTGGTGTAACTTCCGTTGCCAAACGTGGTGGTACCGTTCAGTACGTAGATGCTTCCCGTATTGTGATCAAGGTTAACGAAGATGAAATGTATCCGGGCGAAGCCGGCATTGATATCTATAACCTGACTAAATATACCCGTTCCAACCAGAACACTTGTATCAACCAGATGCCTTGCGTATCACTGGGTGAGCCGGTTGAACGCGGTGATGTGTTGGCTGACGGCCCGTCTACCGACCTGGGTGAATTGGCTCTGGGTCAAAACATGCGCGTGGCGTTCATGCCGTGGAATGGTTACAACTTCGAAGACTCCATTCTCGTATCCGAGCGTGTAGTGCAGGAAGATCGCTTCACGACTATCCATATTCAGGAACTGGCATGTGTATCCCGTGATACCAAGTTAGGGCCTGAAGAGATTACTGCGGATATCCCGAATGTGGGTGAAGCAGCGCTCTCCAAACTGGATGAGTCCGGCATTGTTTATATCGGTGCTGAAGTGACCGGTGGTGATATTCTGGTGGGTAAAGTAACGCCGAAAGGCGAAACTCAACTGACGCCGGAAGAGAAGCTGCTGCGAGCCATCTTTGGTGAAAAAGCGTCTGACGTTAAAGATTCGTCACTGCGTGTGCCAAACGGTGTTTCCGGCACGGTTATCGATGTTCAGGTCTTTACCCGCGATGGCGTGGAAAAAGACAAACGTGCGCTGGAAATCGAAGAAATGCAGTTGAAGCAGGCCAAAAAAGACCTGACGGAAGAGCTGCAGATTCTGGAAGCCGGCCTGTTTGCCCGTATTCACTACGTGCTGGTTGCCGGTGGCATTGAAGCAGAGAAATTGGACAAACTGCCGCGTGAGCGTTGGCTGGAACTGGGTTTGACTGATGAAGAGAAGCAAAATCAGTTAGAACAGTTGGCGGAGCAGTATGACGAATTGAAGCACGAGTTCGAGAAAAAACTCGAAGCTAAACGTCGCAAGATCACTCAAGGTGATGATTTGGCTCCGGGCGTACTGAAGATCGTTAAGGTGTACCTGGCGGTTAAACGTCAGATTCAGCCAGGCGACAAGATGGCTGGTCGCCACGGTAACAAGGGTGTTATCTCCAAGATCAACCCGATCGAAGATATGCCTTACGATGAAAACGGCACGCCGGTAGATATCGTACTTAACCCGCTGGGCGTACCATCACGTATGAACATCGGTCAGATTCTGGAAACCCATTTGGGTATGGCTGCGAAAGGTATTGGTGACAAGATTAATGCCATGCTGAAGCAGCAGGAAGAAGTATCCAAATTGCGTGAATTTATCCAGAAAGCCTATGATCTGGGTAATGACGTTCGCCAGAAAGTTGACTTGAACACCTTTACCGATGAAGAAGTACTGAGGCTGGCGGAAAACCTGAAAAAAGGTATGCCTATCGCCACACCGGTATTTGACGGTGCCAAAGAAAGCGAGATTAAAGAATTGCTGAAACTGGGTGATCTGCCGACTTCCGGTCAGATTACGTTGTTCGATGGTCGAACTGGTGAGCAATTCGAGCGCTCGGTTACTGTGGGCTACATGTACATGCTGAAACTGAACCATTTGGTGGATGACAAGATGCATGCCCGTTCTACCGGCTCTTATAGTCTGGTTACTCAGCAGCCGTTGGGTGGTAAGGCGCAGTTCGGTGGTCAGCGCTTCGGTGAGATGGAAGTGTGGGCGCTGGAAGCTTACGGTGCAGCCTATACTCTGCAGGAAATGCTGACGGTGAAATCTGATGACGTGAATGGCCGTACCAAGATGTATAAAAACATCGTGGATGGTGATCACCGGATGGAACCAGGCATGCCGGAGTCCTTCAATGTGTTGTTGAAAGAAATCCGTTCGCTGGGTATCAACATCGAGCTGGAAGAAGATTAATTAAAGCCCGATCGCGTTGCTGGCATTCGTTACAGAGACACCTGAATTTCGGTTCAGGTGTCTAACAGGTCTAACTCCGACAGGAGCCAATCCGTGAAAGACTTATTGAAGTTTCTGAAAGCGCAAACTAAAACCGAAGAGTTTGACGCGATCAAAATTGCTCTGGCTTCGCCAGACATGATCCGTTCCTGGTCTTTTGGTGAAGTTAAAAAGCCAGAGACTATTAACTATCGTACGTTCAAACCTGAACGTGATGGCCTTTTCTGTGCTCGTATCTTTGGGCCAGTAAAAGATTACGAGTGCTTGTGCGGTAAGTACAAGCGCTTGAAACACCGTGGTGTTATTTGTGAGAAGTGCGGCGTTGAAGTGACCCAGACCAAAGTACGTCGTGAACGTATGGGACACATCGAACTGGCTTCTCCAACGGCACACATCTGGTTCCTGAAATCGTTGCCATCCCGCATCGGTTTACTGCTGGATATGCCGCTGCGTGATATCGAACGCGTACTGTACTTTGAATCCTATGTAGTGGTTGAAGGCGGTATGACCAACCTGGAGCGCCGACAGATCCTGACTGAAGAGCAGTATCTGGATGCGCTGGAAGAGTTTGGTGATGAGTTCGATGCCAAAATGGGTGCCGAAGCTATTCAGGCCTTGTTGAAAAGCATGGATCTGGAGCAGGAATGCGAACAACTGCGTGAAGAATTGAATGAAACCAACTCTGAAACCAAACGCAAGAAGCTGACCAAGCGCGTCAAGTTGCTGGAAGCCTTCATACAGTCTGGCAACAAGCCGGAGTGGATGATCCTGACCGTTCTGCCGGTTCTGCCGCCAGATCTGCGTCCGCTGGTTCCGCTGGATGGCGGTCGTTTCGCAACATCAGATCTGAACGATCTGTATCGTCGCGTTATCAACCGTAACAACCGTCTGAAACGTCTGCTGGATCTGGCTGCGCCGGACATCATCGTACGTAACGAAAAACGTATGCTGCAGGAAGCGGTTGATGCCCTGCTGGATAACGGTCGTCGCGGTCGTGCAATCACCGGTTCTAACAAACGTCCTCTGAAATCTTTGGCTGACATGATCAAAGGTAAACAGGGTCGTTTCCGTCAGAACCTGCTCGGTAAGCGTGTTGACTACTCCGGTCGTTCCGTTATTACCGTGGGTCCATACCTGCGTCTGCATCAGTGCGGTCTGCCGAAGAAAATGGCGTTGGAACTGTTCAAACCGTTCATCTACGGCAAGCTGGAACTGCGTGGTCTCGCTACCACCATCAAAGCTGCGAAGAAAATGGTTGAGCGTGAAGAAGCTGTCGTTTGGGATATCCTCGACGAAGTCATTCGCGAACACCCGGTACTGCTGAACCGTGCGCCAACTCTGCACCGTTTGGGTATTCAGGCGTTTGAACCGGTACTGATCGAAGGTAAAGCCATCCAGCTGCATCCGCTGGTTTGTGCGGCATACAACGCCGACTTCGATGGTGACCAGATGGCTGTTCACGTACCGCTGACACTGGAAGCCCAGTTGGAAGCGCGTGCGTTGATGATGTCTACCAACAACATTCTATCACCGGCGAATGGTGAGCCAATCATCGTTCCTTCCCAGGACGTGGTGTTGGGTCTGTACTACATGACCCGTGACTGTGTTAACGCCAAAGGCGAAGGCATGGTGTTGACGGGGCCGAAAGAAGCTGAGCGTATTTATCGCGCCGGTCTGGCTTCCCTGCATGCGCGTGTCAAAGTGCGTATCACCGAAGAGATCAGGAATACCGAAGGCGAGTCGATACACCGGACGTCTATTATCGATACAACTGTAGGCCGTGCGATCCTGTGGATGATCGTTCCGCAAGGTCTGCCGTTCTCTATCGTTAACCAGCCGTTAGGTAAAAAAGCTATTTCTAAAATGCTGAACACCTGTTATCGCATTTTGGGCCTGAAGCCGACGGTTATCTTCGCTGACCAGATCATGTACACCGGTTTTGCTTACGCTGCCCGTTCAGGTGTATCCGTAGGTATTGATGATATGGTGATCCCAGAGAAGAAAGCGGGGATTATCGAAGAAGCAGAAACCGAAGTTGCAGAGATCCAGGAACAGTTCCAGTCTGGTCTAGTAACTGCTGGTGAACGCTACAATAAGGTTATCGATATCTGGGCGGCGGCAAATGAACGCGTTGCCAAGGCGATGATGGAAAACCTGTCTGTTGAAGATGTGGTTAATCGTGATGGCGAAGTTGAGCAACAGGTTTCTTTTAACAGTATCTTTATGATGGCTGACTCCGGTGCGCGTGGTTCTGCGGCACAGATTCGTCAGTTGGCGGGTATGCGTGGTCTGATGGCGAAGCCGGATGGCTCCATCATCGAAACACCTATTACCGCAAACTTCCGTGAAGGTCTGAACGTACTCCAGTACTTCATCTCTACTCACGGTGCGCGTAAAGGTCTGGCGGATACGGCACTGAAAACCGCAAACTCCGGTTATCTGACACGCCGTTTGGTTGATGTGGCGCAGGATCTGGTAGTCACTGAAGATGATTGTGGTACTCACGAAGGTATCATGATGACCCCGGTTATCGAGGGCGGTGACGTTAAAGAGCCGTTGCGTGAGCGTGTGCTTGGTCGTGTGACGGCTGAAGACGTTATCAAACCGGGTACAGCTGATATTCTGGTTCCACGTAATACGTTGCTGAACGAGAAATGGTGTGACCTGCTGGAAGAAAACTCTGTCGATGCGGTTAAAGTCCGTTCTGTCGTAAGTTGCGAAACTGACTTTGGCGTTTGCGCCAAGTGTTATGGACGTGACCTGGCGCGTGGGCACATCATCAACAAGGGTGAAGCAGTCGGGGTTATCGCGGCACAGTCCATCGGTGAACCAGGTACGCAGCTGACCATGCGTACGTTCCACATCGGTGGTGCGGCGTCTCGTGCGGCAGCCGAATCCAGTATTCAGGTGAAGAACAAAGGTAGCCTGAAACTGTTTAACGCGAAGTTCGTTATGAACAACGTGGGTAAACTGGTGATTACATCGCGTAATACCGAATTGAAGCTGATTGATGAATTCGGTCGCACCAAAGAAAGCTATAAAGTGCCTTATGGCGCGGTCATGGCGAAGGGCGATAGTGCTGATGTTGTCGGCGGCGAAACTGTTGCTAATTGGGATCCGCATACCATGCCGGTTATCACTGAAGTGAGCGGTAACATTCGCTTCACTGATATGATCGACACCCAGACCATCACTCGTCAAACTGACGAACTGACTGGGTTGTCCTCTATCGTGATACTGGATAGTGCGGAACGTACCGGTGGTGGTAAAGAACTACGCCCGGCGTTGAAAATTGTAGATGCCAATGGCAATGATGTATTGATTCCGGGTACGGATATGCCTGCTCAATACTTCTTGCCGGGTAAAGCCATTGTCCAGTTGGAAGATGGTGTACAAATCAATGCAGGTGACACACTGGCACGTATCCCGCAGGAATCCGGCGGTACCAAGGATATTACCGGTGGTTTGCCACGTGTTGCGGATCTGTTCGAAGCCCGTCGTCCGAAAGAACCGGCTATTCTGGCCGAAATCAGCGGTGTCGTTTCCTTCGGTAAAGAAACCAAAGGTAAACGTCGTCTGGTGATTACACCAATAGATGGCAGTGAACCGTATGAAGAGATGATTCCGAAGTGGCGTCAGCTCAACGTGTTTGAAGGTGAACTCGTAGAACGCGGAGATGTTATCTCCGATGGCCCGGAATCTCCGCATGATATTCTGCGTCTGCGTGGTGTCCATGCTGTTACGCGCTATATCACCAACGAGGTTCAGGACGTTTACCGTCTGCAAGGTGTTAAGATTAACGATAAACACATTGAAGTTATCGTTCGTCAGATGCTGCGTAAATGTACCATCGCGAGTTCAGGTAGCTCGGAGTTCTTGGAAGGCGAACAGGCGGAAATTTCCCGCGTTAAGATTGCCAACCGCCAATTGGAAGCAAACGGCAAGATCTCGGCAACGTATGCCCGAGATTTGCTGGGTATCACCAAGGCTTCTCTGGCTACCGAGTCCTTCATCTCTGCGGCATCATTCCAGGAAACTACTCGTGTGCTTACTGAAGCTGCGGTTGCGGGTAAACGTGATGAGCTGCGCGGTTTGAAAGAAAACGTGATCGTGGGTCGTTTGATCCCGGCTGGGACTGGTTATTCGTACCACCAGGAGCGTATGCGCCGTCGTCAGGTGGTTGATACCCCGGTTACGCCTCAGGTTAGCGCTGAAGAAGCTACGGCCAATTTGGCAGAGTTGTTGAATGCTGGTCTGGGTAACAACGACGACAAGTAATCGTTAGTCAGGCTTGATAAAAACCGCTCCTTAGCAGTAAGGAGCGGTTTTTTTATGGCGTCTATCTGCCGCCGACCCTGCTTTGGTCCGTTGCTACACAGCGTTTAAAAACACTTCCGGCGTTTTTTATGCACAGAACATTTGATTATTGCGCTATAACATTCTGATGGACGCATCAAAAAGGCATGTTCAATGCGATTAAAAACAATACTTTTTGTCATATTACTGACTCAGTTGATTATCAGCCCGGTTAACGCCCAGAACGTCACGACATCTCCGTCTCCCTGGCAAGGGGTAAAGCCAATACAAAAGATGTTCAAACATTGGCAGGTGACCTGCAATAACCTGAATGATTGTGATGTCAGGAATAGTGATGCTTACCTACGCGTTACACTCAAGCGTGAATCAGGCCCACAGGGAAAAATCTCCCTGGATTTTGATTTGGCGGACAAACGGCAGGCGCTTTTTATGGATGGTGTGCGGTTCCCATTGACTCAACCTGCGTGGCAGCCAGATGAAGAAGAGGGAGCCTTCTATGTACATACCGAGCAACTTGATGCCATTCAACGCTTTGTTCAGGCGACTAAAAATGCCAAATGGTTAACGTTGTCTGCAGGTAGCACCAGTGAAGAAGAAGCAATCTCCCTGGCTGGTTTAAATGCCGCATTATTGCTGGTGGATGAACGACAAGGACGGTTAAATAACCGTAGTGCATTACTGCAAGTGGGAGACGGTGACGTTTCATCCGTTCCCGCTGTGCCGGTGAGTCAGGATATCAACCCTGCTTATATTCAACCGCCACCGTTGGTGAAAACTGACGAGCTTATCGATGCGGTAGTCGCGGCCAAAAGATCCGTTCTGGAAGAAGAAGGTTGTGGTTTGAGCAAAGAGGCTCGTGCATTGAGTGAAGCAGAACCGCTGACCAATGAGTTGGCGTTGGTCATGCTGAACTGTGGTATGGGCGCTTATCAATCTTCCAGCATGCTGTTTGTCACACCACGCAATAATCCGCAGGGTGCGCAATTACTGGTATTGTCGCGACCTATAAAAATAGCGGACAGTCAGGATGACAAAATTCGCTGGTTCACTGAAGCGGAGTACGATCCGGAAATCGGCATGCTGTACTACTCCGCCAAAGGGCGCGGTATTGCGGATTGTGGTGAGAGTGCGCAGTGGGTGTTTGACGGTAAAAACTTCCAACTGGTCGCTTATAACTATCAGCCTGAATGCAATGGCGGGCAACCGGGAGACTGGCCCTCTGTCTGGGCTATGCCCGGCTATCCTATTGAGTAGCTCTGTCTGATTATGGACGGGAAGGGCCGATACAGGCGAACCTGTATCGGCGGTCTGGTGAGCGGGACGCCTGGACTGCTCGCCCC